>NZ_JAWJBQ010000017.1:0-120317 GCF_046535955.1 Pseudoalteromonas sp. SIMBA_162 | reverse complement strand
TCGCTAAGCGTTGCCTGCTCTGCCGTCTCAGTGGGGTCGCATTATAGGGAGATCCGAAAACAGATCAACCCTTTTTTAAAGAAAACTTGAAAAAACATGCTGTTCGATGAGTATTTGAGCTAAACGCTCAAAAACACAACTAATAGTAAGCTTTATTTATGTAATAGCGCCATTTTACTAAGTGTATGATGATAAATATCTTTCTAGTGCTTATTTGAAAGGTAATTATGGTAACAACCATATTAGCTTATGATTTTTCTTAGGTTTAACGTTACCGTTTTTATAGTAATGCTACTCACTTCGCTGAATCATTAATGTAATAGAGCTGTGTTTTGGAGCACTTGAGATTAGTGGTAAATGGGTAATAGGTAATAGGTAATAGGTAATAGGTAATAGGTAATAGGTAATAGGTAATAGGTAATAGGTAATAGGTAATAGGTAAATATAATAACGCAGAAGTTTAATTTGTAAATTTCAGGCATTAAAAAGCCGAGCATAAGCTCGGCTTTTAGGTTTCTTTAAGACTTACTCTGCAGACTGTGCGTCTTCTTGAACTTCTTCGCTAGTCGCTGGGCGACCAACTAGTTCAATATAAGCCATTGGTGCATTATCACCAGTACGGAAGCCACACTTAAGAATACGAGTGTAACCACCTGGACGATCCGCGTTACGTGGACCGATTTCACTGAATAATTTACCAACAACTTCATTGTCGCGTGTGCGAGCAAACGCTAAACGGCGGTTTGCTACACTGTCAGTCTTAGCCAGTGTGATTAAAGGTTCAATTACACGACGTAACTCTTTCGCTTTTGGCAAAGTAGTTTTGATGATTTCATGTTTCACCAAAGAACCTGCCATATTGCTGAACATCGCTTTACGATGGCTACTGTTACGGTTTAATTGACGACCACTCTTACGATGGCGCATGACCCTATCCTTCTAACTAAACTAATATAGTGATTTAGATTATTCAGCTAAACTTGCAGGTGGCCAGTTTTCTAGGCGCATACCTAGAGAAAGACCACGTGAAGCTAGCACGTCTTTAATTTCAGTTAGAGACTTCTTACCTAGATTAGGCGTTTTAAGAAGCTCAACCTCAGTGCGCTGAACTAAATCACCGATATATTGAATTTGCTCGGCTTTCAAACAATTTGCTGAGCGTACTGTTAGTTCAAGATCATCGACTGGACGAAGCAGAATAGGATCGAATTCTGGTTTCTCTTCTTTCTCTTCTGGCTCAGTTACATCGCGTAAATCTACGAATGCATCTAATTGCTCAGCTAAGATAGTAGACGCACGGCGGATCGCTTCTTCAGGATCTAATGTACCGTTTGTTTCCATATCAATGATTAATTTGTCTAAATCTGTACGTTGCTCAACTCGAGCTGATTCAACCGAGTACGCAATACGTTCAACTGGGCTGAATGATGCATCAAGCAACAATCTACCAATTGGACGCTCATCGTCATCAGAGGATAAACGACTAGATGCCGGCACATAACCACGACCGCGCTCAACACGAATACGCATGCTGATCTCGCTGTTACCTGTAGTTAAATTACAGATAACGTGATCTGGATTAGCAATTGTTACATCGCCATCGTGCTGAATATCAGCCGCAGTAACAGGGCCTACACCAGATTTAGTCAGGGTCAGAAAAACTTCATCTTTGCCTTCTAACGTTACTGCTAAACCTTTAAGGTTTAATAGTATTTCAATGATGTCTTCTTGAACGCCTTCTTTCGCGCTGTACTCATGTAATACACCGTCGATTTCTACTTCAGTTACTGCACATCCAGGCATAGATGAAAGTAATATACGGCGTAAAGCATTACCCAGAGTGTGACCAAAGCCACGCTCTAATGGCTCTAAAACTATTTTAGAACGCGTTGGGTTTATAGCGTCGATGTCGACTAACCTTGGTTTTAGAAATTCTGTAACAGAACCCTGCATTTTATCCTCTCTTAACTCTTAACTTTACTTAGAGTAAAGTTCGACGATTAGTTGTTCATTAATGTCCGCAGACAGGTCTGAACGCTCAGGTAGACGCTTAAAGCTGCCTTCCAATTTCTTACCGTCAACTTCAACCCAAGTCGGCTTTTCACGTTGCTCAGCCAACTCTAGAGCAGCGATGATACGTGCTTGTGTCTTAGACTTCTCACGGATTACTACAGTATCTTCTGGAGTAATTACGTATGAAGGAATGTTCACAACACGACCATTAACTAGAATCGCTTTATGGCTTACTAACTGACGTGCTTCAGCGCGTGTGCTAGCAAAACCCATGCGATATACAACATTGTCTAAACGTTGCTCTAAAAGCTGTAACAAGTTTTCACCTGTATTACCTTTAAGGCGAGCAGCTTCTTTATAGTAGTTACGGAATTGCTTTTCTAATACACCGTAGATACGACGTACTTTTTGCTTTTCACGTAATTGTAAACCGTAATCAGATAGACGACCTTTACGAGCGCCGTGCTGACCAGGTGCAGTCTCAAGTTTACACTTAGAGTCGATAGCTCTTACGCCGCTCTTAAGGAACAGGTCAGTACCTTCACGACGACTCAGCTTGAGCTTAGGGCCCAAATATCTTGCCATGTTATTTCTCCTAACCTATTGTTAAACGCGACGTTTCTTCGGTGGACGACAACCATTATGTGGTATTGGCGTCACGTCAGTAATGTTGGTAATACGGTAACCAGCAGCATTCAAAGCACGTACAGCAGATTCACGACCTGGACCTGGACCTTTGATGAAAACTTCTAGATTTTTTAAACCGTATTCTTGAGCAGCAGTACCTGCACGCTCTGCAGCAACCTGAGCAGCAAATGGTGTAGATTTACGTGAACCACGGAAACCTGAACCACCGGCAGTAGCCCATGATAGTGCATTACCTTGACGGTCGGTAATCGTTACAATAGTGTTGTTGAAAGAAGCATGAACATGAGCCATACCATCAGCAACTTGTTTTTTAACCTTTTTACGACGAATTGGTGTCTTAGCCATAATACTATCCCCTTATCGCTTAATAGGCTTACGAGGACCCTTACGGGTACGCGCGTTAGTCTTAGTTCTTTGACCACGTAGTGGTAAAGAGCGACGGTGACGTAGGCCACGGTAACAACCAAGGTCCATAAGGCGCTTGATATTTAATGTAACTTCACGACGAAGATCACCTTCAACAGTGTACTTGCCAACTGCATCACGCAGTACGTCAAGTGTTTCGTCAGAAAGTTCACCGATTTTTGTGGTCTCGGCGATACCAGTCGCTGCTAAGATAGCCTTAGAGCGAGTCTTACCTATGCCATAAATAGCTGTTAAACCAATAACTGCATGTTTATGATCAGGGACGTTAATGCCAGCAATACGGGCCACTAACACATCTCCTATATTCGAATTTGGTAATCAAAAGTTTGAAAAGCCCGTAAGGATACTCAAACGAAGACCAAATCACTACTAAAAACACAGGCCGAGAAATCTCAGCCTGCACGACTGTTTACTTAGCCTTGCCTTTGCTTATGCTTAGGCTCACTGCAAATTACGCGTACTACACCAGCACGTTTAATAACTTTACAGTTACGGCATATTTTCTTAACGGAAGCACGTACTTTCATTGCTCAACTCCGTAAACTGACCTTATCGACCGTAGCCTTTAAGGTTCGCTTTTTTCAGCACAGAATCATACTGATGAGACATCAGGTGAGTCTGTACTTGTGCCATAAAGTCCATGATTACAACAACGATAATCAAAATTGATGTACCGCCGAAATAGAATGGCGTTTGCCATGCCATAGTCATGAATTCGGGCACCAGACAGATAAAGGTTATATACAAAGCACCTGCCAATGTCAGGCGTGTCATCACTTTATCAATGTATTTAGATGTCTGCTCACCTGGACGAATACCTGGGATAAATGCGCCAGATTTCTTAAGGTTATCTGCAGTTTCACGAGGGTTAAACACCAACGCTGTATAGAAAAAGCAGAAGAAGATAATTGCCGCAGCTAATACAAGTGAGTACAAAGGTTGACCTGGAGTCAACGTTGTAGCAACAGCTTGTAATGCATCAGCGACAGGACCTTCACCTTGGCCGAACCAGCTAGCAATTGTACCAGGGAACAGAATTATACTACTAGCAAAGATTGGTGGAATAACACCCGCCATGTTTACTTTTAGTGGTAAATGCGTGCTTTGAGCAGCAAATACTTGACGACCTTGTTGGCGTTTAGCGTAGTTAACAACAATACGACGTTGTCCACGTTCGAAAAACACTACAAGATAAGTAACAGCGAATACTATAACCGCAACCATAAGTAGTACAAAAACATTCAAATCACCTTGGCGCGCCATTTCGACTGTCGAACCAATAGCAGACGGCAAGTTAGCTACAATACCAACAAATATTAGAACTGAAATACCGTTACCGATACCACGTTCTGTTATTTGTTCACCCAACCACATAAGGAACATAGTACCAGTTACTAAGCTCACCACAGCGGTGAAATAGAAACCCATACCCGGATTAACAACTAACCCGTTCATCATGCCCGGTAAGCTAGTAGCAATACCGATAGATTGGATAGTAGCTAGCACAAGCGTGCCGTAGCGTGTGTACTGGCTAATTTTTTTACGCCCTTGCTCACCTTCTTTCTTAAGCTCTATAAACGGAGGATACATATGCGTTAATAGTTGCGTAATAATCGAAGCCGAGATGTACGGCATAATACCCAGCGCTAACACTGAAGCTCGCTCAAGTGCACCACCACTGAACATGTTGAACATTTCAACAATGGTGCCCTTTTGTTGCTCGAAGAAATCGGCAAGTACAGCGGCGTCAATCCCAGGGATCGGCACAAATGAACCTAGACGGTAAATTATGATAGCGCCCAATACGAAGAGTAATCGACGCTTCAATTCCGAAAGCCCACCTTGTGCACTTTGTGTATCTTGACCTGGTTTAGCCATTTGTACTTCCTTAGTCTTCTACCTTGCCTCCGGCAGCTTCAATAGCTTCGCGTGCACCCTTAGAGGCTTTAAGACCTTTAAGTGTAACAGCGCGTGAAACTTCACCAGATTTAACAACTTTAACGAAAAGAACGTTCTTTTTAACTAGACCAGCTGCTTGTAACGCGCTTAGGTCTACCACATCGCCTTCAACTTTAGCGATTTCAAAAAGGTTAACTTCTGCAGATACTAACGATTTGCGTGAAGTGAAACCAAATTTAGGTAGACGACGTTGCATAGGCATTTGACCGCCTTCAAAACCAACGCGTACTTTACCGCCAGAACGTGACTTTTGACCTTTGTGACCACGGCCACCAGTCTTACCAAGACCAGAACCGATACCACGACCAACACGTTTAGGGGCAGTTTTTGAACCTGCAGCAGGTGAAAGTGTATTCAAATGCATGAAATTAACCCTCTACCTTAACCATGTAAGAAACCTTGTTTATCATACCACGTACACATGCTGTGTCTTCTAACTCAACAGTGTGATTGATACGACGTAAACCAAGACCGCGTAATGTAGCTTTATGCTTCGGTAAACGACCGATAGAGCTTTTTACTTGTGTTACTTTTACAGTTTGATTAGCCATGGTTACCCCAGTATTTCTTCTACGCGAAGGCCACGTTTTGCAGCGATAGACTGTGGAGAATTCATATTCTCAAGAGCCGAAATCGTTGCACGTACTACGTTGATTGGGTTAGTAGAACCGTAACATTTAGATAGTACGTTCTGAACACCAGTCACTTCTAGTACTGCACGCATAGCACCACCTGCGATGATACCAGTACCTTCAGAGGCTGGTTTCATGAACACTAGTGAGCCAGCATGACGTCCCTTAACAGGATGCTGTAATGTATTGCCATTTAGGTCTACATTGATCATGTTGCGACGTGCTTTTTCCATTGCTTTTTGAATAGCAGCTGGAACTTCACGTGCTTTACCATAACCAAAACCTACTTTACCTGCGCCGTCACCAACTACAGTTAGTGCAGTAAAGCTAAAGATACGACCACCTTTAACTACTTTAGACACACGGTTTACCGCGATTAGCTTTTCAGCTAGATCAGGCTGTTGTTGCTTTGCTTCTACGTTAGCCATTGTCTACTCCTAGAATTGCAAACCGGCTTCACGCGCAGCATCAGCTAGCGCCTTCACACGGCCGTGATATTTAAAGCCACTGCGATCAAAAGCAATCTTTTCGATGCCTTTGTCAGCCGCACGTTCAGCAACCGCTTTGCCAACTGCTTGCGCAGCTTCAACGTTACCGGTGCCTTTAACTGTTTCGCTAATAGCCTTCTCAACAGTAGAAGCAGCAGCCAGTACATTACCCTCAGCATTAATTACTTGAGCGTAAATGTGACGTGGCGTGCGGTGGATAACAAGACGCGTTGTGCCTTGTTCAATATAATTTCTACGAGTGCGTTTAGCACGACGTAGACGAGCTGTTTTTTTATCCATCGTCTTACCTTACTTCTTCTTAGCCTCTTTACGGCGTACATTCTCATCTGAATAGCGAACACCTTTACCTTTATAAGGCTCAGGTTTACGGTATGCACGAATGTTAGCAGCTGTTTGACCAACTAACTGCTTATCTACGCCCTTAACTAGAACTTCTGTTTGGCTTGGAGTTTCAATCGTAATTCCTTCAGGAACTGCGAAATTAACTGGGTGTGAGAAACCAAGTGTTAAGTCTAAAACTTTACCCTTAGCTGCAGCACGGTAACCAACGCCTACTAACTGAAGTTTCTTCTCGTAACCTTCATGCGTACCAACAACCATGTTGTTGATTAGAGCGCGAGCAGTACCTGCTTGTGCCCATGCATTTGCTACGCCTTCACGAGGTAAAGTTGTAATAACGTTGTCGTTAACTTGTACTTCAACTGCGTCGTTGATAGTACGAGTAAGTTCACCGTTTTTGCCTTTAACTGTGATTTCCTGGCCTTTCAATGTAACTTCTACACCGGCAGGAACATTAATTGGTGCCTTTGCTATGCGAGACATAGTTCCCCTCCGATTAAGCTACAAAGCCAATGATTTCACCACCAACACCAGCACTACGTGCTGCGCGGTCTGTCATTAGGCCTTTAGAAGTTGATACGATAGCGATACCAAGACCACCCATTACCTTCGGTAATTCGTCACGTTTCTTGTAGATACGTAAACCAGGGCGACTTACACGCTGGATATTTTCAATTACAGCTTTGCCTTCGAAGTACTTCAACTCGATAGAAAGCTCAGGTTTAACTTCACCGTTAACTGCGTAGTCTACGATGTAACCTTCGTCTTTTAGTACTTTAGCTAATGCTACTTTCAGCTTTGAAGTTGGCATCGTTACAGATACTTTCTTCGCTGATTGACCGTTACGGATACGTGTGAACAAATCCGCGATAGGATCTTGCAAGCTCATAGTCTTACTCCCATGATTCTATTACCAGCTAGCCTTTTTAAGGCCAGGAATTTCACCGCGCATAGCTGCTTCGCGAACTTTAATACGGCTCATGCCGAATTTGCGAAGGAAACCATGTGGGCGGCCCGTAATGTTACAACGATTACGTTGACGTGCAGGGCTAGAATCACGAGGTAAAGCTTGTAGCTTAAGTACCGCGTCCCAACGATCATCTTCAGATGTATTAACATCACTGATGATAGCTTTTAGTGCAGCACGCTTTTCAGCATACTGAGCAACTAGTTTTGTGCGCTTTGCTTCGCGCGCTTTCATAGAATTCTTTGCCATAACCCTACCCTTATTTCTTAAATGGGAAGTTAAACGCTTCTAACAACGCACGGCCTTCCTCATCAGATTTCGCAGAAGTAGTGATAGTGATATCCATACCGCGTACACGGTCTACTTTATCGTAATCGATTTCTGGGAAGATGATTTGTTCACGTACGCCCATGCTGTAGTTACCACGTCCATCAAAAGACTTAGCACTTACGCCACGGAAGTCACGAATACGTGGGATAGCGATTGATACCAAACGCTCAAAAAAGTCCCACATACGCTCGCCGCGTAGGGTTACTTTACAACCAATTGGGTAGCCTTCACGCACTTTAAAGCCAGCAACAGATTTACGTGCTTTAGTGATTAAAGGTTTCTGACCAGAGATTGCAGTTAAATCAGCTACAGCGTGATCTAAAATTTTCTTGTCAGCTAGGGCTTCGCCCACGCCCATATTTAATGTGATCTTTTCGATCTGAGGGACTTGCATGACAGAGCTGAAACCAAACTTCTCTTGAAGCTCAGCAACTACTTTGTCTTTATATACTTCATGCAGTTTCGCCATCATTCTACTCCAACTATTAGATAGTTTTACCAGTAGATTTAAAGATACGTAATTTCTTACCATCTTCAATCTTGAAACCTACACGATCTGCTTTACTCGTTTCCGAGTTGAAGATCGCAACGTTTGATGCGTCCATAGACGCTTCTTTCTCAACAATGCCGCCAGCTTGGTTCAATTGTGGAACCGGCTTTTGGTGTTTCTTGATCAAGTTTATGCCTTCGACAAAGATTCGACCAGATTCAGTAACAACTGAAAGCACTTTACCGCGCTTACCTTTGTCTTTACCTGCTAGTACGATTACTTCGTCACCACGACGGATTTTTGCTGCCATGATTGGCTCCTTACAGTACTTCTGGGGCTAGTGAAACGATTTTCATGAACTTGTCATTACGAAGTTCGCGAGTCACAGGGCCGAAAATACGTGTACCAATTGGCTGCAAGTTATCATTTAAGATAACAGCCGCGTTGCTGTCGAAACGGATCAGAGAACCATCTGGACGGCGAACACCTTTTCTGGTACGCACAACTACCGCGTTTTTAACATCACCTTTCTTCACTTTACCGCGAGGAATAGCTTCTTTTACAGAAACTTTAATGATGTCGCCAATCGCTGCGTAGCGACGGTGTGAACCACCAAGGACTTTTATACACTGCACTTTGCGAGCGCCGCTGTTATCAGCAACTTCCAGCTGAGTTTGCATTTGGATCATGTTAATGACCTCCGGTGTAGTAATTACAACGTGTCTTAAAATTGTTTAAAATCAAGACATTTCGATTAAATCCCACTCAAAAACAAACGAGTTGTCTCTTAAGGGCGGGCAATTGTACCAGCATTGAGCATGTAGCGATAGGTTATTTTTTAATTAATTTAAGGACTGAGGGGATTTTATTAACGTTGGTAAAGCTATGTGACTATTTTTTCAATGGTTATAAAATAAACAAGGCACTTAAAAAGTGCCTTGTTTATTTTACTAGTGGTTATTTAGCCAAATAGCCCCTTTAATTTATCTTTTACTTTATCTTTGGCTTTCTCTTTCGCTTTTTCTTTTGCGTCATCGAGTTTCTTTTTTGCTTCATCTTTTAAGGCATTACTTACATCAAGTTTAATTCCCACATCGTGAAATGGCCCTTTTATGCGTAACGGTATTTTAAAGCCTGTACTGTCATCGGTAGTGCCTTGACCTTCTATTGAATCTACAATCCCTGTTACCAAACGATAATCAACTTTAGTAAGAGGTAAATCCACATCTCCTTCACCGGAAATACGAATCAGAGGGCTAATTAGTGAAAGGTCAGTATTTCGTCCAACACCTTTAATAAAATTAAAGCTACCTGTAAGCGCAGAAAAATCTGTTTGTTCTGATTCTTCAAAGCCCGTATCTAGCCCTTCACTCACAGATCCAAGGTTACCCGTAATAAGCTCTTTGCCTTTGCGAACCATTTCAGCCACGTTTGCGCCTTTAACAGCACCATCGGCAAATTCAAAGCCAACCTTACCATTTAATGCATTAATAAAGGTTTTTTGACTTTGCCCAGTTGTGGTCAAATTCCAATTTAATGACCCTTTACCCATGAGCTTATCAAAGCCAGCTGCATCAGTGAGTAACGGTTGTGCGTCTATGTCGGCTAAATCAAAATTTGTGTTTATTTTATACGGCGTTTGCTGCGCATTTATGTTGATAACCCCTTTACCAGTGCCCTCATATGCTTTAAAGCTATCTAAGCTTAATTTAGCAACGCTGTTGTTTAAATCGACTGTAAATTGATTAGCACCTAGCTCAATATCGTTAGCTTTTAAACCGCTTGAGCGAATAACTACATTAGCATTAAGTGCATTTAATGCGCTTAAATCAATTTTAGTATCGTCCCAAACAATCGGCTGCGCGGCTTTAGGTTCTTCATTTTGCGGCGCTTGCTGTTTAGCGACAGCCTCTGGTAAGTAGGGATTCAAATCAAGCATACCTAGGTCTATATCAGCATTAACCGCTAGTTTATTGCTTAAGTTTACTTCACTTTTCCCTTTAATCTCTAATTCATCTAGGGTAGCAATCAGCTCTTCTAAGTTAAACGTATCATCCATGAGATGCATTTTACCGTTTACACTAAACGCATTAAATGCATTTTCTTTAGCGTTTAAGTCTACCCCTTGCCAAGTCGCTAGCTCTTTAACAGAGTCGCCACTTAGCGCTAACTCGCCTTTTATATCTTTACCTTGGCGAGCAATACTGCCGTTAAACGTAAGATCGACCAAGCGAGAGTCTACGCTTTGAGTAACCTCAAACGTCGCCCCTTCAATTGCCTTTGCAGGCGTATCAAGTTTTGCATCTAGTTCAAATCGCTCCTGCATATAGGTAATCCCCCCTTTAACTTCAAGGGTTTTACGTAATGAAGGAAGTAAAATAGCCAGCTCTAAATCGCTAATTTGCTGCTTGGCGCCCGTTTGACCATCTAGATATGTAAATGTACCGCCATAAATAGCGACCTCACCCAGCTCAATATCAAAGCTAGCAGGTAGCTTAATTGCCTCACCAGGCTCTGTTGGTTGCTCTGCTACAGCATCAAACAACTGCCAGTTAGCTTTACCATTTTTATCTGTCTCTAATAAAATATCTGGTTCGTTAATAACAAACTTATCAAGCTTAAACTCACCGCCAAATAACGAGAACCAAGGTATATGTACTGCCAGCTGCTGCATACTTGCCATATCAGCTCGCGAACCTGTTTGCATATTAGCAAAGTGGACATCATTCAACTCTAACTTTAGTGCAGGAAACACACTAAGCGTTTTGTCACCATTAATTGTTAGCGTTCTTCCCGTCGTTTTTTGAACTTCCTCTGATACTTTATTAAAAATGGTATCGGTAGGAATTAAAAAAGGCGCTGCGACAATTAAAGCAATACAGAGTAAGAGTATTACACCAAAAATTTTGAGTAAGGTTTTCATGTTCGTCCTTTAAGCGGTCAAATTATGTTTTTATCATAGCGAGTGTTAAGCCTAAAAGCATTGCTGTAGATAAAAAAAGATCATAAAAACAGTTTACTTATTTCATATGAATCGTTCCTGAAACATTTTGATACCTTTAGGTTACAAAAAATAATTGACTCATTGATACCCCAAGGTTACATTGATACCCAGAGGTTACAAGAAATCAAATACTATTACAGGATGAATACTATGAAACAGCAAAATATAAAAACAGAAGAACAATTCATGAGTCATGATATATGGATTAGTATAAGCGCTGGCGTAGTTTGTTTACTTCTCAGTGTTTACTCACTGATAAAACAAGACCAACATATTGAAGGGCTTTTAACTGTTGGAATGAGCGTTTTCTTTTATATAATTATAATAGCTATTTATATAACTAAAGCAGACTTCCCATTAAAAATGTATTTTAAATATGCATATAAAGATGAGTTTCTAAACAACATTGACATTAATGCCTATAAACATACAAGTTTTGCATTTGGACTTTGCCTTATCGCCGTTTTTTATAAAAGCGATGAAATACCTAGCGAGGTTTCGCATGCAACTATGGCAATACTTTATCTCAGTATCATGCTTTTGGTATATGGTGCTTCATTACTTTGGCAGAGCCGTGATTAGGAGTCAAAGTGCAAAATAACATAGCAAAATTTCGTAAAGAGGCAGGGCTTTCGCAGCAAGAACTTGCCGATGCTATAAGCGTATCGCGTAAAACAATAAGCACTGTAGAAACAAATCGATTTACGCCGTCGGTCATTATAGCGCTTAAAATTGCAGCTAACTTTAACATGCCCGTTGAAAGCCTCTTCATATTAGAAGAGGCTGATTAATAACCGAGCTGGTTAGATTAACCCCGATTTTAAACACCATAATAATGCAGCGCGCAGGACAGCGCTGTTGTTATTAGTGTATTTGAGCTAAAATAAGCAATGCTAATACATATATATAAATCCGGAGTATCTACAAGGCATGAAAAAACTGCTAATTTCACCGTCAAAAATGACACTAGGCGAGCAAGAAAATCAAATCTATCAGAACATTCTGAAACAATCTTCAGAATTAAGCCTTAACCTTATGGCCGTGAAAGTAGAAAACCATCCTGATGATTTTTTACCTTGGTGTTACGAGCTATTAAACGCAAGCAGAGACCGTATTAACTACGATTTACTTGAGCCGCAACAGCTACCTGTTCTGAAAAAACTGCATGATCAGCTTATTTCGGCTATCAGCTTTTTACAAGTTAAAACGCTTCGTGTAGCCCCTTGGCCTGTGGTAAGTGTATTTATAGAGCAACATAAAGATGTTATTGCACTTGATGAACAACTTCGTTTAGCAAGTTACGTAAAAAGTATTCGTGAGCAATCATTAAAAGACATGATCCCTGAAGACCTTCTTGCTTTTACTGGCAAGCATATGGCTTCACTTGATCCAAGCACTTACGATTTTGATGTTGAGTGGTTTGCATCAACTAAGAGTGCTAAAGTTTTCCACCAACTCATTGGTGATTTACCGGGTGCGTTTGATGAAGCACTGGCTAATATTCCTCTTGAAGGTGACATTACCCATTACGAGTACCAACAGTTTGTAGCTGCTTATAGCAAAATATTTACTGATAGCAGTGAAAAGCCAACTCTTGCTCCGGCAACACGACTACTTGCAATGCGTCGCCCTGATATTTTTACGCCAATTACAAATAGCCGTTTAGACGCATTATGCTCAGCGCTTGCGGTTACTAAACTCAAAAATAGTGATTTTGAGCGTTACTGGCAAGATATTGTAAAAGGCATTCAAGCTATGTCATGGTACAAAATGGCAAATGCTTCAAATGAACTAGAAGAGCAATTAGTGTCAATTAAAGCGCTTATTCCGTGCTTTTTTTACTACGCGGATAACAAAACACCAGATAGCTCTAACTATATTAAATTACTTAATAAACCAAAGCGTAGCACCACTAAAACGGGTAAAACACAACGCAGAGGTAAAGAGTCTGCTGAAATTTTAGTTGACCGCGCTTTGGCTGCCGATGATATTCCTGAGCATATTCGTAGCAAACGCGACTCAATAATCAGCGAAGTTCAAAAAGGCCGCAGTGTAAACGAAACAATTAGTCTAATGCGCACCATATTTGGCTAAATAATTCTAAACAAGCTGTACTTTCATGGTGCAGCTTGATTATTTTATGCACCAGCGATGTGCGATAAAATATTTCTTCCGCATAATCTAAAGCACCCACCCCAAACGCAAGCCATTGTTAATAAAACATAAAATTTAATTTTAAAACAAAATAAATCAAGCTGGCACACACAGTGCAATTCTATTCTCAGTTAAACAATAAAAACGCATAAATCAAAAGGCTACGGTACTTCATAATAAAAAGCCTTCCTATGCAAAAAATCATATAACGGGAAATGGAACATGTTAAAACTAAAAAAAACAATCGCTTTTAGCGCCGTGGCATTAATGGCTGCAACGTCACTTACATCAACAGCAGTAAATGCTGAAGTGTCTGCCAATGTAGCAGCTACTTCAAATTACTTATGGCGTGGACAAGAACAAACTGGCGGCGACGCTGCTATTTCTGGTGGTATTGATTACGCTGACGAATCTGGGTTTTATGCTGGTACATGGGTATCTAATGCATCTTGGGCTGACGAAATGACCTACGAGCTAGATTTTTACGCAGGCTTTGGTGGCGATATTAGCGAAGGTGTTAGTTACGATGTAGGTTACATTTATTATGCTTACCCAGACGCGGCATCAAGCGCAGATGCTGATTTTTCAGAAATTTACGGTAGCATCAGTGTTGAAGGCTTTACCTTTGGTGCATCAGTGCTTGCTACTTCTGCTGCAAGTGGCGACGGTACAGACTTTGGCGACTCACTTTATTTGACAGCTGATTACGGCTTTGCCGTAGGCAGCAATGGTACAGAAATGGCTTTACACATAGGTCATTATTCTGGCGATTTTATTGGTGACGAAGACATCATTGATTACGGTGTGTCTGTATCAAAAGATGGATTCACATTTGGCGTATCAGACACTGATATGGATGAGTCAGATGTAAAAGTTTACGTTGCTTACGCTGTAGACTTCAGCCTATAAACAAACATGTGTTACTTGCTGCAACTGAAGGGCCATTTGGCCCTTTTTTTTATACTAAGGCAAATTTGTTTAAGTATTCATGATTGTATAACTAGAAGGTAGGTTCTTACTATGTTAAGTTGAATTGGACTTTTCAAAGCTTAGGCTTTTGATTACTAAGGACAGTAAAAATGAAACATAAAGTGTTAATTACTATTTCTGTTATTGCAGTTAGTTTTGCGATTATCTTCACATTACATTACTCACCAGAGCCTAATCTATCGGTTCAACAATCAGCTATCGAATCCAACAAAAACATCCCAGTAATTGATATGAAGCCCATACAAACTTTATCTACAGGTAAAAACGTGTTGCCCATCACCGATAAAAGCAATTCAACAACACAAGAACAGTTAGATAAACCAGAGCAACAAGTCTTAACTGCTGAAGTATTTTCTGATGAGTTTGTCTCTACAGAAAATGGCAAAGAGTTTGTGTCAAAAAAAGCATTAGATGACGTATTTAAAAATGACACTTCACTATTACTGCAACGCATGTCTGATATTGAATACTCTGAAGTTGCCCAGATACGTAAAGATAAGTTAAACGAATTTATTATAAATGAATTAAAAGACGTTACCATTTTACAGCAAGACTTAGAGTGTGCAGGAAAGGTTTGCGCGATAGAACTTACTTATACGCAAAGTAGTAACCAAGCATCTATTGACACCCTTTCAAGCTTTTCTAAAAACTATTCTTTTCAGCAATTCACTGAAACCGAAAGTGGTGATAAAAAACTAAAAGCATTGTATATCGCAACAGATAACCCTAGCGGTCTGAGTTTATCTGATAGCTAATTAAATAAATGGCTGTATTTGCATTAGATACAGCCATAACAACGTGATTATTAAGCTCCACTCCTTATGGCTCAATCATATTAAAACCATCTGGCAACTATAGAGCTTAACAATACGTCTTTTATTAATTACTTTTATAATGCCACCCTTGTTAACAATCGGTTACAATTGAATAAAATTAGTACATACTTTTTCCTATATTATTAATCTATCCATTGGTATCAAGTGTTTACCAAATCACATATAGGTTATTAAGGAATAATAATGAAATCACCTAACGCATTTAGCGCCCTACTCGATATTTACATTAGTCCAAGCAAAGCTTTCAATGGTGTTGAGCACGCCAAAGGTTGGTCATGGCTTGCTTTTATAACAATATCTTTAGTTTCAATGGCGAGTATTTATATTTTTTATTCTACCGTTGATATGCAGTTTTTGATTAACGAGCAATTTGCAGCTGCAAGTGTTGATGCAACAATTGGCGAGCAAAAAATGATTCGCCAAAGCATTGAACAAAACGCCGGAATACAAGTATGGATTAGCATGATATCAATCGTATTAGGTACTGCAATCATAGCCGCGATAATGGCTGTGTATTATATGCTCATTGCTAAATTAGACCCAGAGTCAGAGCACAGCTATGGTGCTTGGTATGGTTTTACTATTTGGACAATAATGCCAAATGTTGTTCTGAGTTTAGGTACGATAGCGCTTGTACTTAGTGCAAGTACCGATCAAATATCTCAAACAGCAGTATTTAACTTTGATTCAATTAATCAGCTTGTTGTTGGGTTAGAACCTGGTAGCGCATTTTATACATTACTAGAATCATTAAAGCTAAGTAGTCTTTGGGGGATTGGACTAGGAATGGTTGGCTTAAAATGTTGGACAAATTTTTCAACAAATAAAGCGTTACTTTTCTCGGCGCTTCCAACACTCGTTATTTTTGGTATTTGGGCAATTATTGCCGCAATGTAATTAATAAGCAGAGGTATTTTACCTCTGCGCTACTTATTCACGGACAGATGTATATATGAAAAAAGCAATAATAATAACGATAGCTATAGTCGCTTTTGTAGGCCTAATCGTCTCTAAGCAGGTGACCGGTGATAAAAAGCAAGCCCAAGTGAATATTGCGCAGGTTGAGCAAGGGAATATTGCTGATTCAATCATGGCGTCGGGCAATCTAGTTTTTAATACCCAAGTGCAATTGCGCTCTGAGGTAACTGGTCGTGTCGATAAGGTATTTGTAGAAGAAGGGCAAAGCGTTAAGCAAGGGGATATTTTAATGCGCCTTGATACAACTGCCTTCGAATCAGAAGTAAACCGAAACCAAGCCGTTCTACGCGCTACCGAAATTGAAATAAAACATAGCCAAACTCGCCTTGCTAATTTAGAGCGCCAATTAAAAAGGCAAAAAGAGCTATACGATGTTGGATTAGGAAATCAAGAAAGCTTTGAAAATATCGAAAGTGCTCGCGATCTAGCAAAAATAGATATCGAATCACGCAAAGAGTCATATAACCAAGCGCAAGCGTCGCTTCAAATTGCACAAGATCGCCTAAGTAAAAGTGTATTTAGAGCGCCAATGAGTGGCTTACTGGCATCGGTTAATATTAAAGAGGGTGAAACAGTTATTGCAGGCACAACTAATATTATTGGTTCAGACCTTATGCTTGTTGCCGACCCTAGCGCTATTTTAGCAGAGCTTAGAGTTGATGAAACAGATATAGCCAGCATAAAACTAAATCAACAAGCTGATATTTATGCCGCAGCCTACCCTAACAAACCATTTAGCGGCAAAGTAATTAATATTGGTACATCAGCTAAAAACCAACCAGGTTCGCAAGGGCTTTCTTTTAGAGTTAAAGTACTATTGGACCCAACAGATCGCCAGCTTTATGCAGGTATGAGTTGCCGAGCAGAAATTGCCACCAGTATTGCCGAAAATGGTTTAAAGCTCCCTATTGAAGCAATACAAAAAGAAGAGGGTAAAACCTTTGTATGGCGCTTAAATAGCGATAATACCGTGAGTAAAGTAATAGTAAGTGTTGGTATTTCGTCTGACATTGAGCAAGCTATAACAGAGGGGCTAAGCAAAGGCGATAATGTGGTTATTGGCCCCGCTCGACCAATTAGCAAGCTGCAAGAAGGCGATGTTGTTTCACTTAAAAATGACGCAGGCGAGGAAACACTATAATGTCTGCGGTAATTAAGTTAGAACACATTAACAAACAATATGTAATGGGCGAGCAAGTATTTAAAGCGTTAGATGATGTAAATATCGTCATGAATGAAAATGAATACGTAGCCATTATTGGCCCTTCAGGCTCAGGTAAATCAACTTTAATGAACTTACTTGGCTGCTTAGATACACCCACTAGTGGCGATTATTTTTTAAAAGATAAGCTTGTAAAAAGTATGACTGAAACCGAGCTTGCCCATCAACGCAATGAGAGCGTCGGATTTATTTTCCAAAGCTTTAACTTACTGCCTCGCGCATCTGCACTTGAAAATGTAATGCAGCCCTTGGTTTATCGTTTTATACCCGCAAAACAACGCAAACAAAAAGCACTTGAAGCATTGCAACGCGTTGGTCTTGGCGACAAAGTTGATCACCTATCAAGTCAGCTTTCGGGTGGACAACGTCAACGTGTAGCCATTGCTCGCGCATTAGTAACTAAACCACATATTTTACTGGGGGATGAACCCACAGGTAATCTTGATAGCAAGACCACAGCAGAAATAATGACCTTGTTTGATGAACTGCATAATGAGGGGCACACTATTATTTTAGTAACCCACGAGCAAGAAATTGCAGACCATTGCCAACGGGTTATTCGCTTAGTAGATGGTAAGGTCGTAAGTGACGTAAAAAAAGGCGAAGGAGAAAAACAACATGTTTAAATCTGCCATTGCCATTATGGAAGGAACAAAAGCAGCATTAATGGCTATTAAGGCCAACGCAATGCGCAGCGCATTAACCTGTTTAGGTATTATTATTGGTGTTGCAGCCGTTATAACTGTGGTTGCAGTTATGCAGGGCTTTACTAAACAAATTAACGATCAACTTGCTGACATGGCACCCGATGTAACCTCAATCAAACCATTTACAAGCATCGAGCAAGAAATGGTTGGTAAAAACGCAAAACTGACTTACTCAGATTTTCTAACACTAAAAGCACGTATAAAAGAAGCCGAAACACTGACCGCACTTATGTTTACGTGGCGTTTTTCTGGCGGAGCTGAATACGGAAATAAAAGCCATTCATCACGCGTGATGGGAACCGAACAAGATTACCAAAAAGCATACCGCACGTTTCCAGAATTAGGCCGCTTTATTCGCGCGGAAGATGACGAAAAACGCCGTCGGGTTGCGTTCATTGGTCCTTCTATTATTGAAAAGTTAAATTTACCCGATAACCCCGTAGGCGAATATATCAAACTTGGTGGCGAATGGTTTAGGATCATTGGAGTAGCCGAAAAACAAGGTAGCTTATTTGGCTTTGATCAAGATGATTATATAAATATTCCGATCAGTACCATGAGCGCGTTAGAGGGTGCTAGCAGCACGAGTAACGTGCAAATAATGTTTAGACTTAAAGAAGGGGTCGATGAAGAGCTTACTTTAGCTAAAATAACGCGTATTTTACGACAATTACATAAATTAAAAGACGGTGAAGAAAACGACTTTGAATTTGAAACCGCTGAAAAAGCCCGTGCTAATGTTGATAAGTTTACAGGTAGCGCCACAGCAATCACTGCTGGTATTGTTGGTATAAGCCTTGTTGTAGGGGGGATTGGCGTAATGAATATTATGCTGGTATCGGTGACTGAACGTACCCGAGTAATAGGCACTCTTAAAGCATTGGGCGCAACACCCGGCTTTATTATGCTACAGTTTTTGGTGGAAGCCGTAGTGCTATCGTTATTTGGCGGACTAATTGGCTTAGCTATAGGTTATGGTGCTGCCGCATTGATTTCGTTTATGGTTCCCAGTATGCCGGATGCTTACATACCTGGTTGGGCTGTGATGCTATCGTTCGGATTTACGTCACTTATCGGTATTATATTTGGCTTAGCCCCTGCTATTAAAGCGGCAAGGCTAAACCCTATTGAAGCATTACGATACGAATAATCAGCATCAATCTCTACTCAGCTTTAAAAGGTACCTTAGTGCAGCTCACTTCAACTGTTTTAGGGTACCAAGCCGGGCCTATCTGATTAACTACAACCTCCGCTACTCCATTACTAAATGACTTATACGTGTGCACCGTTTGCCATTGTCCTTGTGGACAATGCTCACTTAAGTCAACCGCATCAGATCCCTCATACAAAGCTAAAGCAAAATTATGATGCCACTGAAAACTATTGTGCGACTGGTTATTCACTTTTTCAGGTACACCATTATCAAAGTAAATATTTGTGCAACCAGTTAACATAGCAAAAGTAATACTGCCTAAAATTAATTTAAGATTCATAACGCCTCCTGCGTATTTTGCTCTTCACACCATACCTTTATGGTATGTGGTGAATAAATGCCTAGCGTAATTAAACTCAACGCACCATCGCTAAATGTTTGCTGCGACTGCATTTGAGCCGCTTGTGTATCTGTACAAACCTGTTTTACATCCACACGTTCCTCTCCTACTAATCCCCATAAATAAAATGGACGGCTATCTTCGTAGGTCGCTTTACTTGTAATTTTTGCCATAGCGTGTGGCTGTATGGTAACCGCAGAACAGGCGCTTAAGCCTAATACTACAAACCCCATTATTAATGATTTCATGTTTGTCCTTACTTGGTACTTACTTTCAGTAAATAAACTTTACAGTAAACCAGTAAAATAATGAGTAAAAAGCTGTGCGAAAAATGTAGCCAACCTTACAGATTTCAAACAGTTTTTTACACAAAAAAGGCCGCAAAATTGCGGCCTTTGAGTAAGTTTAGTTTCAGCTATTAAAACTTAGCCAAATTATTTACATTGTCTTTATCAACCAGTTTTACGTACGGATCTACCCCTGCAAATAAAGGTTTTTCTTTTACCTTTAACTCAATGATATTAGTGCCCGTTACTATTTGGTGTTTTTGTGAGTAAATCACAAAATCTTCAGCGAGTAGATTTTCAGGATCGTCACTAAACAACACAATATCAATTAACTCATCGAGTGGCTGCTCTGTTTCTTCACCTTGACCATCAGCACGTTGCTTAACAGCTTCAACGTTTAACGTAACACTGTAAAAGCCATCACTGTCGGCTTCGTCTGAAATCGAAACCTCTTTCATTTCCAGCTCATACAAAGTGATATATTTAAACTGATCGTCAATAAAGTTTTGCTCAGCTTGGGTTGCATCTTGTTTTAAATAACTTAGTAAATCAAGTGTTGTTGGGTATGGCGTTGACTGATATCTAAACTCATTTAAAAATGCCTTAAGGGCAGCGTTTAGGCGTTTTTCACCTAGGCGATCATAAATCGCCATCATAACAACAGATCCTTTATTGTAATGAAGGTATTGCTGAGCCTGGGTTTTATATAGTGGCATCTCTTCAAACGCTTCTCCAGTGCGGCCCATTAAGTACCTATCTAGCTCGTATTTTAAAAACTTACGTAGCTTTTCTGGGCCAAAGCGTTTTTCAAGCACCATAAGCGCACTGTATTGTGAAAGCGTTTCAGACATAACTTCACTCCCCTCTACATTGGCGCCTGATACTTGATGACCCCACCATTGATGCGCTACTTCGTGTGCGGTTACGTAATAAGGCAGGTCAATTTTACTTTCATCCCTTGAGTCTGTAACAAAACCAATGCTTTCTGAATAAGGGACAGTATTAGCAAAACTTTGCGCAAATGAGCGATAGCGAGGAAATTCAATAATACGTAATTGCTTATGCTGATATGGGCCAAATGCTTGTGTAAAATAATCTATCGAGTCTTGAACCGATTCAATCATGCGGTCAACATTCCACGCATGACTTTTATGGAAATAAACCTCAATATTTACACCATTATGCTCAACCTTTTTACTTTCCAATTCAGCCGACTGCACCGCATAAAAATTTATAATAGGTGCATCCATTTCATAAACAAAGGTTCGGCGCCCATCTTTTACGCTTTCACTTTGTAAATAACCAGGTGTAATCGCAAATTGCGATTCATCGGTCGTTACCCTGGCCCTAAAGTTAATAAACCCAGTCGCTTGACCAAAATCACTTTGTGTATAGTACTGGCTATCTTCAAGTTTATTTGCTCGTTCTAGCTCTGGTAAGTCATGTTTACGGCGCTTAAATTTATCAGCCACCTGTAAACCACGGTTGTACCCAAAGTTAGGAAAAAGCTCCCAATTATTAATAAACGTACCATTAGCCACTAACTGTGTATCGGAGCCACTATCGTTAAAGCCTGTATGCTCGCGAGTGACAGACAGCTGCCCTTCTCTTACCTCGTCTGGCATAAGGGGCTGATCAAATTCAAACCATGCAGAATAAAGCGCTGGTAATTTTTCAACAATTTTACCGCCAGCCATCGTTACATCCCAGCTTTTGGCGTGTTGCGGTGAACTTATTAGCACTCGCGAAATTGGCTCATTAGATGTATTAGTAAACTTAATTTTTGCAACTGCACTCAAAGCACGCTTTTTAGGATAAATATCAACAGTTAAGTCAACATCGGTCACCATAGGCACGGCTAAATCTTTGTATTGTGCAAACTGTTTTTCATAGCTTACTTGCTTGTCTTGAAACGCATCGCTTGTGGTAAATTCGTTTAAAACACGCGTATTGTAATAAATGTTATAACCTGCACCAACAAACACCAGTGCACTAACACAAACAATTACTTGCCCCTTTAACGACATATTATAACGAAGCATAGACAGGCGTGTACGCAGCGTTTGTGAAGGTCCTCTATGCCATAACGCAAATCCTACAATAGCCAAAACAAGACTTAACGCGCCCCAATACAATGTGTACCAATGCGCTGCTTGCAAAAAGTGTCCATAGCCGTTTATATCAGAGTACGGTACGCTACTGCTTTTCGAAAAATGATACATATGGTGTTCAAATCCATACGAATCCATTACCATTTGCACTATGTAGTACAAAATAAATAACCCCATTCCTACGTATTTATTTGGGCTAATAATTTGTAAAAAGAAGGCAAGCACCGTAAGCATAATTAACGGTAAAAGCGATAAATAAACAATCCTGAATAAATACTGCCCTAACTCTAAATTAAATTGCCCTTTAAATAACTGCACTGTGATTGTTAGTATCATTCCAACAAGAAACAAGCCTGAAATAGCTGTTATTAACGCCAGTATTTTTGATACCCAAAAAACACTGTTGTGTACTGGAAAGCTGTCAACAATATCGCCCATACCACTTTGACGTTCTCGCCAAACAAGCTCAGCGCTATAAAAAGCGATAATAACAAACAAAAACAAACCCGAAATACCGCTAATAATATTGACCATATTCGCGGTAATTGGCCAGTTAGTTGTACCGTAAGCGCCAATGGGAGCAAACAGCGGAATCATAAGCGTTACAATACTTACACCCGCTAAAATCATAAATGGCGCGCTAAATATTACTTGTTTAAGTTCAAATATACTGCGCATTATTAACTGCGATTGCGTACTCGCTCCTGCAGACTTGTAATTTTTAGCATTATTAATCAGTGCAGCTTGTTTATTTTGCACAAATGCAGAGACTTTAAATTGCTTTTTCTGTTTTTTAGCTACTATGCGGTTACTTAATTTTCCAAGGCTAAAAAACATAGCTAAGCCCAGTACAACCCACAATATACGGTTAACTAAAAGGTCACCTGTGAGGGTTAGCACTTCTGTGTTTTTATCACTCACAGTCCAGTAACGCGTCAAATCAATTAAAGACCCCAAGCCAAATGGGTCGGCGTAAACAACTATATTTCTAAATGCTAAATCATCAAAATAAGCACTGGCGATTTGATAAGCAATAAAAATAACAACGGCTGCGACATACACCGACATCATGGTTTTAAAATAGACAGCTACGCTGTTAAAAATAGCCGAAAGCACCAGCAAACTGGGTACTGCAATATAAAAATAAGGTGCAGCGTAATACACAAACTTATTTGGACCCACTAGCTCACTATCGAGCCATCCAACAGATAAGCCAAACTGCGACCCTAAAAGCACGCCTAACGGCACGGTTAAAAATACAACCAGCACCACTAAGTAAGCACCAAAAAAGCGCCCAGTTTGATAAGGGACAGGATTAACAGGCTTACTAAAAACCAGTTCATCCATTTTAGTTTCACTATTTCTAATAGCGGAGCTGGCAACAAAGTTAACTACCAAAAACATCGCAAATACACAAAATGTAATGGTCAACATCATAATTGAAAAAGGCGAATTCATATGTACATTAGCGCCGCCTAGCGGAAATTTGCTAGAAGAGCTGATAAAAAACGCCATAAAAAAGAACATTAATGAAATGATATAAAACGAAGGCTGGCGCACAAAATAGCGCAGCTCAAACGCGAGCATATTAAAAAACATAACGCCTCCTTATGCTACTTGGCTATTACGATGATTGAGCAAAGTAGAAAAGTACACGTCTTCTAGGTTTGCATGGCTTGATTGAAAACCTTCAGGGGCTTGTTCCGCTAATACATGCAATATGGTTTGCCCAGCAAATAAGCGTTTAGAAATAACAGGTAGCTGTGGCTCAAGCTCTTGCGCTTCTTCTTGGCTCATGGCTTTGCGCCAAATTTGCCCTTGCAGTTTATCGGTAAGCGCAATCGGGTTACCCTCTAATAAAATTTTACCACCAGCCAGTACCGCCATATTAGGGCATAGTTCAGCCACATCTTCTACTATGTGGGTTGATAATATAACGACTTTTTGCTCGCCTAAGCTTACTAACAAGTTATGAAAGCGATTTCGCTCTTCAGGGTCTAGCCCTGCAGTTGGTTCATCAACGATGAGTAAATCAGGGTCACCTAATAAGGCTTGTGCAATACCAAAACGCTGGCGCATTCCGCCCGAAAAGCCACTTACCGCTTTTGAGCGATGCTGATATAAATTAGTGTGTGCCAGTAGGCCTTCAACAGACTCTTTTCGCTCAGCTTTGTTATGAATGCCTTTTAAAACAGCCATATGGTCTAGCAAGTCGTAAGCACTAACACGCGGATAAACACCAAAATCTTGCGGAAGGTAACCTAAACGTTGGCGCAGTGCTTGTGGGTCTTTAAATACATCAATACCATCAAAGGTAATTGCCCCCGCGTCGGCAGATTGCAACGTTGCAATAGTGCGCATTAGCGATGACTTCCCGGCACCATTTGGCCCAAGTAGCCCAAACATGCCTTTACCTATTGATAAATCAACACCTTGCAGAGCGTGCACGCCGTTGTCGTAGGTTTTTGATAACCCTGTTATTGATAGCATTTTTTACTTCCTTGAATTGTAAGTATTATTTTTATACTGTTTTATACCACATTAAAAACGGGAACATAAGTTACGCTGTGGCCAACTTTGTAACAATAAATAAACAGCAACACACTCTAATAACACTTGCTAAGAAGTGAGCCTCTGGGTATAAAAACCACACACCATTGATAAGAAGCGAAAAGCCATGCAAGAACATAAAAACCAGCCATTGACCGATTTTATAGAATACTCACACGATGAAATGTTAGCCCGTGCAAATGAATTTTTACAAACAAGCCAGCGCCGCCATAGCATTCGCAGTTTTAGTGACCGCCCAGTGCCAAAAGAGATTATCGAAACCTGTATAAAAGCAGCGGGTACAGCACCTAGTGGTGCAAACCACCAGCCTTGGCATTTTGTGGCTATTAACAGTAGCGATGTAAAAAAACAAATACGCGACGCGGCTGAAAAGCTAGAGCGCTCTTTTTACGAAGGGCGAGCAGGCGAGGAGTGGCTGGATGCATTAAAACCATTAGGGACTGACGCGAACAAACCCTACTTAGAGCATGCACCTTGGCTTATTGCTGTGTTTAGTCAAAAAAAGGGCGGCGTGAGTACTGACGATAAAAATACAAATTACTATGTGCATGAGTCTGTTGGGCTAGCAACCGGGTTTTTAATACAAGCTCTGCACCGAGCAGGCCTTGCAACACTTACTCACACCCCAAAACCTATGAGCTTTTTAACAGACATTTGTGGCCGCGATAAAGATAACGAGCGCCCTTATATGCTATTAATTGCAGGCTATCCGGATGAGCATGCAACAGTACCAATGCACGCCCTAGATAAAAAATCGATTGATGAAATAGCCAGTTTTATTTAATACCGTGCAAGGGGGAATAATCAATAGCGAGTACATCACCCTCTTTAAGGCCAGCAATTACATGGTGCTTGTTATTAACCATTGTACCTAACCTTACGAAACGTTTAACTGGCGTTTCGTTTTCTAGTACATACACCATGTTTAATTGCCCAAATTCATGTACCCAGCTTGGCTCAATTAAAATACCTTGAGCGCTTTTTGTAGGCAACTGCAACTGTGCGTAAAGCCCAGGAATTAACCCTAACTGTGCATTCGTATCTAGGCGAATAAGCAAGCTACGCGCGCTACTGTCGGCAACAGGGACAATCTCACTTACTACGGCAGGTGTTGTTATTGCCAAAGATGGAAGGGCCACATTTAAGCTATCTCCGAGTTTTAATTTTACAGCTTGTTGTTCACGCACATTAAATTCGAGCTGTAATTGCAATGGGTTATACACTGTAATAAGTGGCTTTCCCGGTGTTGCAGTGTCGCCAGGCTCTGTTAAACGCTCAACCACAACCCCCGAAATAGGCGCTATAATTTGAGTATAATTTAGCGCCACTTTTGCTTGTGCTTGCTGCTGCTGAGCGGCGGCTAAATTAGCAGTGAAATTATCAAATTTAGCTTTAGCATTATCTAATTCACTAACAGACACCAACCCCTTAGCATTTAAATCACTCACTCTAACTAGTTGCTTTTGAGCTTGCGTCAACGATGCTTTCACCGCGTTAATATTCGCATCGCTTTGTGCTAACGCCGCTTTAAAATCATCTTGCTTGAGGGTAATAAGTAAATCGCCTTTAGTGACCTTATCGCCCGCTCGTACTTTTAGCTGCTCAACTTGCGCCATAACATTTGATGAAATTTGCGTATTTTGTTTAGCAATTACACTACCCGGTACCTGCTCAATACCGGTGATGCTTTGCAGCGAAATGGTAACGCGCTCACCCTGATAATTACTTTGTTGTGATTCTTTTAAACCAGCAGTTTGTTGGTCAGAAAAACTACCAGCCATGTAAAGCACAGCCATAATAATTACCAATAAAGCGATTAAAGCGCCGATTAGTTTTGATTTACCCTGCATGCGCTTCACCCTCTGAACTTGCAAACACTAAATAATAAACAAGTGGCACTACAAATAACGAAAATACAGTAGACGCCACAATACCAAAAATTATCGCAATCGCGAGCCCGCTGAATACCGGGTCAAGTGTGATTACTAAGTTACCCAATAAAGTCGTGCCTGCGGTTAGTAATACAGGGCGCATGCGCACTGTTCCAGCAGCAACCAGCGCGTCTTTTATAGCCATACCTTGGCCTCGGGCTTGATTAATAAATTCGACTAAAATAAGCGAATTACGAACCACAATACCAGCAAGGGCAATCATCCCAATCATTGCTGTGGCGGTAAATAATACCGGCTCAGGAGCGCCAGCTATAGCACGTTCACCAAACTGATTTAATAACCAAAAACCTGGCATAATACCTATCACCGTGAGCGGAATAGCCGACATAATAATTAGCGACAAGCTCGCAGATTGTGTTTGAACACGTAAAATAATAAATATGGCACTAAGTGCAAAGGCAAATGCAATTCCCATATCCCTAAACACATCTATGGTAATACGCCACTCACCCTCACCACTAAAGTTGGCATGAGTGCCTTTAGGTAATTGCCATGGTGCAGTACCGCCATTGTTAAAAAAGTGGCGGTTTATCCACGGTGTTTTTTCAAAATAGTTAGGCTCGGCGTTAAAATCAGCATTTACGTCTGCAATAACCTCTGCTGGCGTTCGACCGTTTAGTTCAGCCATAACATAAATTACATCGCGTTGATCTTTACGAACCCGAATGTCAGCAACCTGATGTTGCGTAAATTCACCTAATTCTGAAAGCGACACTAATGGCCTAGGTGCACTTTGTAAGCCAAATTCATTACTGGTTTTAGCTAAGTCTCTATCACCTCTGACTTGCAGTGCAAGTAATTGCGAAATTTGATTACGCTCGCTGTATGGTAACTGTAATTTAATATCAACAGGCTCAGTTTCAGAACTTACGTAAAGTACCCCCATGGTTTCACCTTGTGTTGCAACACTTAACGATTGAGCAATATTTTGAGTAGAAATTGCACTGATTGCCGCTTTGCTCTTATCGGTTACAAAACGCTGTAAAGGTGAAGGTGCAACCATAGAAGTATCCACTTCGACTACGTGTGGCTCTTGCTTTAAACGTTCAGCTAATTGTTTAGCTGCTTGGTAATGAGTTTGCTCATCAACAAAATCATCTCGGTAAACCTCAGCAACTAAAGTACTTAATACGGGCGGACCAGGAGGCACTTCAACAACTTTTATTACTATGCCTTGTTTTGCTAAAGGTGCGAGCTGTTTACGTAAGCGCATAACCACAGCATGTGATTGATGCTCACGCTCAGACTTATCAATCAATAACACTCTTAGCTCTGCTAAATGTGTCGCTTCACGGCGATAATACCCACGTACCATGGCATTAAAATCCATACTTGAAGGCTTACCAACGTAGGATGCTATTTCACTTACTTCGTTTAATTGCCAAGTGAGTGTTTGCACTTGCTTGGTAAAGGCCGCGGTTCTTTCTAAATTTGTGCCCTCTGGCATGTCTATTAATACTTGTAGCTCGTTTTTATTATCAAACGGTAATAACTTTAAAGGCACTAAACGCATCACTGGCAGCATGGCGCTAATAATAAACAAAATCAATGCGCCCCATAATACCCATTTTGCGCGCTGCTTTGAGACAAGCAGCGGGCTTAATAGCGTTTGATAAATACTGATTTTGGGCTTAATTTCAGTGTGGGTATCCGTATTGGGCTTGAGTAACTTCATCGCAAGCCATGGCGTTACAAAAAACGCCACAATGGTGGATACCATCACGCTGATTGGAACGTTAAATGCCATAGGTGCCATGTATGGCCCCATCATGCCGGTAATAAATGCCAGCGGAATAAATGCCACCATAATCGTTAACGTAGACATAAGTAATGCACCGCGAATTTCGCTCATTGCACCAACTATTTGCTGCTTTTTGTTGCCTTTTTTATTTAAAAAACGGCTTATATTATCAATGCCTGTAATTGGGTCATCTACCAATAAACCTAACGATAAAATAAGTGCAAATAACGTTACTCGGTTAATGGTATAACCAAACGCAAAATCCAGTGCCAGTGTAATGCCATAGCAAATAGGCACCGCTAACCCAACAACAATGGCGGGTCGCCAGCCCAAAAACACCCCAACAAATATCACTACCGTAAATACAGCAAATACTAAGCTTGATGTTAGATTATTTACTTTTTCATTGGCGGTTTGTCCGTAATCTCTTAATACCGAGTAGCTCACTTCTGGCGGTAAAAGCGTGCGTGATAACTCGGCCATCATTTGATGAACATGGTTTGCCACCGCCACGGCATTCGTGCCTGTTTGCTTAGCCACACTTAATGTGACCATGGGTAACTGTTGAGCATTAGAAGATTGTGCAAGCCATTGGTAATGTTCGCTCTCGCCAGGCCCGTCAATCACGCTTGCAATATCAAGCAAGTAAACGCTCTTTCCGTTTACTACATTCACTACAAGCTGCTCCACTGCAGACTTATTACGTAAAACGTCACCCGCTTGCAAAGCTATTTTTTGCTGACCATTTACAACACTGCCTAGTTGCGTAAGTTGATTAGATACACTTAATGCATAAAGTACATCGCTTATAGTCGTTTGGTGAGCAGCCAACGCGCTGGCATTTAAATTAATAGTTAGCGTACGTTTACGCCCAGCAATCACTTTTACCTCGCTGGTGTTTTCAATACGTTGTAAAGCACTCGCAATTTCGTTTGCAAATCGTGTTAATTCGTAATCGCTATAGAGTTGTGGATCTTTGCTGTACAGCCCAAGCATAATAATGGGAACATCATCGACCTCAATGGGCCGAATTTGCCAATTTTTAATAACAGAAGGTATTGTATGCTGGTAACTATTAAGCTTGGCGTAGGTATCTAAAATAGCTTGTTCGCGATCATGCCCCACCTCAAACCTAAGTGTCACCACGCTAGCGCCAGTTTGTGTGGTTGAATAAATATGTTCAACACCGCCAAGCTGGGAAAGTAACTTTTCAAGAGGCTGAGTCACCAACCGTGTCACTTCGGGCGCTTCTACATTAGGAGCCGATACATATATATCAAGCATAGGCACCACTATTTGCGGCTCTTCCTCGCGAGGCGTTTGTTTTAAAGCAAACAGACCAAACAAAATTGATAACACAAAAATAATAACCGGAATACGACCCGTTAAACTGCTTTTTACTGTGTTATCAATCATGTTCATTACCACTACCCCTTACAAAACAAACCATACAATGTGCCTAAAAGATGAATAGCATTTTGATCAATCACACGGTAATAAATAGTTTGCCCCTCACGGCGAGTAGCAACAATATTCGTTTTTCTAAGGGCAGCTAAATGCTGAGAAAGTGCCGACTGCGCTAACGGCACCGCTTCATTAAGCTGTGTTACACTCATTTCGGTATCTTGCAACGAACATAAAATCATTAAACGATTTTTATTAGCTAAAATTTTTAATAGCTGCTCTGCTTGCTCAACGTTCCCCGCCATAGCAGTAAAATCAATATTCATATAAAGCTCTAATAATCTAATGTGATCGCAGTATAAATTGTTACATTAGAAAAGTCTAATATTAGGATTTACTAATATATAAAATACAATTATAGTAATTAGGTATTTAACTGGATAAGTGACCGACTATAATGAAACTCAATAATGCACTTCGTCTGATCGCTGGCATAATGATTGTGATCTCAATTTTATTACAAACCTATCACGATCCTAGGTGGGTATATTTTACAGTGTTTATTGCCCTAAACTTGATGCAATCGGCTTTCACTAGCTGGTGCCCTATGATTACACTACTACGCAAATTTGGCGTTAAGGAATAAATATAATGCTTACTTCTATCCCCGATTTACTAAAAGTTATTACACCTAACCAACGACGTATCGACGCTGAACAAGCAAAACAAGAGATTATCGAAAACAAGGGCTTACTTATTGATGTGCGCGAACCCGCAGAACATGCTACCAATCCTGCTGTAGGCGCTATTAATATTCCGCGTGGCTTACTTGAAATGAAGTTGATGGAAATAGAAAAAGACGCTTCCCGCCCTATTTATCTGCACTGCGCTAGTGGCGCACGCGCCACATTAAGTGCTGAAGCAATTACACGTATAGGATATGAAAACGTCACCGTCATTACTTGTAACGCAACGCAAGTGTGTGAAGCTTTTTAATTATGGTAAACACAAATAATTAGGGCCTTAGTTAGTAGACTCGACGATAAAAATCGTCGAGTCTACTGATTCAAGTTGGGCTTAATTTGTTTGAAAATAAAAGCGCGTTTCTGTTATTTTTTCAATAATGTCATACTCTAAGCCCATGTGGTTATACTCACCCTGAGTTGGTATTCTTGAACTGTAATTAACAACAACACCCCAATGGTTATCACTCACTCCTCCAAAAATTATGCTCATACTTTTGTCATCATTTTTAGTGATAGCAGCAACATTATAAGCATCCATTAACTCCCTAACTTGCTGAGTTTCTGCTGATAACTTCATTAGCTCTTCATTTTCACCTAACTTAAAAACTTTATAATTAGCTGAAGGAACAAATCCCGCATACTTAGAAGGATAATAAGTAACAAGTTGAGCTGGCGTGAAAAATGTATTATTTATTCGATAAACAAACATGTCGGTTTGCTGAATAAGATTTAGATCTTTTGACTGATTTAATTTAACAAGCTCATTCATCGTTACTCTTAAAAAGTCGTCAATTAAGCCTAACCTTTCTTCCTTACATGCTTGTTTTTTACATATCGTAACATTAGGTAATTTGGAGAGTTGTGTCTTATTAATATTTAAGAAATTGCGCCCCAAAACACCTAAATTAAAGTTTGCAAACGCTTGTTTATCTTTATCACTTTTAAACTTAGTTGGGTGAATATCAAGAAAACTAAAAGGATAAAATAACGGCAGATACGCTAGTGGTAAATCACTTTTAGGTAATATATCTCCAGCATGCTTTAGCAATGCTCTATATTCTGTGTCTATATCCTCATTAAAATAAGGAGGCATACCACCGGCCTTAATAGCCGCTGCATTAATCAACAAACATAAAAACAGTCCATATCTCAGCATATTTTTTAAGGCCCTTATTAAGTGCTTTTTTGTATAGCAAAAGCTATTTTTTCTCATCAATTAGCGTAACAAGCATGTTTTCTATGTTTTTTACGCTATAGGTAAGTGCACGTATTAACTCTAGTTGGCTTTGCGGGCTTTCTTCATTTGATGATTTTGCTGGTGTGCTCGCGGTTAAGTTATCTTTTTGCTCAAGTATGGCTTCTCTGAATTCACTGGCATTTTCAACACCAAGTAATGACACCAATGCACCGTGGCCAGATTGCCCTGCTGTTTCAAAACTTAAACGATACAGCCCAAACATGCGCATTATTGGGCCTTGACTTAGGCCTACATCGGTTATTTTTTCAAGTGGTATTGATTTTTCTTCTTTAAAAAATATCCCGCGTTTTACAACGAGTTTTTGCGTGAGTAATTGTGCCGACATAGCCGCCAATATTCGCCCTCCCACCAGCCACACAATCGCCAAAACAATAGGTAATAGCGGAATGGTCACGAGTGCTAACACACTAAAAAAAGCGGCCATTAGCATCCAATATTGCTGCACTTTGGGGTCGAAAGTTGCGCTTTTTAAAACGAGGTTATTCATAAATTTATCCTTAATTTAATGAGAGCGTATACCCTGTACTAGGTCGTTTTTACGCCTTTAGATACTTAAGTTACGTGAACAGTAACTTTAATGCAATTTAACTTATTACACTGAAACAAATTGTCACACTTCCTTTTATACCCCCCCTTTAAACAAAAAATATCTTCAACCTCAGTTCTGAACTGGCTTCACTTTGCATAAAGTTTATTTTTGCATTAGAACGCGAATACCATGGATTAACACCCGTTTTTAATATGCTTTTAATTATGTATTAGTGAGGCATTAATTAGGCATTAAAAAAGCCGAGCAGGATTATGCTCGGCTTAGGTCTGGGAAAATATAACTGCTACTGTTTGTTTATAAGTATGCTCACATTTTCTCTATCTGGACCTATTACCTTAAAGGTGTAAGTACCTTGTTCGGTAATATTCAGTGCTATATTGGCACCTATGGCTTCGAGTGAAGTAAGTTCACCAATGGTGGCTACAGGTGCATCACCTGCTCCGCCATAATCAACGGTACTCCAATCTTCAGACGCTACTTTAAACTCATAGTCGCCCGCTTCTAACTCTATGGATGTAGAGTAAACCGCATTACCCTCGTACATCAGTGGGTTGTCTGTTCCCCATCCATTTAAACTGCCACGAATAAACACCGGTGTTTGTGCAAACATTTCAGCGTTAAGTACTTTGAGCGTTACATTATTTAAATCACTGGCATCAAATACAAACTGGTATTCACCTTGCTCGGCAATATCTAAGGTCATATTTGCGCCCGCAACCGATAACTGCTCTGCTGTGCCTATCATCACACTTGCATCCCCCTCGCCAGAGCCGTAATCAACCGTGCTCCAATCTTCTGACGCTATTTTAAATTCATAGCTTGCAGCGCTCAGTGTTTTAGTAAAGGTGTAAATGCCTTTTCCTTGATAGCTCAGCTCATCGGTTACTCCCCAGTCATTAAGCGTACCGCGCACATAAATAGCGGTGCCTACAAATGGCTCTTCGTTGAATAAAGTAAGCGTTGGGTTTTCAGGGTTTGAAGCATCAAGCGAAAATACATAAGTTGCATCAATGGCTGCATTAAAGGTCATGTTGGCACCTGAGCGCGTTAGTGGCTCACTTTGGTTTTCTACAACGTCTTTATCGGCATCAGAAAGCGCACCAAAATCAACCGTAGACCAATCTTCTGAGGCAATTTTAAATTCGTAATCGCCAGCACTGAGTGCAATTGCTATACGGTATTCACCTTCGCCAATATATTCAAATGCATCACGTGTGCCCCAGTCGTTTAACGTACCACGAACAAACACAGCGTTGCTGCCATAAGGTACAACATCAGGTGCGCCTACGGTTGCATTTGCACTTAAACCAGTACCTTGGCTCTCACCTTGGTTTTTAGCAAAAACAGCTAACGTATAAGGCGGTACAGTGAATGTGCCTTCGTTATCGCCTTCGGCAAAATTGGCGCTGGCCATGCTTGCATCAACACTGTTTTTTAATACGTCATGTAATTCAAAACCCGCTGCAGTGGCAATAGTATGGCTAAGAGTTTGCTCGGTTGCGTTAATTATCACAACAAGCGCATCAAGTGCTGGGTCTAAGTCTGTGAGTTCTTCACCATCATCAATGCTCATTACAATTAAGCCGTGCTGCTGGTTTTTACCCACATTGTGAAATCCGACACGTTCGATAACATCTTGTTCAGTTGTTAATCTAAATAACGGGCTTGCGCTGCGGATAGCCAAGAATTCTTGAAATACATCACCTGCATAAGCTATGTCTTGCGGCATTGCCTGTGCATCTGCATTAGCAGAAATAGGCATAATTTCAGACCATTTTCCTTGGTTCTTCTCTGCGTTAGGTAAACCAATGTTCCAGTTATTATTCTCTTTGGTTAAATCAACAGCATTAAACCAATCACCGGCATTATAGCTATCACGGTCCATTGACTTAGAACGCAGTAAATCAGCGCCCAATTGCATAAATGGGATGCCTTGGCTCATAAGTGGAATCGACAATGCCACATTGTGCGCGCGCACACGTTGCTCAATACTCATGCTTGATGCATGTTTGTATTGCAACTGATCCCACAGCGTTTCGTTATCGTGTTTTGATACGTAATGAATGCTGTCGGCAGGGTCAAGTGCATACGCCGTTGGTTGAGTGTTCCAAGTAAAGCTATTACCTTTAGATGAATTACCTTTAAAGTCTTTTAAAATGTAATTTTGTAAGTTGCCCGCCAGCGATAACCGTAACGTGTCTTGTTCAGCTAGGTTGCCATCTGTCGGGTTATTGCTAAACATTGCACCACCACGTACGGCTTCACGAATACGGTCGTTAAATGTGCCTACCTCTGAGCCTGCCATATCAGCTTGTTTAGCTTGTGTGAATAAACGATTGTTGGCTACTTCACCAAAATCCCAGCCTTCACCGTAAAAATAGTTGTCAGGGTCAACTGCTTGCACGGCTTCACGCGCAGCTAATATTGATGATTTAGGCATATGCCCCATTACATCAAATCTAAAACTGTCATAGCCAAATTCACGCGCTAAAATAACCATTGAATCAGTAACAAACTTATCCATCATTACATGCTCTGTCGCTGTGTTTTCACAACAGGTTGAGCGCTCTATTTCACCACTTACTTCGCTATAGCGGTGGTAGTAACCCGGCACTAGTTTATCAAATACCGACTTATCCCAAATGCCCGATGATGTTGTGTGGTTATAAACCACATCCAGTACAACACGAAGTCCTACTTCTTGCAGTGATTGCACCATAGCGCGTGTCTCAACTACACGAGCAATGCCATCGCTGCTTGATGCATACGAGCCTTCAGGCGCAATAAAATGATGAGGATCATAACCCCAGTTAAAGCCATCTAAATCACGCATCGCACTGGCTAATGCTTGTGCATCGTCTGAGCCAGGTAGGTAACTTTGCATAATATCGACAATGGTGCTGTTTTTATCTTCGATTTTACATGCATCAGCTTCATCGTTAATACGCTCACATAATTTACCTAAGGTGTCTGTAATTTCCACACGCTGTGAAGCATCTTCTTCAATGGTGCCAATATCAGTCACTGGCAGTAAATGAAAGTGTGTTAAGCCTTTATCTGCTAATTGCTTAAGGTGCTGCATTGGCACGCTTTCAAGTTCAGTGAATGCAAGGTATTTACCACGGTTTGCTTCGCTTACTGATTGATCACGCACACTAAAATCACGTACATGGCCTTCATAAATAACCGCATCTTCTGGGTTAGTAATAGTAGGCACGATACGCTCATCCCAGCCTTCTGGTTTAGTGTCTTCATCGGCTAAATTAATCAGCTGGCTGTATAAGCCATTGGCAGATACATTGAGTGAGTAAGGGTCGGTACTCCATAGCGACTCTATTTGCTGAGTCAGTGGGTGGTAAACATCAAAATTAAAGCGATAGTAATGGCGGTCATATTGCGTATCTAAACTTACTTGCCAAATACCTGTCTGCGTATTTAATGTCATTGGCGTGGAGTGCACTTGTGTTTTTGCATCATCAAACACGTTTAGCACCATGTTATTCGCGGTGGGTGCCCACACAGTTACATCAATCGTGTTATTACCATAATTTACGCCAAGTAATGCCTCGTTAGCATCGTCTTCGCCTTGTGTGTAAAGGGCATCGAGTGCTTTAGCGGTTTGTACAAAGGTTGCTTCTAGTAGCTTGCCTTCACTATCGTAGCCTGCAACAACAAGCTGTTGCTTTATAAGCTGCTTTGCAGCGTCTGCATCCCAACTACCTTCATAAGCAGTCCAATCCGTTAAGTGTGGTACTTTTGCAGCTTGCTCATCACTTAACTCGCTTGCAGTCAGCTCAACGGTTTCACCATTTAGCCCAGTGTCTAAATCAACCACCAAGTCAGCGGCTGCTGAAGAATGTAACTTAATGATTTGTGTAAGCTCATTACTTGGCTTATACAATACTGTATTTAAATCAATCCAATGTGCTGATGCACCATCTATCGCCACCGGACGTTCGCCCAAGCTTAAAATAGGGTATTCAAACACCGAAGGCTCACCATGAATGGTAAAGTTCATACGCTGAAACTTTTCATCGTCTTGCATAAGCGGCATGGTTAAATCAACATCACCAAACGCTTTACCCGATCCTTCTGTGCCAATGTGCACAATAAAGTTAGCACACTCGTTATAACCTTCTTTGAGGTCAATTATCCAGTAAGCACCGTAGTTTGGGTCAATCCCATCGTATTCATGGCCGTTAGCCCAATCGCTCGTGTCAAACGGAGGTGCGTAAGCATCACACACATCGTTATTCCACGAATGTAATCGGTAACCTTCGTAGTTATCGTCGGCTAAACGGTTATAAAATAAAACTGCCTCACCTTCACCAGCAAATACAATAGGATCAGGCAATGTTGGGTCGGCGCCCACTACACAGCTTTCGTTTTTATCATCCGGTACAGTAGGCGCTGCACACGTTATAGGCTCAGGGTCCACACATTGCGAGCCTGCTTCGTTTGGTACTTGTGGCACATTACAGGTTAAAAGCTGCTGCCCCGACTCAACTTCATCTGTCCCACCACATCCTGCTAATATCATTAACCCTAAGGCTATTAGCAAATATTTAGACATTGTTATAATTTTCATTTTTAAACGCTCCGTTTGCTAATTAATGACTGTATGTAAAACCAAGATAAAACTGACGACCAAAGTACTGAGTAGTCCCTGTTCGCTGCTCTGAGCCAAAGTAACTTTGGGTTGGTTCATCGGTTAAGTTATTAACTTGCAAAAGCATGGTGAGTGAATCGCTAAAGCGATAAGACGTTTGAAAATCGATGACTGTTTCAGCATCAAAATTAACCACTTGTTCGTTAATGGCAACCTGCTCTGATACAAACTCATCGCGGTAACGTACATTAAGGCGCGTTTCAAAATCGTCTAAAGCATAAAATAACGTAGCATTAAGCACATTATTAGATAACCCAGGTAAAGATTGAACGAGAGTATCGCCCCCTAAACTGGTTATCGATTCAATTTCACTTTCGGTGTATGAGTAACTTGCATTAGCGCCTAAGCCATTAAATGGCTCTGGTAAAAAGGTAAACACTTGCGTATAGGCAAGCTCTAGCCCTCTAATGTAGCCACCTTCGCCATTATTAACTGCCGTGGTGTAAATACCGTTTGTTGTAGCAACTTGCTCACCACTGACCGGATCTTCTATAGAGTCAGGGACGTTAAAGCCATTGCCTTTAAAGTCGAAGTTTTCGATTGATAAGATTTCAACAAACGAGTCTATATTTTTATAAAATAACGCCGCAGCAACAGTGCCGTTACCTTCTTCAAAATAATATTCGTAAGATAAGTCGTACTGGTCAGCATAAAAGGGTTTTAAAAATGGGTTGTTGTTACTTGAACCGTTAATAACACCATCGTCACTTACGTTTGCGCTGGCATCGCCCGCTAAGCGGTTAATTGGCGCACGCGACATAACTTTAGCCGCAGCAAAACGAACTAGCAAGTTGTCGTTAAGTTGCAGGTTTAAATTTAGCGAAGGCAGGTAATCTGTATATTTAGTGCCTAATACATTAGGCGCGTATAAGTCATTTACAATGCCATTCTCATCAACAATATTTTGCGCACCTAAGCGCGCATCGCCTGCTACGTTTTCAAGTACGGTTGCTGATTGGTCGGTTTCAATACGGCGCACCCCCACATTACCTGATAGGTCAAGGCCGGCAATTTGCGTGTTAATGTTTACCATCACATACGCGGCTAGCACATCTTCAAACACCGAGCCGCTTTGTAACACTGACCACGAATAGTTCGTTGTGTAACCTTGCGCATCGTCTACACCATCGGCATTGCCCCATGTTTGAACGGGTTCTGGCGTGCCATCTGGAAACCATGCATTAAGTGCTTTATCTAAATCAATGGCTAAATACGATGGGAAATAACTAAAGTCGCCCTGCCAATCAACCACTGATGCCATATCGTCGGTTAAACGCAAAGGGGGCTGCGTTGTTGAAAATGCCCCGTCGTTACCGTACTCAAACACCGAGCGCTTTCGGCTGTATTCTCTATCTGAATAGCGTGCACCAAATTCTACTGAGCTAAAAATATCGCTTTCTAGCTCGTACTTAAAATCGAGTCTAAATGCCGTTACTTCATCTTCGGTTTGATCAGGGTAAATACCATATTTACTGACCATTACTCGGTCTATATCGCTAAAGGCGGCCGCCTGATTAAACCCAACGTCAGGTAAGTTTAAGCCATTTAATTGATAGTTAATTGCAACGTTGTTATCAAATACCGGCGTTTCTGCATTGGCATCTTCAGCCACTAAGCTCCACAACAAACCGTTTCTAAAATTACTTTTTGCGCGAGAAAGCGCTACATCAGCATTAACATTTAGTCTATCGGTTACTTGCCAATCGGCATTAACGCCAAAGCTGTCTACTTCGTCAAAATCTTGGTTGTCGTCATTCACTATTTCAACACGGGTATAACTTTTCGAAGTACGATTAACAGCAGCACCAATTACAGCATTACCATCAAGTTGCGCATTTGCGTATGCTGCAGATGGGCCGCCTAATTTAACCCTAAAACCGCGGGCAAATGACTCTTTATCAAAGCGCGATAAAAACGCATCACCTTTTAATTTAAAATTATCTACCGGTGCCCACTCTATGGCAGCCAAATAGCCATTACGGGTTTCTTCACCGCCTAAATGCTGTAGCTCAAAGCCCTCGCTAATGTATTCACTTTCTGGGCTATCTATGGGGCCATTTGTGTCGTTTGGTACGCCATCAACATCTTTTCTATCGTTGTATGCAAGGCCAATAAACTGTGTTGCTACACTTGGCTGAAATAAACGCGCAAACCCCAGTGCTACACCTAATGTATCGTCTAAATATTTACCTTGATACGAAAAGCTAATTCGGTCACCAAACTCAGTGGCATCCGATACCTCAGATGCACGGTCGTTATACATACCGCGCACATTAGCTACAAATTTATGCTTTTGATCATTATTGAGTGGGCTGGCTGTTTCAAGCTCTACCGTACCTGCCACACCACCTTCTATAAGCGATGCCTTTGGCGATTTATATACCGCCGCAGAGCTAATTAATTCTGATGGGTATTGGTCAAACTCAATACTGCGGCTACCACTTGTAGATACCTGCTCACGACCGTTAAGTGTTGAAAATACAAAGCCGCCCGACAGCCCGCGTATATTAATTTGTGCAGCCTGCCCGCCAGTGCGCACAGCTGAAATACCCGGTAAACGAGTCAGTGCATCGGCCATTGAAATATCAGGCAATGCGCCTAAGTCATCAGCAGAAATTTGTTCTGACACCGTATCGCTAAATCGCTTTTGGTTAAGCGATTGAATTAAGCTGCGACTAAAGCCGCGCACTTCAATCACTTCTACATCGGTTTGAACTTGAGCGGGTTTACTCGTATCTTCAGGTGGTTCTTCAGTAGCTGCAATAGCACTATTGGCGGCAAATAATGCCAGCATGAGCGCATTTAATTTAAACTTTTGCATGTGTGTGCCTTTTGGTTATTGTTTTGTGTGGTGTGTCAGTGCAGTAAAAACACAACCAACAAATTGTAACCAAAAGGTGAATGTTTTGTGATGAATACGTATGCAGTATAGCCTGCTTAGGCTGTAGCTATTTTGAGCAATTTAGCTAGCAATAGCTTAAATACTCACTACCACCCTAATGGCTAAGGCAACAAATACAAAACCCAGTACTTTGTCTAACCATGGATTGTGTTTAGTATACCCAAAACGGTTTTTAGAAAACTCTGTTAGGGCGGCAACAAGTAAGTACCAACCGGTATCAATCACAAATACAGTTAAACACATCACCATTGCAATGCTTAGGGTAAGATTTTCTGGATCAATAAACTGTGAAAACAAGGCTAAAAAGAAAATAGCAAGTTTGGGATTTAAAAAGGCAATGGCAAACCCATCTTGTAATGCTTTAATGCTACTCACTTCGCTTTTTTGTATTTTAAGTTCATCATTGTTGGGTTTAGACAATAAAATTTTAATTCCTAGGTAAGCTAAATAGGCAGCGCCTAAATACACTAACACCTGATAAACAGTAGGAAACTGTAGCATTAACGCACCCAAGCCAAGTAATGAGGCTCCCGCATATAATCCCACTCCAATACCATGACTTAGCGCCGCTAGCATGCCATTTTTCATACTGCCGTTGAGCGAATGCTTTAATACAACCGCAAGGCTTGGGCCCGGCGACATTGCGCCCATCATACAAATAGCCACTAGGCCTAACCACATAGAAAGAGTCATTTACAGCTCGTCAATTTCAATAAATAATGTATAACCATGCACTTGCCCATAAAAACCGGTTATTGGCACTGCGCTAATTACTTTCCAGCCATCTTGATTTAATTCCTGTATGCGATCATTCAGCGCCGCTATATTTACCCCACCCATAAAGCGGGTCTTTCTAAATTCGATTACTTTTTGCATTTAAATCCTTTGTATCTTATAACGTGTATTGAAAATCGTAGTAATGTACACCGTTTTCAATGCGTATTTTCATACTGCCGGCTAATCCTTCTAACCCATCAGTGCCTGAGTCGGAAATTACAGTTAAAATTAGGCTGTCTTGGCCTTTATCCATAGTGCCAAAATGTTGTAATACAAAACTGCCTTTTTTGCCTTCAAGTTCGCCTATTACTTGCTCTATTGCTACATAACCAGCACTGCCTTGCACAGGTGTCATAGCGCTTAACATTTCGCCTTGGCTAGAAGCATTAAGCTTGCCTGTAAATGTTTTATCAATCGACATACGCCCTAAATTAATGCCGTTTTGTCCTTTGGCATAGCCATCTAGTGGGGCTAATGCCACCTTAAATTGGCCTGTTACTATGTTGCTTGTCATAACAATTCCTTATTGATGATTTTTAAAGCTATTGATTTTTAATCCAATGATGCCATATCTATACCTCAACTTATAAAAAGAATCCACTATGCCAAACAGTACCCCCGCAACCGAAAAAGCTGCCTTTAGCAGTTTATTGCCTATTTTTGCATTTATAAAACCCTATAAATGGATGGTTATAGCAGCCCTTGGCGCTTTATTAGTAACGGCTGGCGTTAATTTATCGTTAGGCCAAGGGGTTAAGTTTGTTATAGATCATGGCTTTATTGCGGGCTCTCAAGCGCAACTTCAACAAGCTGTATTGGTACTTATTGGTTTAATTAGCTTATTGGCTGTAGGCACCTTTAGCCGCTTTTATCTAATGTCGTGGATTGGCGAGCGAGTCAGTAACGATATTCGTAAAGCCGTGTTTAATCGCATTGTTACTTTGCACCCAAGCTACTTTGAAGAAAACCGCAGTGGCGAGCTTATGTCACGTTTAACAACCGACACCACTTTGCTGCAATCAATTATTGGCTCATCGTTTTCTATGGCGCTGCGTAGCGCATTAATGCTGGTTGGCGGTTTGGTAATGTTATTAATTACCAACTTAAAGCTTACGCTCGTAGTGGTTGCGTGTGTGCCGCTGGTATTAGTGCCGATGATGGTATTTGGCAAAAAGGTGCGTAAACTTGCAAGCTCGAGTCAAGACGCCATTGCCGATATAAGCACATATGCCGGCGAGATCATTCAAAATATTAAAGTGGTACAAAGCTATAGCCACGAAACACAAGAGCAACATGCTTTTGCACTTGAAACCGAAAAAGCCTTCAACGTTGCCAAAAGCCGCATTAAACAGCGCTCGTTTTTAATTGCCGCTGTAATATTTTTAACCTTTAGTGCCATTAGCGCAATGCTTTGGGTTGGCGGCAGTGATGTACTGGCAGGCACTATGACCGGGGGTGAACTGGGTGCGTTTGTGTTTTACGCTATTATGGTGGCAATGTCGGTGGCAACGGTTGCAGAAGTGTACGGTGAACTACAAAGAGCGGCAGGCGCAGCCGCCCGCTTACTTGAATTACTGGCCGTTAAAAGTGAAATTGAAAATCCTGAAAACCCGCAAGACGCTCAGCTACAAAATAACGCAAGTTTACCTGCAATCTCGCTTGAAAATATCAGCTTTAATTATCCGTCTCGCCCGGATGTCAGTGCACTTAACAAAATAAGCTTAAGCATTTCGCAAGGTCAAACAGTCGCTATTGTTGGCCCATCTGGCGCAGGTAAAACAACATTATTTGAGCTACTACAGCGCTTTTACGACCCAGCTAGTGGCGCAATAAAATTTCACGATATTGATATTAAGTCGCTATCTTTAAACACTCTGCGCGATAAAATGGGTATGGTGGCACAAAACCCTATTTTATTTAGCTCAGATGTAATGCATAACATTCGTTACGGCAATCCAAACGCCACTGATGAACAAGTATACGCTGCTGCAAAACATGCTCATGCTGATGAATTTATTAAACAATTACCACAAGGGTACAACAGCTTTTTAGGCGAACAAGGCGTTAGATTATCGGGTGGTCAGAAGCAGCGTATTGTTCTTGCTAGGGCTATTTTAAAAGACCCTGAAATACTCCTTCTTGATGAAGCTACCAGCGCACTTGATGCGCAAAGCGAGCACCACGTTCAAGCCGCGCTTGAGCACTTAATGCAAAATCGCACCACGCTTATAATTGCGCATAGGCTAGCAACAGTTATCCATGCAGATATGATTGTAGTTATGGAGAATGGCGAAATTATTGCAACGGGCACTCACCAAGAATTAGTAGCAAGCAACCCGTTGTATCAAAAGCTGTGTGAATTACAGTTTAATAAAGACTAGGGTCTTAACAGATTGAAATTCGCACAGGCTAGGCGTTAACCCTCTGTGTTTGGCACTATTTGAATTTCTACACGGCGGTTTTGAGCACGGCCATTTGCAGTATCGTTAGTGGCAATTGGGCGTGTTTCACCAAAGCCGCTAGTACTAATACGTGCTGCCATAATATCTTGGTTAGCTAAGTAAGCCTTTACACTTTGAGCACGTTCGCGCGATAAGTTCATGTTGTAGCTATCTTGCCCTGTGCTATCTGTATGCCCTTCTACGCTTAGGTAGGTTTTCTCATACTTATTCATAACTTTAGCAATGGCGTTTAGGGTATCGTTAAACCCTGTTGAAATGTATGATTGGTCGGTTGCAAACGTAATATTAGATGGCATAACCAAACGCAAGTTATCACCTTCGCGTACCACCTCAACACCCGAACCTGCTAGTTCATCACGAAACGCTTCTTCTTGCTTATCCATGTAGTCACCTACAGCTGCACCTGCTAATGCGCCAATAGCAGCACCAATAAATATACGCTTGTCTTTGTGGTTACCCGTTGCTTTACCTAACACGCCACCAGCAGCTGCACCAATTGCTGCGCCTTTGCCGGTGTTATTCATTTCGCAACCTGAAAGTAATACGGCTACTACTGTAACGCTCAAAAGTGATTTTGATAATGTCATGATGATGTCCTATTCATTTAGAATTTAGCAACAGTATGTAATTACTTGTATGAACAAACTATGAAGTGCGTAACAATCACCTTATAATTTTGTTATTAACCCTAAAAAATTGAGTTTTAATAAATATGTCATCTTCCTTTGTGACAATTTAATGAAATCAAAAAAGGATAAAAGCGCAATGCTGATTGCTATTTTTAGGCAGTTTTTTTTACTTGGCTGCATGAGCTTTGGTGGTCCAGCGGCACACTTAGGCTATTTTAAGCGCCACTTTGTAGATACACTAAATTGGATCACTAACACACGCTACGCGCAATTAATTAGTTTAAGCCAAGCGTTGCCGGGACCTGGTTCGAGCCAAGTGAGCTTTGCTATTGGTGTTGAACGCGCAGGGATATTAGGTGGTATTACCGCATTTGTTGGTTTTACGCTGCCATCTTTTTTAATTATGGTGATACTGGCCATTAGTGCACACCAATTTGATGCCGTTTACTATGCGATTATTGCAGGTTTGAAACTATTTGCCGTGGTCATCGTAGCTGATGCCACACTGTCTATGGCTAAAAGCTTTTGCACAAGTGCGGTGCTTAAGTTACTTGCGCTATTTAGCACCTTAGCGCTTGTTCTACTGCCCGTGTTAAGCACGCAAATTGCAGTTTTAGTTATTGCTGCAACTATTGGTGCTATATGGCCTTTATTAAAATTAGGCGAGGCAAATCAAAATACGAATACCGACACAAAAAGTAATATTAACTGGGTTGCTCTGAGCTTATTTGCATTATTACTGGCTATTAGCTTTGCCCCGCTTGGAAAAGAATTTGCATTATTTGCGCCTTTTTACCAAGCAGGCGCTATGGTGTTTGGTGGTGGGCACGTTGTATTACCCGTATTGCAAGCTGGTGTACCTGCGCTGAGTGATGACCAATTTTTAAGTGCTTATGCCAGCGCTCAAGCAATCCCTGGCCCTATGTTTACTATTGCTACTTATTTAGGTGCACAACTTAATACTGCGCAGCCTTTATTTGGCGCACTGGTTGCTACGTTATTAATTTTTGCACCCGGCTTTTTATTGATGTTAGCATTTCAAAAAAGCTGGCTTAACTTGGCTAATAAACCGCGTTTTGCTAGTTCAATTGCCGCACTTAATGCCGCCGTTGTGGGCTTTTTGGCCGCAGCTTTATACTCACCTATTTGGACATCGGCAGTGCACAGCTGGTTGCATGTTGGGTTAGTTGTTGTGGCTTTTGCATGGCTACGATTTAAAAAGCCACCTATTTGGTGGCTATTAATATTCTTTATTAGTGTGGGTCTTGCACAGCATTATTGGGCACTTTAATACTGGGTTTTTCAGTTTGCCCTGCATTGGTTGGTGGGCTTAACTGCCCACTCACACTTTGATAAGCGCGCAATCCAAAAATAGGCAGCACGGCAAGTAAGTGATCCATTATTTCGGCTTGCAAATGTTCGTAAGAAATCCAGCGCTTATCTTCACTAAAGCAGTAAAACTCAATAGGTAAACCGTGGTTTAAAGGTTGAAGCTCCCGCACCATTAAAGTAAGCGAAGAGTTTATTTTACTATGCTGCTTTAAATACCCTTCGGCATAACGACGAAACAGCCCTAAATTAGACACAGGCTCTGGCAATGTCGATACACGAATATACTCGTGCAGCGGAATAGCGGCGTCTATTTGCGCTCTAAACTCGTCGTTTACTAGGCAAATGCTGTTCATATCAATATTGAGTGAGCGCTTAATACGCCTTCCACCCGACTCCTGCATACCACGCCAGTTTTTAAACGAGCCTGCCACCAGCATGTACGTAGGAATAGTCGTAATAGTGTTATCCCAGTTACGTACTTTTACCGTGTTTAAGCCTAAGTCTATTACCTCACCATCGGCGCCATAATTATCAACTTGTATCCAATCACCATAAGTAACTAATCGGTTAGCCGCAATTTGTATACTGGCAACAAACCCTAAAATCGTATCTTTAAATACTAATAAAGTGACGGCGGCAATCGCACCAAAACCCGAAAGAATATACGTTGGTGATTTTTCAAGCACAATACTAACAATTAAAATGCCACAAACAATAAAGGTAATTAGCTTTACAACTTGCACAAGGCCCTGAATGGGGACTTCTCGAGCAAAGTCTAATTGGTTATAAATAGCAGCCGCAAGACTTACAATACTGCTGATAATAAAACCGGTATAAATAATTAATAAAGCTTGGCCTATGGTTTTAAGTATTTCAGCCGCTAACTCACCAACCGGATATACACTATCGAAGGTGGCTAAAAACAGTACACAACACAGTAGCCCAGCAATACGCTTATTAAGCTTAGTTAACATTGGAGAAAGCGCGCCAATACGCTCAGGCGATAACTTAGTAACCACCTTTTGAATACCTGGCAGCATAAGCCTGCGAGTAAATAAATACACAACAAATAACGAACAAATGCCAATGGCGGTAGCCGTTAGTGCACTAAAAAAAGCAGCGTCGGGGACGTTTTCAAACCAAGGGGCAATTAGCTCTTGTATATGGGTGTTGGTCATAGTGTTTTGGCTTCCTTACTAATTTGTGCATCTGGCATAGCTTGCTGAGCATAAATACCTGCCAATTGCTTATCTTTTGCAACCCATAAGTCGTTCACATACTGTTGAAAGTTAGCTTTGAACGCTTCATCTGTTTGGTAACTACCTAACATAGTGTCGGTAATAGCCATTACATCAATTGATACGTGAATAGAGTCTAGCTCACCTTTTAATAAGTTGCGGCACACATGATCTGACTTACCGCTATAGACCAAACTTGTATTTAACATAGCATCAAACTGGGTTCCAAGTACCTCAAGTGCAAATGCAATTCCGCCTGCTTTTGGTTTTAGTAAATGCTTAAACGGGCTTTGCTGTTGTGCATGTTTGGCGGGTGTATAACGCGTTCCTTCAACAAAGTTGATAATAGTTGTTGGGTGGTTACGAAAGTTACGACAGCTGTTTTTAGTGCGCTCTATGTCTAACCCTTTAAGCTTTGGGTTTTTAGCTATTTGCGCTTTGCTTACACGTTTCATAAATGGCATTCCCATCGCCCACGCACCCGTGCCAATAAATGGCACATATTTTAAATCGTCTTTTAAAAAAAACTTAGGCGCGGGTAACGCATGCATCGAGCTAAGCACCGTAATATCTAACCAGCTCATATGGTTACAAATTAGTAAGTACCAACTTTTTGAATTTAAATCACCTTTCACATCAATTTTAATGTCTGGGCAGCCTAGCCATAAACCCAATCGATTACCATTACACCACCCCCGATAAGCGCTATGTAATAAACGATTAACAGCATGAATAGGCAGTAATAGTTTCACTAATCCTAAAAGTAATACCAACACGCCAAAAATTATAAGGTTAGTAAATAATACGCAGCCTACAATTAGGCCGTTTAGCCAATTTGGTAACCATTTTTTTAGCATAACTGTAAGCTCACCGTGTTATTTTGTACTTGTTGGGGCGTCAAGTGATTGCAACGTTTGTTCTTTTTCTTCCCATAAACGATTTAACTCGCTTTGAAAACGAACTCTAAATTCAGAATCACCCGTGTAATCACCAATTAACTCATCACTTACCGGCATGACATTCACGTGTACATTAATATTTTTTACTTTCCCACCAGCAAAGTCCATAAACGTAGGAATACCGTCAGGGTAATGCAAGGTAACATTCACTACTTGAGAAATTTGCTCACCCATTGCTTGCATAACAAAGGCAATGCCACCGGCTTTTGGTTTTAATAAATGCGGAAATGGGCTTTGCTGTTTTGCATGTTTACTTTGTGTAAAGCGCGTACCTTCAACAAAGTTAACTACCGTTACAGGCATTTCTTTAAATTTTTCGCAGGCTTTACGTGTTGTTTCTAAGTCTTTGCCACGTAATTTAGGGTTCTTTTTAAGCTGACTTTTGCTCGTGCGCGTCATAAATGGAAAGTCGAGCGCCCACCAACATAAGCCCAAAATAGGCACATAAATAAGCTCTTTCTTTAAAAAGAAATTTAAAAACGGAATTTTGCGATTAAATACACGCTGCAATACTAAAATATCAACCCAGCTTTGATGATTGGCAATCACCAAATACCAATCTTTTAGTTTCAGAGAATCCAAGCCCGTCACGTTAAGTTTTGTTGGTGTAAGTAACAACTGGTTTAAGGTATTGAACGACACCCAAATAGTGGCGCACTGTTTAGCAACCCAACTCAATAACTTTTGTAATGGTTTAATAGGAATAAGCTTTAACAAGCCACAAATAAAAATAGGTATAAACCAAAAAAGTGTGTTTAATGCATAAAAAATAAGACTAAAAACACTACGAATAACTGACATTACTTCTATTCCTTTAACGGTGCGCAGCAGCAAACACTGCGCTTTAATACTTAAAAATTAATCTTCAAAATAGGTGTAGCCTTCAAGCCCGGCATTAAGTTCGGCTAAATAACTTGCTTTACACTGCTCTGAGGCATCTAGTTTATTAATTTGAGAAGCAAAATTTTCAGCTAAAATAGCGCTATCGTAATCAACAAACTTTAATACATCCTTAACGCTATCACCTTTTATGGCATTGGTTAATACATAGCCGTCGTCGTTTAGCTCAACATGCACTGAATCGGTATCGCCAAAGAGGTTATGTAAATCGCCTAATATTTCTTGATACGCGCCAACCATAAACATAGCAAGGTGGTATTGTTCGCCATGCTTATATTCAGGAATTGGCAAGCTGGTTTCAATACCTGCACCTTCAACGTATTCGCGTATTTGCCCATCCGAGTCACAAGTAATATCTTGAATAATGGCGCGCTGAGTAAGGGGCTGCGTTAAGTTTTCGATTGGCATAACCGGAAACAACTGCTGTATGCCCCACACATCTGGTAACGACTGAAACAGTGAAAAATTAACAAATAGTTTATCGGCTAACTTTTCATTTAAATCGTCGAGTACTTCTCGGTGAGCTCGCGCGTTATTGCTAAGCGACGCACGCACGCGATGCAAAATAGTAAAGTAAAGCTGCTCTATTTTCGCCCACTCTAGCATGCTTACTAAACCGTGTACGTACTGATCATGTGCTTCGCTAAATAAGTGCATCGCATCGTGATAAATTTCTAGCGCCATACGCGGATTCAAACGCTGTAAACATTGCCACATTTCATCAAGCACTAACACGCTGTTTTCAAGCGGTGGTTCAGGATTTAAATGATTGGGTGCTTTTTCAACGTCAATTACGTCGGTAATGAGTACCGCATGATGCGCGGTTAAAGCGCGGCCTGACTCGGTAATAATAGCTGGATGGGTTAAATCGTGTTGGTCGCACACTTCCGCAAACGCATTTACTACGTTACGGGCGTATTCTTCCACTGTGTAGTTCATTGAGCACGCACTACGAGAGCCCGACCCTTCATAATCAACGCCTAAACCGCCACCTACATCAACCGTATTCAGTGGTACGCCTAGTTGCGTTAGCTCTGCAAAGTGACGCGCACACTCACGAAGTGCGCGGTGTATATCACGAATATTGGCAATTTGAGAGCCAATATGAAAATGCACCATTTGCATTAAGTGTAATTTATTGTGTTTTTTAAGTACTTCTACTGCGCTTAATACTTGCCCTGCTGTTAAACCAAACTTACCTTTTTCGCCACCCGTATTTTGCCACTTACCTTTACCCACCGAATTTAAGCGTATACGAATACCAATTGCAGGCTCTATGCCTAAGTTATCTATTTCTTCAAGTAAGGTGGTTAGCTCTGATAGCTTTTCGACCACTATTTTTACGCTGTGCCCCATGGCCTGACCAATGCACGCTAAACGTAAAAATTCGCTGTCTTTGTAGCCGTTACATACAATGGTAATTGGCTCTTTTGCCACACCTAAAATAGCCATTAGCTCAGGTTTTGAACCCGCTTCAAGACCAACTAAACCACTTGGGTGCGCCAATAACTTACTCACCACAGAGCGCTGCTGATTTACTTTAATAGGATAAACACAGGTGTATTTGCCATTATATTCGCGGTTACTGCGCGCTTTGGTAAAAGCATTAGTAAGCGTATCTACACGATTTTTTAAAATGTCGGTAAAGCGCACTAAAACAGGCAATGTTAGCCCTTGCTGTTTAAATTGCTCTGTTAAGTCTGTTAAAGAGATTGCGGCTTTACTTTGATCGCCGTCGGGGTAGGCAACCAATTCGCCTTGTGCATTGATATCAAAATAGCCATCACTCCAATGAGCAACATTATAAGTAGCACGTGCTGTTTCTAAACCCCAGGTCATGGCAACTCTTCTTTCGTCAATTAGGTATAAAGGCGCATTTTAATACGTCGCTATCTCCTAGGCTAACAAAAATTGAACTTTCACTCACTCCTCACTAACTTTATTCGCTAAATCAGTTAAAATATCATTGAGCAAACCGCCAAGCACTGGCAGAATTGCCCTTTTTTTACCTTAACCTAAAAAGTGTATCAGCAACTATGGCAAACTTAGATCAAAGTAAGTGGTTTACTGAAATTAGCGACCGCGACGGCAGCGCATTTTCATTACGCATTAACAAAAAGTTAGATGAAAAACAGTCTCCTTTTCAAAAAGTAGAAATGTTCGAAACCACAGACTTTGGTAATTTAATGATCATCGACGGTTGTACTATGGTATCAACCCGCGAAAACTTTTTTTATCATGAAATGATCAGCCATCCTGCACTTTTAGCACACCCAAATCCTAAAAATGTGGTTATTATTGGCGGCGGCGACTGCGGCACGTTACGTGAAGTATTAAAACACCCTGGCGTAGAAAGCGTAACGCAAATTGACATAGACGAAGTAGTCACACAAATGTCGTTAAAATACTTCCCAGAGCTGTGCGAGTCTAATAACGATGCACGCGCTACAGTTATGTTTGATGATGGCATTAAGTACATGCGCGAAGTGGCTGGCGAGTCTATCGACGTGGTTATTGTTGATGGCACCGACCCAGTAGGCCCAGGTGAAGGTTTATTTAACCATGCATTTTACACAAGCTGTTTAAACGCACTTCGCCCTGGCGGTATTTTAGTGCAACAAAGCGAATCGCCACTTATGCATATGCCACTACTGGTTGAAATGCGTGAAGCGATGTTAAGCGTTGGCTTTAACGATTTACAAACATTGCCATTTCCACAGCCTATTTACCCAAGTGGTTTATGGTCGGTAACACTTGCTCGTAAGTCTGAAGCATTTAATGGTTTTAGAGAGGACGGCGCAGCACATGTTGCAACGCAAAGTGAATACTACAACAGTGGTATTCACCATGGGGCTTTAGCAACACCTAACTTTATGAAACGCGCGTTTGATAAAAAATAATCAGTGTTAATATTCTAAAAGGGAGCTCTACACGCTCCCTTTTTGTTACGTTAAACCTTAAACCGGTTAACTAATCGATTAAGCTCGCCTGTTAACTGCTCCATTTTATTTGATACATCTTGCGTTGTGCGCGCCAGCGACCCACCCTCTAAGGTTTGATCGTTAAGTGATGATAAGTTATGGCTTATTTCATCAGAAACCGTTGTTTGCTCTTCGGTTGCTTGCGCAGTTTGCATAGCCATATCGTTTACTTTAGTAGATGAACTTTGCATGGCATTGAGTATATCGTTAGTTTGCGAAAACGATTCAACAGCATCATCTGCAAATTGCTTACTCTCACCTATGGCATTAATCGACTGCGATACACTCGATGCAAACAACTCAATCATTTGTTGAATATCGTTGGTACTATCTTGTGTGCGCGTAGCGAGCGTCCTTACTTCATCAGCCACAACCGCAAAGCCTCGTCCGTATTCGCCAGCACGTGCCGCCTCTATTGCTGCATTAAGTGCTAATAAGTTTGTTTGTTCTGCTATGGCACGAATCACCTCAAGGACTTTGGCGATGTTGTCAGAACTTTGTTGCAGCTCAGTAGAGCGCGCCATAGCTTGCTCCATGTTGCTAGAAAGAGAGGTGATTCGCGAACTAGAATTAGCCACCGCACTAAGCCCTTGTTGCGCTAGTTTTAACGAATTATCGGCTTCGCTTGATGACTGCTGTGCAACCCCTGCAACCTCTTTGCTAGCAGTGCTCATTTCATGTACTGCGCTTACAATAGACTCTGACGCTTGCCCCAAGGCTTGGTTTACACTGTTATTTTGGGTGGCCACTTTGCTAAGCTCAACACCTAAACCATTTAACTCTTTAGATTGCTCTAATATATCGCGTATTAATTGCTGTAAATTATCTAAAAAAGTATTAAATTCGGTGGCTAAGTCAGAAAACTCATCTTTAGACGTTACTTGTATGCGCCCAGTTAAGTCGCCATCCCCGGAGGCAATATCACTAATACGCTTAGTTACATAATTAATTTGGCGAGTAAGTTGTTTAGGTACACTGTAACTAAACCAACTCGCTGCAATTAAAATAATAACAACGATAACTAACATCATAATTTTTGTTGAAATGATATTGGATGAAAGCGTGATGATTTCTTGCTCCGAGGTTTTTTCAGCCAGCTCACCGGCTTTATCAAGCTTAATTCTTAAAGTGGCAAATGCTTGCTCCGAATTCGTTTGTTTAGCTTGGCTATTTTTATCAGCCATGTAGCTTTTTGACGCTGCAAGCCAAGCATTAAAGTCGTTTTCAAAGCCATTTAGCTCTTTAGCTATACTGGGGTAATCTTTCATTAAAGATAAATACTGATTAAGTTTATCAGTAACTTGCATTGCATTTTCTTCGTGCTCTGCCTGGTACTTTTCTGTATTTTTTGAATTAGTTACTAAATTTAATTCGGCCACTTTAGCTTGATATAGGTCGCGGTCTGCGTTTAAAGCAAGAGACAGCGCCTTAATAAATTTTTCAGACTGCACATCAAGTGCATTTTTTTGTAAGGTTATTAAGTAGGTATACCCCACAATTAACGAGAGTATGGCAAGTCCTAAAACAACTATCGGAAACGACACTTTAACGCGAATACTATGCAAATTCATTTTATCACCCTGCAAGGCCCTAAACGCCTCTTACAAATTAAACCTAAAATTGCAGTAGGTTGATAAAACCTAAAACTTCCATTGCGTGTTAATCATTACTTGCTGCTGCGAAGCTCGCTGCTGCAGCCCCATTGCAGCTCTATTGTCTACAAAACTTTTTAGTGCTGAGCCTTCAATACCAATTTGACCATGTTTGCTAAACGCGTAACGCCAAGAGGCTGTTACCCCTTCGCCATTGCTTGCATTTGGGTCAAATACCGTCGTGTCGTTATCGGTTACTTTAAAGTAATCGTACCGCAACGATACTCTATGCTTACCTTCTTTATGGCTTAGCATTAAATAATGGCTATAAAAGTCGTTATCTATTAATTTGCTATGCCCCATTTCGGTTTTACCGCTTAGTACCTGTGTTATAAAACGCGTTTTATTATTAAATTTATATAACCATGCAGCACTGGTAAAACGTGTATTCCATGCATATTGTCCTGAGCTAATGTTCAGTTTAGTTGGATCGCCATTATTGTCGTAATAATAAACTCTAAATTGTGATTGTTTTAAATAATCCCAGTGAACACCAAGGTAATAACCAAAGCGCCCATCAACTTCTTCAAATGGTAAAACCTGATTTGCCTGCCAACGCAATGCATATTCGCTAAGTGCTGCAACGGGTGCAAACCTAATACCTTCGTTAAATGTAGTTTGCCTGTCGTGCATGGCAAAGCCACGCCAAGACAGCAGCGTGCCTGTAGGGTCGTTACCTTTAAATGTTGCACCCACTAAACTAAAACTATGCGGGCTGTTAAAACGTTTAGCGGGGCGTTTTATTGTTACCTCTGCGCCAACGGTTCTAAGCTCTTCACCTATCCAACTATTAATTGCTGAATTGGTATAGTTGTAAGGAGATGTCCAGCCAATATCTGGGTTCTCTAACGACATTAGCGGATAAAACCCACCCACTCGTACATGCCACTTATAAGCGCTACTAGTTAATGGTTTATATGTAAAATAGGCTTGTGTTAAACCTAAACCTACATCAGGGTCCTGATTAACGTTTAACACCCCATGAGCAGACCAACTTGTTGCTAAATCGGCGCGCACGTCAATAATACCTTGCGATAATAAAACGCTATCGTTTTTAGCATCGTGTCGGTATAAGCCGGTGCCTCCGTCTTGAAAACTTTTTAGCGCATCACCTTGAACTGCACGCACTTGTAGCAGCCCCTTAACCTGTGCACTGATTGACGCGCTAAATAAAAGCACACCACTAACAACCGCATATTTGAGCATGTGGTTAATAATCATCAAATTCATCCGTAGCAAAATCAAACTGCTCGGTTATGGCTTGCTTCACTTTATAAATAAATGGAGCTTGCCCTATGTTTACTTTTTTAGACTCAACATGGCTTATATCGCCAAACCCTGAATGCCACACATTAAGTTTGTACTCACCTGGCTCTACGGTTAAATTTACATGTCCGCTGTTATCGGTAATATCAAAAATAGGGCTATCAACAACCACAATATAACCAAGCATCCAGTCATGAATGTTGCATCCCAACTCAACAACACCGGTTTGATCAAACACTAATGGCGCCTTGGGTTGTTCCTTATATAACTTTAATTCAAACGTTTTTGCCTCAGAAAACGAATACACATGATGCAAAATTGAATCGGCGTTTGGAAATTCCACTTTTGCATTTTGTGGTACAACTAAAATGCGCGGTGTAAACTCCCTATCTTTTTGCACCATAGAATAAAGCGTATCTACTTGGCTGGATTGACTAGAAAGCACCTCAGAAGTCAGCCACACCACGGCATCAGGCATAGGCTCGTTTTTATTATTGTTAACCGTGATAGAAACCGCTTTTGCCTGCCAAGTTAATAACATGACTATAATTAACGTTAAATATTTGAACATCATCTTACTATTCTTATTTTTCAAATTATTTACAGTATAGACCTATTAGGTGACTTATTTCTTTCTATTTTATTGATAAATGAATACGTATGTAGATATTCGTATTTGTTAACAACAGCCTTTATTCTGATAAGTCACACTGACACAGTAAGGATCTCTTAAATGAGAACATCAGCACTTCTGCTTTTAGCTTTTTCGGGCAGCTGTTTTGCACAAACAGCCACATTACAATCGCCCAACGGCAATATTAAAATAACTATTTCTGACGAATTAACGACCCCAAGCTATTCAATCGACTTTAAAAACAAACCGGTTATTAATAGCTCCGCGCTTGGGTTTAAATTTAAACAACAAGCCCCTTTTAGCGAAGGCTTTAAAATAACCCATACACAAAAAAACACACAAAACACCCAGTGGCAACAACCTTGGGGCGAGCGACAAATCGTTACCGACAACCATAACGAAGTTGCTGTTACATTTAAAAAACCACAAGGCGGCGTATTTACTGTTAAATTTAGAGCCTTTAACAACGGCGTGGGCTTTAGATACGAAGTACCCAAGCAACCCGGTTTTGAAAATATAGAAATCACAAAAGAACTTACCGAATTTGCCATTACCGACAGCCAAAGTGCAACAGCGTGGTGGATCCCAGCCCGAGGCTGGAACCGTTACGAATATGTTTATAACACCACCCCAGTTAACGACGCTCCCTTAGTACACACCCCTTTTACGTTTAAAAACAAAGAGGGCGTACACGTTAGTATTCACGAAGCAGCCCTTGTCGATTATGCAGGTATGACCCTTAACCAGCGTCGACCAGGTGTTTTTCAAGCTGATTTAACACCGTGGTCTGACGGCATTGCAGTAAAAAAGCAAGGCGCATTTAATACACCGTGGCGTACTATTCAAATAGGCAGTAAAGCGGTCGACCTGATTAACTCCGATATTATTTTAAACCTTAATGAGCCAAATAAATTGGGCGATGTATCGTGGGTAAAACCGGGTAAATACGTCGGTATTTGGTGGGGTATGCATATAAATACGCAAACATGGGGCAGTGGTGAAAAACACGGTGCTACAACTCAAACAACCAAATACTACATGGACTTTGCCGCAGAGTATGGCTTTGACGGCGTGCTAGTAGAAGGATGGAACATAGGCTGGGATGGCGACTGGTTTTTTAATGGCGATGTGTTTAGCTTTACACAACCCTACGACGACTTCGATATTGAGGAGCTTACCCGCTATGGTAAGCAAAAAGGGGTGCAGTTAATTGGCCACCACGAAACCTCAGGCAATGTAACTAACTATCGCAATCAAATGGAAGATGCCTTTGCCCTTTACGAAAAGTCAAACGTAAGCCAAGTTAAAACGGGCTATGTGGCCGATGGCGGAAACATAAAACGCATAGATGAAAACAGCATTGCCCGCCATGAGTGGCACGACGGTCAATTTATGGTTAACGAATACCTTTATAACGTAAAGCTCGCTGCTAAACATAAAATTAGTATTAACACTCACGAACCTATAAAAGACACTGGCCTGCGCCGTACCTACCCAAACTGGATTGCGCGCGAAGGCGCACGTGGGCAAGAGTTTAATGCATGGGGCACACCGCCTAACCCGCCAGAGCATATCCCTATGCTTACGTTTACCCGTATGCTGGCAGGGCCAATGGACTTTACTCCCGGTATATTTGATATGGGCTTTAATGGCTTAGGCGATGATACAAACCGCCCACAAACAACGCTTGCCAAGCAACTTGCACTTTATGTTGTGCTGTATAGCCCGATTCAAATGGCCGCCGACCTACCTAAAAACTATTTAGCTAAGCCAGATGCATTTCAATTTATTCAAGATGTACCAACCGATTGGCAGCAGAGTATTGCGCTTGATGGCGAAGTAGGCGACTTTATTGTGTTTGCCCGTAAAGAACGAAAACGCGATAAATACTCAGGAAACGATTGGTACTTAGGTGCAGTGACTGACGAAAAAGCCCGCACCATTAAGGTAAAACTCGACTTTTTAGAAAAGGGTAAAAAGTTTGAAGCGCATATATACCAAGACGGCAAAAACGCAGAATGGAAAAACAACCCGTACGATTTAGATATCGAAAAGCGCGTAGTTAGTGCAAACGATAAGCTAACTTTAAAACTAGCAACAAGCGGCGGCACTGCCATCCGCTTTAAAGCACTTTAAGCTTCACGGTTATATCAGTTTTACAGATATATAAGTGTTACAAATAGCAAACTCTGCACAGGTTACTGTGCAGAGTTTTGTATTTTTATAGGCAGATAAATTTGTGCACTTAAGCCGCCTTCAGGCCGGTTTTCTAGTTTTACTTTGCCGTCGTGCATATCAACAATGCGCTTAATAATAGCAAGGCCTAGGCCACTGCCTTCACTACCTCGCGCGGCATCACCTTGCTTAAACGGTTCAAATACCGACTCTAATTCACTTTCAGGAATACCCGGGCCATTATCGTTTACCGCAATAACCACATACTTTTTATTGGAGTTATAATAACTAAGTACCTCTATATCGCCGTCAGAATAACGAATTGCATTTTCAATCATGTTAGTTACAACACGCTTTATAGCCACACTGCTGAGCGGAATACTCTCTATACTTGGGTTACTTTTAAAGGTAATAGAGCGCTGATGCTTTAACTCGCAATTAACGACCTCACCCACTAACGCGTTTATATCTTCACAACTGAGTTCTTCGCGTTTGTGGTGACGTAAATATTCAATAAATTGATCGATAATACCGTTCATATCTTCAATATCGTAAATAATCCCTTCGCGAAGATACTCGTCTTGGTCGCTCATCATCTCGGTTGCTAAACGAATACGTGTGAGTGGTGTGCGTAAATCGTGAGATACACCCGCCATAAGTAAACGCCGGTCGTTTTCAAGGGCCGCTATACCGCGCGACATTTGGTTAAACGCACGCGTTACTTCTATTACTTCAGTAGAGCCTTCCTCTTCTAGCTTAGTGCTAAAATCGCCTTTACCCACTTTTACAGCGGCTTGTTGCAGTGCTTTTAACGGGCGGTTTAAGTGCCGCGCAAATAACCAACCACCTAAAACACTTAAAAAGCCGATACTTGATAAGTAAAACGTTAAAAATTCGAGGTTGTTTTCTTGATACCCTGAAAGTGGAATTTTAACCCAATAACCAGGCGCTTGCGGGGCTTCTATCCAATAAACGAGTGGGCCAGTTTGCGTAATACGCACCCGCGCCGAGCCATTTAACTGCGCAGACATACTACGTGAAAGCATGGGGTATTCACGGGTTTGACCAAGCCCTTGGCGCATGGCTTCGCGCTGGGTCATGACATCAATACCGGTTATTTCAAAAAACTTTTCTGATAAGTCGTCGTTTATTTCTATACCGTCTTCCCAGTCAATAAAAACAGTTTTAACTTGCTTAGCAAGCATTAAGTTCACTTGCTCTATGGTCGGTTTTACAACATATAAACTGACTGTTACGTAAGATACAACTTGGTTTATAAGTAATAACGCCGCTACCAAAAATACAGTTTGCCCAAACGCACTACGTGGAAAAAATCCCATAAAAACTACTTTTCACCGTCAGGAACAAACACGTACCCTAATCCCCACACAGTTTGAATATAACGCGGGTTAGCCGCATCTATTTCAATCATGCGGCGAAGGCGCGACACTTGCACATCAATACTGCGCTCTAGGGCACTGTAATCTCGGCCACGCGCTAAGTTCATGAGTTTATCGCGGCTAAGCGGCTCTCTTGGGTGTGACACAAGCGCTTTAAGTACGGCAAACTCGCCACTGGTAAGCGATATTGTTTTATCGCCTTCGCTCATTTCACGAGTGGCTAAATTAAGTGTAAATTTACCAAAGGCAATTAGGTTTTCTTCTGCGGCGGGCGCACCTGGCACTTCTTTAGCGCGGCGGCGTAATATGGCTTTAATGCGCGCAAGTAACTCACGAGGATTAAATGGCTTTGGAATGTAATCATCTGCGCCAAGCTCTAAACCAATGATACGATCGACTTCGTCGCCTTTTGCGGTGAGCATAACAATGGGGATTTCGTTTTCTTTTTGGCGTAACCTACGGCAAATAGATAAGCCATCTTCACCGGGAAGCATTAAGTCGAGTACCATTAAGTGAAAGTTTTCGCGCTCTAAAAGCCTATCCATTTGTTCTGAGTTTGCAGCGGTTCTAACAATAAAACCTTGCTCTACTAAATAACGCTCCAATAAGCTGCGTAAGCGCATATCGTCGTCTACAACCAATACTTTTGTCGTTTCGTGTCCCATTACTTGTTTCTTATTTTTATATCCAATTAAGTATTAATATAAATGAAAAAACAAATAATCAAAAACTAATTACGGCCTTAGATTGTTACTGAACATTTCAAACAACAATAATGGCTGCTTTAAACACTTTAAGCTCGACAAATTTTTCTAAGTTTATTACCGTGCCCATCATTAGTGCTAATAATTAAAAGTCGATGAAAACAAATTTAATTACCCGTGAAGGCTATTTGCAACTGCAACAAGAACACGATCACCTGTGGAATGTAAAACGCCCTGAAGTAACAAAAATAGTCAGCTGGGCAGCAAGCTTAGGCGATCGCTCTGAAAATGCCGACTATCAATATAATAAGCGACTGCTGCGCCAAATAGACCGACGTGTTCGCTATTTGCGAAAACGTATTCCCGATTTAAATATTATTGATTACTCCCCCGTACAAGACGGAAAAGTATTTTTTGGTGCGTGGGTCGAAATAGAAAATGAGCATGGCGACATAAAAAAGTTCAGAATTGTTGGCCCAGACGAAATTTACGACCGAAAAGACTATATTTCTATCGACTCACCCATGGCCCGGGCGCTTATTAAAAAACAAGTCGATGACGATTTTGAAGTAATGACACCGCAGGGAAAAAAAGAGTGGTACATAAACTCAATTGAGTATCAAAAAACGGCTAAGTAGCATTTGATTCAGATCATATTAACTTTTGATTGTTTAAATTATCGCATTAGGCTATATATAAATAGCTCGCACATAATTTTAATGTGGGATTAGCAAAGGTTGTAATGGTTATGTCAAACGTAGTACAGCGCATATTTAGTAATGCCGTATTGTTTGCACTTTTTATGAGTGTGAGTTTGACTTTGCATGCCAGCAACCAAAACACCAACCTTGAACACCCAACCGTTTTAAATAATTTAATTGCCTTAGATATTCCCGATCAGGCAACTCCTGACTTTGACGAAGATTCATTTGTTGATGTCACTTCCCTTAAGGCAGCTCAACCACTCCCTAAAGGCGCTCACTCTTTTTACAAGAGTTCATCTTTTAGCAGACCGTTTAGCACTGCGTACCAACGTGGGCCCCCTGTTATTTAATTTAATTTATTACTTTCAATTTAATTAAATTTTTAACTAATAGGTGGATATTATGTCTAACTTTAAAGAATTACGTACCCAAAATATCTCTCATGGTGTTATTGCAAAATCATTTGCTGACAATCAACCGTTAATCGATTTGGCCTCACCCGCTTTAAAAATGGTGAATAACTTTACACAAAAAAAACCTGTTCGAGCACAGCACGAAACAATAATCGCTGATGCCCTAAAACAAACGAGCAGCCAGCAGTCTGACTTTGTATTAGTAATGGATGACGACCACAAGCTAATAGGTATTGTTTCAAGTGCTGATTTACAAAGTGCTAAAATTACTATTATTGCTCAACGTTTAAATACACCGCGAAATGAAGTGAGCCTTCGCCATGTAATGACCCCAATAAACCAGCTAATGGGTGTCAGCATGCAAAGCTTAAGTTATGCCTGTGTGGGCGATGCTTTGCAAACAATGGAGCATCAAGGGGCGATGTTTTTATTAGTAACAACAGCCAATAACGAAATATGTGGATTAATTTCAGCTCGCCAAATTGCTAAAACATTACATATTCCGCTGCACATTAGCCCAATTGCCACTTCGTTTAGCGACGTACTAGAAAGCGTAGACCACCCTCATTAGAGGTTGTTTTATCGCTTAACTACCTCAACCAAAGCAACCGTCTTAAAGCAAGTTAAATAGCTTGCTTTAAGAGCTTTTTATTACAACTTCATGTGATATTATTCAAGCAATTAGCCGACCCAGATATTTATTTCTGGTCTTATTTTTTGTTTAAAAAGGTTTTTGCATGAGCGATATCTCTGCACGTTTAGCCAGTGAGCTAAATGCACAACAACAACAAGTTGTTGCTGCAACAAAATTACTTGATGAAGGCGCAACTGTTCCCTTTATTGCCCGCTACAGAAAAGAAGTCACCGGCGGTTTAGATGACACTCAATTGCGCTTGCTAGAGCAGCGTTTATCTTACCTTCGAGAACTTGAAGAGCGTCGTAGCTTTATTTTGTCGACTATCGAATCTCAAAAGAAGCTTACCGCAGAGCTCAAAGCCGACATCACTAGCGCGCAAAGTAAAACAGAACTCGAAGATTTATATCTTCCATATAAAGCAAAACGCCGCACCAAAGGCCAAATAGCCATAGAAGCAGGCATAGAGCCCTTAGCCGATGCGTTATTTACCGACGCGAGTTTAAATCCTGAGCAACACGCTGAGCAGTACATTAATGCTGATAAAGGCTTTGATGACACAAAAGCCGTGCTTGATGGTGCTAAATTTATTTTAATGGAGCGTTTTGCCGAAGATGCAAAATTACTCGCTAAATTAAGAAGTCACATAAGCCAAAACGGTGCAATACAAAGCACGGTAATTAAAGGTCAAGAACAAGCGGGCACTAAATATCGCGATTACTTCGATCATCAGGAGCTACTTACTAAAGTTCCTTCTCATCGTGCATTAGCTATGCTGCGAGCTCGCAACGAAGGCATACTTCAATTAAATGTAAACCCAGAGCCAAGTTCTGAAAACCCTGCTCAACTTTGTGCAAATATGATTGCACAGCATTATCGCTTAAATATTACCGACCAAACAGCGAGTACTTGGCTTTTAAGCGTGGTGCAATGGGCTTGGAAAATTAAGCTAGGTTTACACTTAGAAAACGAGTTTTTTGCAGCCATGCGCGAAAAAGCAGAAGCTGGCGCTATTGATGTATTTGCTAAAAACTTAAAAGACTTACTAATGGCGGCACCTGCAGGTCCACGCACAACACTTGGACTTGATCCCGGTTTACGTACCGGTTGCAAAATTGCTGTTGTAGACAGCACAGGTAAACTGCTAACTACGCAAACTATTTTCCCTCATGCCCCGCAAAACCATTGGGATAAATCGCTGCGTACACTAGAGCAACTTTGCCGCCAACACAAAGTAGAACTTATTGCCATTGGTAACGGTACAGCGTCGCGCGAGTCAGACAAATTGGTTGCTGAGCTAATGAAAGCAAATACCGAGTTAAAACTTAATAAAATTATGGTGAGCGAAGCTGGCGCGTCGGTTTACTCAGCATCTGAATTTGCAGCTAACGAATTTCCTGACTTAGATGTGTCATTACGTGGCGCGGTATCGATTGCACGTCGCTTGCAGGATCCGCTTGCTGAGCTTGTTAAAATAGAGCCAAAATCAATTGGTGTAGGGCAATATCAACACGATGTGTCGCAAAGCCAACTCGGACAAACACTGACAGCCGTTGTTGAAGACTGTGTAAACTCGGTAGGTGTTGATTTAAATATGGCGTCGGTTCCTTTACTTACACGCGTATCAGGATTAAACAAAACCTTAGCGCAAAACATTGTAAATTACCGCGATTCCAATGGATCATTTGCAAAACGTAGTGAACTGAAAAAAGTAGAACGTTTAGGGCCAAAAGCATTTGAACAAGCTGCTGGTTTCTTACGAATTAACAATGGCAGCGATCCACTTGATAACTCATCAGTTCACCCTGAAGCCTACCCTGTTGTTAAGCAAATTTGCGAAAAAAACAACGCAGAAGTAACCACATTAATTGGTAATAGCGAATTTTTAAACAAGCTCGTTGCTAACGACTACACCAACGAAAAATTTGGTTTACCTACGGTTACCGATATTATTACTGAGCTTGATAAGCCGGGTCGCGATCCACGTCCAGAGTTTAAAACAGCTGAGTTTAAAGCAGGTGTAGAGAAAATAAGTGACCTAAAACCAGGTATGATTTTAGAAGGTGTTGTATCGAATGTTGCTAACTTTGGTGCGTTTGTAGATGTAGGTGTTCACCAAGATGGGTTAGTGCATATTTCGGCGATTACGAATAAGTTTATATCTGATCCTCGCGAAGTAGTTAAAGCGGGCGACATTGTAAAAGTTAAAGTAGTGGAGGTTGATGCTTCGCGTAAACGTATTAGCTTTACCATGCGTTTAAACGACGAAATAGACACCAGCAACAAGCCAGCCCCTGCTGCACAAAAACAACAGCCGCGCACTAACAATGCGCAACCAAAAGCTGCTAAACCTAAACGTGATAGCGGTAATGCGGTTATGGGTAACGCGTTTGCCGATGCATTTGCGAATGCCAAAGTAAAAAAATAGCAGGCCATATAGCTTGTTTAGCTTTTAAGTAAAAATCGGAAAGCGCTCTACGCTTTAAAATAAAAAAAACCGCGAAAGCGGTTTTTTTAATTCAAATCAGTAAGCATTAAAAATAATTTATTGTGAATAGTTTAATATTCGAAGTTCAGGCTATTCGCTAAGAGATTGCTGAAAAACCACTTTGTGTGGATGGCGAAGTTGCCATTTGATAAAAATTAGCAATTCGTCCTGCGCGTGCTTCCACGTCTGCATCTCGTGTTTGCTTTTCACTTTCTGCCGTTTTAGTTTCTTGCGTTTCACTGCTTGTAAATGACGCTTTGCTATTGTTTTCAGCGCTGTCGTCTTCATCATTTTGAGGCGCTGCAAGTTCAGCCTGAGCTGCTACCAGCTTTTGAGTCGCGTCCGCCGCTATTGATCGATCAGCACCCGAAGGCTCAGCTGGAGCTAGGGCTGCAGCTCTAACCGTTTGCATTTTTTCTATGGTTGCTTGGGGATCACCTGGAATTTCAGCAACGTCAATTTGTACCTCGCCGCCCACTGCATAGTTAGTGCCGTCAGGACCACGTTGATATTCATAACTTGGCGAACCCGCATATTTACCGCCTACAGAAGCATGAGCTTGTTCGTGAATACGCACTTCAGTATCGCGCGCTTTTAGCTCTTTTATTTGCTGCTGCTCTTGCTCTAAAACTTGCTGTTCTTGCTCAGACTCTTGTTGCTGCGCTTTTTGCTCTTCAGACTCCTCTGGGTTCTCAGCGTTTTCATCGTCGCGCGCTTGAACCACTTTTTCGTCAGCTAACTTACCCGATGCACTATACGTTGCACCCTCATTATTACCTGGTAATTTGGCTTTTTCAGCATCGCTTTGCGCTTTGGTTTCGGTATTACTTGCGCTATTTGCAGAAGGAGCAGGAATTACTTCCCGCAGTTGATTGTCACGACGAGCGGTTTCCGTATAAACATTGGCTGTGTTTATATTTATTGATGGAAATGGCGTGACAATATTCATTAAATTACACTTTAATGTCGACTAACGTACCCAGTACGTCATCAGCTGTTTGAATTGTTTGCGCATTAGCTTTAGCGTTAAATTCTTCAACTTTTAGGTTAACAAGTGATTCGTCAATACGCGCAGGCTGAGCAACCGGTGCTGTTACTGCTTCGTCTGGCGTTGCTGCAACTAACTGTCGCTGTTGTGCAAGTTGCGCATCGTCTTGCTGTTCTATACTGGCACGGTTTATTTCTGCGCTGGCCTTTTCAATACCTTGGCTTGCACGGTTAAACCCTTCAACACCATTATTAAATACAGATCCGATTGACATGGTAAACCTCCACCACTTAAATATTGTTTAATTATCGCTCAGTTTATGCGCAAAATAAAGCTTTACGGGGCGCAATTATCGTCGCATTTTTAAAGCATTGATTTAACGATAGATAAAAACTCATTTTTGTGAGAAATAAACGGAGCATGAGATGCTTTATCTATTACTTGGTATTCAAACTCAGCATTTAGTACTGACATTTTAGCTATTGCTTTATACGGCACTAAAGCATCTAAGCGACCAAATACACCCATAATTTTTACCGGACACGTTGCAAATAAATCGCGTAAATCATTATTTTGTAAAATATCTAAACCGGCCGCTAACGCCTCACTGTTGGGTTCTGAATATTGATTTAGCAATTGTTTAAGCTGCTTTATGTCATCTCTCGCTGACTCACTTCCCATAGCCTGAATAGCCAAAAAGCGCTCAATGGTTTTTTCTCTGTGATTAACCAATTGGTCTTTAAACTGAGTTAGTACTTTTTCACTAATTCCCGGCCATTCACCCTGCTCTGCAAAATAAGGTGTCGATGCGACTAAAATAACCTTCGCTACTTTTTCAGGCCAATGCTTTGCAATGTATAGAGCAAACAAACCACCTAAAGACCACCCCATTAAAATAGAATGAGGTTTTAACTGTTGACTTAATTGCATAGCGGCATCATGCAAATTATACGGGGTTGGTAATGTGGTTGCGCTATTACCAAACCCAGGTAAATCAAGGCTACGTACTTGTCCTGTATATAAGTTTTCAAGCTCTGGCTGTATAAGTTGCCAAACGCCTTGATTCATTCCCCAACCATGTAAAAGTACTAACTCTTTTTGCATATTTGCATATTCTTAACCAAACTTAGGCTCATAATAACGTTTAAAAAGATGATTGCAATGGAAGGCACTATCTCATGAAAGGTCTGTTTAACTGGCTGTTCCCGTCGTATTGCGTACAGTGCAAAAGCCCTGTAAGTGCAAGCCTAGGTTTATGTGAATATTGCTTAGAGGATTTAGCATTACTAGATGTAACTAAACACCCAAATTTACTTCACCGACCTGATATTGTTGATATGTTTCCTAGCTGCGAATTTGACAGGTTATTTGCTTGCGCTTTTTACCGCCCTCCATTTGAGCAGTGGCTAACCCAACTTAAATTTAGTAACCAAATACATTACAAAAAAGCACTTCAGCAGGTTGTACACAGGCAGCTCAATGCGTTTTTTAAATACAGCACGCAATCTCCTGATCTATTTATAATTTTACCTTTGCATAAAAGCCGATTTTTAAAGCGAGGTTTTAATCAAGTAAGCCAAGTATGGCACCCTTGTTTGTGCTCTCGCGTTGTTTTAAATAATGCGCTTATCCGTAATAAAAAAACCCATGCGCAATCGCAGCTCACTAAAGCAAAACGTATTAAAAATCTAACCAATGCATTTATATGTACTGAAGATATGAGCGGTAAAACAGTCGCTATTGTTGATGACATTATGACAACCGGCGCAACATTAAATGCCGCAACTCAGGCTTTAAAGAAGGCCGGCGCTAAACAAGTGTGGGCATTCACAACCTGTTTAACGCCAATTTAGCTAATTTATGTTACTGGCCACTTGCGCGGAATGTATGGCCTAAAAACAGTGCATTGCTAAGCAATCGACTTGTACCATACCAGTAACCTCTAAATACGGGGTTGTCGGTCATAGCAATAACACTGCCGCGTCCGTACGAATGTGCTATTAAACCAGCACCTTCAGCTACTTGCTCTACATTTACAGAATCAGTAAAGCCAGCTAACAACGGGCGTTTTGTGTAGGTTAGTACATTTACAAAAGGGGCATCTGACGCTTCAAGTAACCATGTACTGTTTTTAAATACCGGTAAGGTGTCGCGCGTGAGTGAGAAGGTTAATGGGTGCGTTAAATCCACGCTAGTATTAAAAATAGCCCCAGCAATACGCTGACGCCCCGCTAGATGATCTTTATCGCCATAGCTTAAGCCTTCAGTTTTGAAAGCACCAGCTAAATCCTGTCGCGATAAATAATTTGCTTTAAGTAGTTGCTGGTCGACTAAAAATTTAGCACCGCCTTTGTGGCCCCAAATAACACCGCCTTTTCTTACCCAGCTTTTAATCGCTACTTTTTCTGCATCCGTTAAGCTATTGTAATTGCCGTGGGCCAACACAATATGGCTATAATCACTAAGCTCAAGTGAACTTAAACGCGTCATTTCAACAATTGTGGGAGCAACACCTACAAACCTATCTAGGTAGTACCACACTTCACCTACTTCGTACTGGCTAGTGCCTTGGCCGCCAATTAGTAAAACCTTGGGTGCTTTAACAACTGCCATAGAGCGTGAACCTAAATCAGCACCTTTACTGGTTAAGCCCGTTGTAATAGGTTTTATGGCAATACCAAATTCACTTTGCGCAGTGTTTAACAAAGTAATCCAGTTTTGCTGTGTTTGTAAACCAGCCGGAATAATAATACTCCCTGGCTCAAAATTTATGTCGCCCGCGCTCGATTTTGCCGTTAAGGCGCTCAATGCCACGCGTGCTTTTATACCTTGCTTTAATAATGTATTTAGCATTTTAGGCGCTAAGTAGTCGTCCCATGCAAAACCAAATGCATACGCTGACTCTAAACTTGATAGGGGTGCTTTAGGTGCTTTATTCCAAGGAGCATCTGCAACGTCTAGCCCCCAGTTACTTTTTACTTTTGCAAAGGGTAGATTAAATGCGTGCGCTAATGTCCAGCCAGATACATCGTAAAACGTATTGTCTGCGAAGTTTTTTTGCTCGCTAAATATCGCTTTAACTAAACGATATTGAGACTGTGCTAAAGGCACATAATAGCTGTTGGTAGTAAAGTTTATGCCACCTGCTTTTAGTGGTTTAGTAAGTTCAAATGCCTTTATTTTATGTTGCTCTAATAGCGCTAAAAAGTCAGTAATTCGGGTGCTGTCTTTTGCACCTTCAACAACATAACCTGCAAAGTTTTCGTCACTTGCAAGCTCTGCTGCTTGATTATAAAATTTAGCTTGGTAGTCAAGCAACGCTTGACGGTTTTCAACCGCCGCTTTAAAGGTAGATAAGCTCGTTAATAACTGATTTTTTATAGTAAATGGAAACGTTAAAGGGCCATTAATGGTTTCTTGTATATGGCCTCGAGAGCTTGCTTGCTCAAACAAAATACCTATACCCCCGTTCACATCTGGGTAAGTTGAACCTTTACCGTAGTAAAAATCGTCAAAGCTTTCTTCTGTAAAATACAGTGCATTATTTTCATCCAATGTTTTGGCATGATAATTAGCAATTGCTTTGGTTAATGTTACGTTTTCAATTGGCGTAATTGGGTGCTTTCTACTTGGAATACCCGGCTGAAAAAAGTAGCTGCTGTTTGGGCCCATTTCATGAAAGTCGGTAAGTACATTTGGTTTCCACTGATGAAATTTTGCAATACGCGCACGCGACTCAGGGTGCTGTAGCAATAGCCAATCTCGGTTTAAGTCAAACCAATAATGATTAGTACGGCTGCTTGGCCAGTTTTCGGTATGCTCACGAGTTTTAGGATCTGATGACAAATTCATGCCGCGGTTACTGTTTGCCCAATTAGCAAAACGTGCAAGTCCGTCGGGGTTTAATGATGGGTCGAGCAAAATAACGGTATTGTTTAATAGGTTATTTATTTCATCACCTTGTGCTGCAGCTAAGTAATAAGCCGTTAAAAGCGATGCATTGCTTCCCGATGATTCGTTACCGTGCACACTGTAGCCCATCCAAACGACTGCAGGTTCATCTTTTGCTTTTTTGCTGTTATTACCCAAACGAGCCAAGTGCGCTTGGCGTATTTGCTCTATTTGAGTTAATTTATTTGGCGCTGTAACCGTTAACATTACCAGTGGTCGTTGCTCATGTGTGCGGCCAATTATCTCAAAGTTTATTCTATCGCTCTTTTGAGCAAGTACTTCCATGTAGCGCACGAGTTGGTCGTGTCTTACATGCCACTCACCTACTTGATAACCCAATACTTCTTCTGGCGTAGGAATGGCTGGGTCGAATACAACATCGTCTTCAAAATAGTATGAAAGCGGTTTTGCTACACTTGAAAAACTCAGCATTACCACCATTATTGTTATTAATAAACGCATATAGATCACTCTAAAAATGTTTGTTAATTGCACGCTAGCATTGCTTAAAATAGATGCCAACTTTTTACGCTCAACACTAGCCGCAACACGATGAGCGGAGTATGATATGCAGTATCCGAGTAATTTAGTCAGGTATAAAGCCGTTTTTATGATTTCTATTTCCGAAACAGCACAAGCACATTTTGCTAAACTATTAGCAGATCAATCACAACAGACCAATATTCGCGTTTTTGTTGTAAACCCTGGTACATCACAAGCCGAGTGTGGTGTTTCTTATTGTCCAGAAGACGCCGTTGAAGACAACGATATTCGCTTAAATTTTAACGGATTTGATGCCGTTGTTGATGCTGAAAGTGCTCCTTTTTTAGAAGAAGCTGAAATTGATTTTGTTACCGACAAAATGGGTACTCAGCTAACGCTTAAAGCACCTAATGCAAAAGCACGTAAAATTGGTGATGATGCATCATTAAACGAACGTGTTCAGCACATGCTTGAAACAGAAGTAAACCCACAACTAGCTAACCATGGCGGCCAAGTAAGCCTAGTAGAGATTACAGCTGCTGGCGTTGCAGTGCTTCAGTTTGGTGGCGGTTGTAATGGGTGTTCTATGATCGATGTAACGTTAAAAGAAGGCATCGAAAAAGAAATGATAGCTAAGTTTGACGAGATCACAGGTGTTGCAGATATTACTGATCACGAAGCTGGCGAGCACTCTTACTATTAAGCCAAGTAAATGCTAAAGCCTCTTATATACCGCTTAGGGAGCAACCCTAAGCTGAGTTTAAAGCGGTTTTTTCGCGGCGTAGCACTGTTTGTGCTAGCCGTGATTTTTATTTTTGCGGGTTACTATAGTCATTACAGTTTGCAAATTATTGGCGTTTTAATTTTAATACCTGCGCTATTTTTTGCTTTTTGGGGCTACAGTGGCATTTTTGCCAATCGCTTTTCGCAAGTAATTAAAGAAATAGGGCCCAAACATCACGATCCTGATCTGTGGAAATAAACGTTAATCTAGCAGCTGATTATTAGCTTTAAGCGTTTGATATTTTATTATTAATGTAACTCCACGCATTAGCATAAAGCAGCTCATCGCAAGCCATAGCCCATTATTTTGCCAATCATTAAATACCCAGAATACACCAAAAAACCCAACAGCTGCCGATAGCAACATACTATTTCGCATATCTTTAGCGCGCGTTAAACCAACAAATACACCATCAAATAAAAAGCAGCTCATTGCTAATAATGGCAAAGCAATTACCCATGGTAAATATTGCGTAGCCTCATTAATAACCTCAGGTACGTTGGTTAATAGCGTAATTATATAAGCGCCAAACACAGCAAAAAACACGCTATAAATCACGCCAAATAATATTCCCCAAAATACACTTATTTTTACCCACAGCTGTATTTTACTTACACTTTGCTGACCTTTAGCTTGGCCTACTTTAGCCTCACTTGCGTAAGCTATACCATCCAGTGCAAAGCTGACTAACATTAAAAAGTTTAGTAATACTGCGTTCGCTGCAAGGGTTGTTTCGCCAATACGCGCGCCATAAAAAGTCATAAAGCTAAAACACAACTGAAGTATTAAAGAGCGAATGAAAATGTCGCGATTTAAACTCAATAACCCTGCCATTTTTTTAAAGCTAAACCAGTGCGGAGTACTTAATACTACACCTTGTTTTTTTGCGAGTTTAGTCACTAAAAACAGCGCGAATACCAGCGCAGTATAATCAGCGATTAACGATGCCCATGCCGCGCCTGCTACAGCCCAATCTAAAAAAACAACAAAATAAATATCAAGCACAATATTTACACTATTTGTTACCAACAATAAGTAAAATGGCCCTCGTCCATAATGAACGCCTAACATCCAACCCAATAAAACCAAGTTACATAGTGCCGCTGGCGCGCTAAAAATTCGAATACTAAAATAAGTATAAGCCTCGCTTAGCACGGCATTATTGGCGTCTGATAAAAATGCTATTGCGTGTTTTATTAAAGGAGACATAGCAATAAGAAATAATGCCACTATGCTGGCAAGTAATAGGCTTCGTTTGAGTAAAGCAGCTAATTGGGCTAAGTCATTTTGGCCATAGGCTTGTGCAACCATGCCGGTCGTGCTCATTCTTAAAAAACCCGCGAGCCAAAATAAAATGGAAATAACAGCTGAGCCCAACGCAATACCAGCCAAATAATGAGCACTGCCTAAATGGCCAATGACCGCGGTATCAACTATTCCTAACAGTGGCACGGTGATATTTGATAATATCATTGGTCCTGCTAACAACAGCAAGCTTTTATGGTGTGCTTTATTATGTATAAGAAATTGTTTCATTTATTTTTATTGACTCTTATTGGGTTATCTTTACGTGCTCATGCTGGTGTTATTTTACAGTACCACCATGTAAGTGAAACCCTGCCGGCGGTCACTAGTGTGAGCGAAGAAACGTTTACAGAGCATCTAAACTATTTAAAAAATAATAATTTTAATGTTATTGCCTTAAATGAACTACTTGATGCTTTAAAACAAGGCCATACCTTACCTGATAAAACCGTCGCCATCACGTTTGATGATGGTTACAACAATAATTATGATCAAGCCGCTCCAATACTCGAAAAGTTTGGCTATCCATACACAATTTTTGTTAACCCTAAGCTCATAGACGAAGGTAAACGCTATGTGATGGGTTGGGATAAACTTAAAGAACTGAGCAAAAAAGGCGCACTTATAAGTAACCACACCGCACAGCATGACTATTTACATGTAAAACTTGACGGTGAAACTAACACGCAATGGAAAAAACGTATCACCCAAGATATTGTTCATTCACAACAACGTATAAAAGAAGAGATAGGCCACAACTATAAATATTTAGCTTACCCCTACGGAGAGTTTGATAACGAGCTACAAGCTTTAGTGACAGAGCTTGGCTATATAGGCATTGGCCAGCATTCTGGTGCTCTAAATAAACACGCTAACTTTAGTCGATTACCTCGCTTTCCTGCATCTGGCGTTTATAGCGACATAAAAACACTGGCAACCAAATTAAATTCTCAGGCATTTAATATTACTCAATTAAGCTATGAAAATAGCGTAACAACCCAAAACCCACCTGTGTTAACCATTGGGTTTGAAGTTGATGATTTTAACAAGTCTCAACTGGCTTGTTATGTGTCGGGGATTGGCAAAGCAAACTTGAACTGGGTGACTGATAATACGGTAGAGGTAACATCACCTAAAAAACTGAACAAAGGCCGTTCACGCTTTAATTGTACAGCGCCTTCAATTAAAAAACCGAACAGCTATTATTGGTTTTCTCAGCCTTGGGTTATTCAATAAATTTGAGCTTTCTATTTATTTAGTTAGGTTTAACTACTTGGCTTAATAATCGCTCAGCCATTTTATCAAGTGCAGCCACTTCATTGGCTGCATTTAAATCAATGGCGGCTTTAGGCATTCCCCACACAACTGATGAGTATTCATCTTGCGCTAACGTGTATGCACCGCTTTGCTTAAGTGCTAACAGTCCTTTAGCCCCATCAGCGCCCATCCCTGTAAGTATTGTTGCCACTACATTTTTTGATCCACAATCTACAAGCGAATCAAATAGTACGTCAACGGCTGGTTTATGCCTATTTACAGGCTCACCATCGTCGAGCTGGCAATACAAAGCAATTCCTCGCTTTTTTACACTTAAATGAAGCCCGCCGGGGGCAATATAAGCCCAACCTGGGCTTAGCTTGTCGCCATGTTGTGCCTCTTTGACGTTAATTAAGCATGTTCTATCCATACGCTCAGCAAACGAAGCACTAAATACAGGAGGAATATGCTGAGTAATTACAATAGGAGGGCAATTAACTGGCATTTTTATTAGTACTTCTTTTATTGCCTCGGTCCCCCCGGTAGATGCACCAATTGCAATCACTTTATTTAATAAAAATTCAGTCTCTGAACTTATAGGTTTTGTATCGGGTGGCGCTTTTTTAAAGCTGCGTATTCGTGCACCGGCGGCTATTCTTACCTTTTGTTGAACCAGTGACGCATAATGACTCAGCTGGGCTCTTACGTTACTTGTTGGCTTAGCAATAAAATCCACAGCACCTAGCTCTAACGCCTCTAATGTAATGGGCGACCCCTTCTGCGTAAGCGTAGAAATCATAACCACGGGCATAGGCCTTAGGCGCATTAGGTTTTTTAAAAAGCTAATCCCATCCATTTTTGGCATTTCTACGTCTAAGGTAAGTACATCGGGATTAAGTTTTTTAATCATTTCGCGTGCTTGGTATGGATCTTCTGCGCAGCCCACTACGTTAATGTCGTTAGCTTGTTGCAGTATTTCTGTAAGCAACCCTCTAATTAAAGGGGAGTCATCGATTATTAATACATTTATCATAGCGACTCCTAAAACAACTCTATATTCGATACCACTTCTTGCTTTTTAAGGTTTTGCAAGTAACGTACTTCGCGCTTTTCAATGGTATCGTTATGTAATTTTTTAAGTTTTTTCATATACACTTTACCCGTTTGTGGATGAAAAAATATTTTTCTAGGCCACGGGCCGCCCATATCATGGGCCACTAAATTTAAGGCTTCTTCTTTGACATAGGCGGTAGCAAAACTAATATTACCCAGCCCAATATCTGTCATTGCACTAATTATTTTTCCGCCACCAAATAGCTTAATTTTTAAGTTATGACGAGACGCACCGTTTTTTAATACTTCATTAATTAGGTATTCCATAGCCCAATTACCATAACGGCAGTTTAAGCCGTGTGCACTTTTAAGCTCTACGCCTTTTTGTATCGGCAGCATAAAATGATTCATCCCGCCAATACCTAACACTTCATCGTAAACACAGGCCGCAATACATGAGCCAAGTACCGTTGAAATCAATTCATTATTTTTAGATACATAAAATTCTCCTGGAAGCACTTTGGCAACAACATGATTTCTTCCTGAATCCCAGTAACGCTTAATGTGTTCAAAACTGGGTAAAACACTTCTAAATTCAGCCTGCATGTGCTCTCAATTGATACATAGTTTTTCCTAAATTTTTATAATTTGAGTGCTCTTTACCCATACTCTCTGAGTGACCTAAAAATAAGTAACCGTGATCGCTTAGAATATTTGCATAGCGTTTAAATAAATGATCTTTCGTTTCTTTATCAAAATAAATAACCACGTTGCGGCATAAAATAAGATCAAACGGCCCTTTCATTGGCCAGTCTTGCAATAGGTTTAAGCGCTTAAAAGAAATACGCTCACGCAGCGTGTCTTTCACTTTATAGTGTTCGCCATCTTTACTTTTTAAAAACCAACGCTTTAGATGAGTGGCATCTAAGCCATTTACGTTTGCCGCGGTATACACACCTTTTTGCGCTTTTTCTAACACGTTAGAATCTAAATCGGTGGCTAAAATCTTTACATCCCAATTACTTGGAAATGCATTATTGAGCGTCATTGCTAAGCTGTAGGGCTCTTCTCCTGTTGAGCAGCCTGCAGACCATATTCTGACCCGCTTGGTGTCTTTGTTCGCCTTTATTAAGTTAGATATAAGCTCAGATTTAATAAATTCAAAATGATGAACTTCACGAAAAAAAGACGTTAAATTAGTGGTAATTGCATTTATAAACGCATCAAACTCTTGGTCTTTATGCGTATCTAAGTAGGCTAAGTAGGCTTTAAAGTCGTTTAATTTTAGCGCTCTTATCCGCCTAGCTAAACGTGAGTACACCATTTCACGTTTATGATCGCCTAATACAATACCGCAAGCGTTGTAAACTAAATTGGCAATGTCTTTAAAATCGCGATCGGTACACAGAAACTCTTTCATTAGCAGCTCTCATACATAGTAGTGAGTGTGGCCTTATTGAGCGCTTTTCCAATAAGGCCTGTAATCAAATAATTAAAATTCTTCCCACTCGTCTGCCGAATCAATAAAATTATCGCCTCTTGGCTTGCTTTGTACTGCGTTACTTTGTGATTTGTGAGCTAAGCTTGGGGTATTCATTGTGGGCGACATAATAGCCATGTCTTGCTGACCCAGTGAAAAGAAATTAAGAAGTCTGCGCATTTCATTTGCTTGCTCAGCCATTGATTCACCTGCAGCCGATGCTTCTTCAACTAAGGCTGCGTTTTGCTGGGTCATTTCATCCATTTGAGATATAGCTTTATTTACTTGCTCTATACCTGCACTTTGCTCTTCAGATGCCTCTGTAATATCTGAAATCATTTGCGTCACTTTTTGTACCGACACCACAATTTCTTTAAGCGTTGCACCTGATTCATTAACAAGCTGAGAGCCATCTGCTACTTTACCTACACTATCTCTTATCAGCTCTTTAATTTCTTTAGCGGCCCCTGCTGAGCGCTGAGCTAAATTACGCACTTCACCTGCAACAACCGCAAAGCCACGCCCTTGTTCTCCCGCTCTAGCTGCTTCAACGGCCGCATTAAGTGCAAGCAAGTTAGTTTGAAATGCAATTTCGTCAATCACACCAATGATGTCAGCAATCTTTTTACTCGATTCATTAATTGCCGACATACTCGTCACAGCACGATTAACCACTTCACCACCTTGAATCGCTTTATCGCATGTTTCTTCTGCGAGTGTATTAGCCACTTTAGCATTGTCTGCATTTTGACGTACTGTACTTGTCATTTCTTCCATACTTGAGGCGGTTTCTTCCAATGATGATGCTTGCTCTTCCGTGCGCTGACTTAAATCTGCGTTCCCCTGAGAAATTTCTTCTGCGCCACTGGCCACTAGGGTTGCTGATGAACTTATACGATTAATAACCTCCGTTAATTTATCTGCCGTGGTGTTTGCGTCGCGTTTTAATTTATCAAACGAGCCTTTGTATTCTTTTTCAATTCGCTTAGATAAGTCACCTGTTGCCAAGGCATCTAGCATATTGCCAGTATCTGCGACCGCATCGTCAACAATTTTAACTAAACTGTTTAACCCTTGTGCCAAGCGTAAAAAGAACCCTTCTTTACCCTCTTCCATTACACGCGTATCAAGGTCTCCCTCTCCTGCAGCACTCACTAATTGCGCTATTTCTCTTTCTATTGCAACTTCTGCGGTTCTATCTTCCCACTCTACAACGGTGCCAATTCTCTCTTGCTCTGGGGTTATTATTGGGTTTGCAACCAAACCAAATGTGCGTCCACCAACCTTTATTTGCGTGCTGTAAGTATCTTTTAACGTTGCTAATAAGTTTTGTTGGTGCGCTGGGTTTTTATGAAATACATCAATATTTTGATTAAGTAGATTTTTGCTATCAAAATTAGGTAAGTCTTTTCGAAGGTCATTTTCAGCAATACGCATCATATTTCTAACAGCTTTATTCATGTACACAATGACATTTGATGAATCTGCAATCATGGTATTAGTCGCGACAGTATCAAGTGCTTGACGCACACGAAGGTTTTCTTGTGCTATGGCACGCTCTGCGTCAGCTTTAGCAACCTTTTCAGTAATATCGTCCCACTCAACAATGGTACCGAGTTTCTTTCCTTCTTGGCTGTACCATGGCGTCGCTATTAATTTAAAAATAAGCCCCGCTAAACGCAGCTCTGCTTTATAAGGCTTATCTAAATTTTTTAATAAATCTCGTTGGTGTGACGGCTTCTTATGAAAATCATCAACACAAGTACCTATTAAATTATCAACAGAAAATTGTGGTAATACGGTTTTTAGGTCTTTTTCTCGCGCTTTTAACATGTCTTGCACGCGCTCGTTTACAAATACAATATTGAGGTCTTGGTCTGCAATCATTACATTTGCTTGGCATACTTTTAAGGCGCTGGCTAACTCTGCAGTTTTACGCGAAGATTTTTCTAACTCTTTTTGAGCTGTTATATCGGATGCGTATTTAATTACTTTAAATGGCTTGCCATTCATATCATAGATTGGGTTATAAGAGGCCTGAATCCAAACTTCCTGACCTTGTTTACCTATTCTTAAATATTCACCCGAGTCAAATTCACCGCGCCCTAACTTAGTCCAAAAAGCTTTATATTCATCACTATTTGCGTGTTCAGATGTAACAAATAATCTGTGGTGCTGCCCTATAATGTCGTTAAGCTGATACCCCAACGTATTTAAAAAATTATCGTTTGCATCAATAATAGTGCCGTCTAAATTAAATTCTATTACTGCTTGAGACTTACTAATTGCATTAATTTGCCCTATTGCCTCTGCAGCAGCGAGTTTTTGTGGTGTTATATCCGTCGCAAATTTTACAACCTTAATAACTTGCCCCTGGGAGTTTATAATTGGGTTATAAGTGGCCTGAATCCAAACCTCCTTACCACTTTTGGTAAAACGCCTAAATTCTTGAGATATAAACTCGCCGCTGTTTAATCGTACCCAAAAATGTGTGTAGTCACTCCCTTGGGCCTCGGTATTATCAACAAATAAAGAGTGATGCTGGCCTTGAATCTCTTCTAGTTGATATTCCATTACGCGAAGAAAATTAGCATTAGCGGTAATTATTTTACCGCTTGGCTCAAACTCAATCACAGCTAATGACTTATTTAATGCGCTTACAATTAAATCATTATTTGATTCAGACTGTTTTGGATTACTAAACCATCCCATGCTCATCACCACCTTTAAGTTATTTTTACTTTATTTAGCAAATACTGACTCTAAATATTCATTGTTTTTTGCAAGTCGATTAACGCCACCATTTTTTCACCCACGTTAACTAACCCTGCCACATAATCGTCGTTATTTGTCTCTGAAATACTTGGTACCGCTTTGGCATCTTGCTCTGAAATACTGTAAACCTCAGAAACGGCATCAACGGTAATACCAATAATTTTACTGTCGTGCTCAAACTCTATTTTTACTACAATTACCACTGTAAGCGGCCCGTACTCTATACTGGGCAAACCAAATCGCAGCCTTAAATCAATAATCGGCACTATAGTGCCACGCAAATTTATAACGCCTTTTACAAATTCGGGAGCGTTGGGTAAAACGGTTATCTCTTCCCAACTACGAATTTCTTGCACAGTTAAAATATCTACGCCGTACTCTTCATCAGCCATAATGAATGTTAAAAACTGTTTCACGCCCTTTTGCTGCTGCAGATTTAGCTCAGAAATCATAACGCCTCCAAAGCAGCTTGCGACTCAATACTTAACTCTTGGCTGCCCGGCTTTTTTAAACCTGAAAGCTTTATCAACCCACTTATATCAACTATCAATGAAACCCGTCCATCGCCCAAAATAGTCGCACCGGATATACCATCTACTTTTTGGTAATTTGCCTCTAAACTTTTAATTACAACCTGTTGTTGCGATAGGAGGTCATCTACCAATAAACCCACTTTTTGGTTGTCGGTTTCTACAACAACAAGCAGGGTTTTATCAAGAGACTCAATGGCATTATCATGATTAAAAATATCGTAGAGCCTTAAAATTGGAATGTATTCATCACGCAATCTAAGCACGTCTAGGTTTTTGCCTACACGGCTTACTTTGGCAATATCAATTTGCAGCGATTCAACAATAGAAATAAGCGGAATAATATAGGTATGCTGGGCCACTTTAACTAGTTGGCCATCTAAAATAGCCAGTGTAAGTGGTAATCTAATTGTAAACGTTGATCCTACACCTGGCGCGGATGCAACCTCTACAGAGCCATTTAATGACTGAATATTACGCTTAACTACATCCATACCAACACCACGGCCAGATAAGTCACTCACTTCATCCATAGTGGAAAAACCAGGCATAAATATAAGCTCGTTTATTTCCTCATTGCTAAGGTGGTTGTCGGCAGAGATCAGTCCATTAGCAATGGCTTTTTCTTGAATTTTTTTAGTGTTTAGCCCTTGCCCATCATCCATTATTTCAATAACAATATTTCCGCCTTGGTGAAATGCATTTAAAGTGACCGTTCCTACTGGATCTTTTCCGGCTTGCAGTCTTTTCTCAACCGTTTCTAGGCCATGATCTAATGAGTTTCTAACCAGATGAACCATAGGATCAGAAATTTTCTCCATCACGGTTTTGTCTAATTCGGTTTGCTCGCCTATCAGCTTCAATTCAACCTGTTTATTTAGCTTTTGCGCAATGTCGCGCACCAAACGTGGGAAACGGCTAAATACAAAATTAATTGGCAACATGCGGATACGCATTACGTTTTCTTGTAAATCGCGAGTGTTGTGCGCAAGTTGCGCTAAACCTTCTTGCAATGCCGTAATTGTTGCTGGCGTAATGTCTTGCTCGCTAAGTTGATTAAGCATGGCTTGGGTAATAACAAGCTCACCCACCATGTTTATTAATGAGTCAACTTTATCAATCCCAACGCGAATAGAAGTCGACTCGGGTGTTGTTGATTTTTTATTAGTATTAGCAGAAGTTGGCTTTATAGGCTTAGCTTGTTCCGCCTGCTTCGGCACTGGTTCTTGGATTAATGGCTCTTGAGCTACTGTACTGCTGTCATTTTCAGGAGTGGGTAACTCATCAGTAAACAGGCCGCCACACAATTCAATGGTAATATCAGCATCATCTTCAACCCATTCGAACACCTCTTTAATTGCGCTTTCACCATGGCTGGTATTTAAGAAAAAACGCCAATGTAAAAAGCACTCATCACTACTCAAATTGGTTATTTCAGGGACTTCATCATAAAAAACGGTGGTATCTAACTCGCCTAACTGCTCAAGCTCACTAATCATAATGAGTGGTTCATTACCTGTTTTAAATAAGTGATGATGAGGCTTAAAGTCTATTTGGTATGTATCGCTATCAGACTGGTTATCAGACGTTTGAATGTTGGACTCTTGCGTTGTGCTATTTATTCCTAGCACTTCTTCAAATTGTGCTCGTAGTGTATCGGCTTCAGTTAAGTCGGGCTCTTGCTCTGCCTGCAATCCAGCCAGTAACGAACGAAGGCAATCAACCGCTTTAAGTAATAAATTAACGTGCTCGGTTGTCAGGGTGCGCTCGCCTTGACGAATTTGGTCCAGTAAGGTTTCAAGTACATGAGTAAAATCAGACACCGATGAAAAACCAAATGTCCCACTTCCCCCTTTTATTGAATGAGCGGCTCTAAAAATAGTGTTAATAGTTTCTAAGTCTTCCTCACCGGGTACCAAGTTTAAAAGCTCAGCTTCCATGGTATCGAGGCCTTCAAAACTCTCTTCAAAGAAAACTTCAAAAAATTGACTTAAATCTATACTCACTTTGCGCTCCTTGACTAACGAATAACCTTTTTAATCACCGCTAGTAACTGCTCAGGATTAAATGGCTTTACTATCCAGCCTGTTGCACCAGCCGCTTTACCTTCTACCTTTTTTTCTAAGCCCGACTCGGTTGTTAGCATAAGTAGTGGCGTAAATTTATAATCGGGTAATGTACGTAGCTCTCGAATTAATGTAATACCATCCATAATGGGCATGTTTACATCTGAAATAACCGCATCAAAACCTTGCTGCTTAGCAATAGCCAATGCCTCACTGCCGTCTTTGGCCTCTGTTACATCAAAGCCTGCGGTTTTTAAGGTAAAGCTCACCATCTGACGCATTGATGCTGAATCATCAACTGCTAAGATTTTTTTCATATAAACCTCTAACTATTTCTTTCGATTGTTAAATAATGCCCTAAGCCAAGCTGATTAATGGTATGTGCTAATGCTGCACTACTGCCGACCCATATAATTTTGTGTTGGATGGTAAGCAAGTGTTTTTGAAGCGCACATAACAGCTGAATAGATGCAGTATCTGCAGACACTACATCGCTAATATCAAGACTGATATCGTCGTTGCTATTGAGTTCTTGTAGTAAGTCTTGGTGGAGCGTTTCAACTTGGGTAATCACAAGTTCGCTTGGAAGTTTCAACATTTAAAATTGTGTAATCCCTTTCATTTCAATTCATAACAAAAGCTTAGCTCTAGTTGTTAAAATTGCCATAAAAGGGTCAAAAAAAAATTTAATAAATTTATAAACAGGAATGAAAAAACAAAAAAGGGAGCCTAAAGCCCCCTTAAAATACGTGAAAATTTAAAAAGTCAGTTTTTAGTAGTAGTTTGCAATAACTTTAAACTCTTGCGTTAATTGAGTTGAATTAATAAGCGGCACACTGCCTTGCTTAAACTCAGGTTTGAAAATAGCTCTTAGCGCTCCTGTATCATCAACCAACGCAACTGATGCGCTATGATCAACCGCATAATCAGCTTTTGTTGTATCACTAATTGCGTAAATGAGGCCAAGCTCTCTTACTACTGGAAAAAGATCTTTGTGCTCCCCTGAAACAGCCAAAAAACTGGGGTTAAAGTAATCTATATATTGTTTTCGTTTTTCTGCTGTATCTCTGTTTGGATCGACCGACACAAACCATATTTGTAATGGGTAATCAGCTTCCAGCTCTTTATAAACTGCGTTTAACTTAGCCAATGTTAACGGGCATATATCGGGACAGCTTGTGTATCCTAAAAACACTAAATTCCATTGCCCTTTAAATTGCGCTTTTGTCACTGGTTCGCCGTGCTGATTTTTTAACGTAAAATCCGAAAGTGATTTAGCGTTTTCATAAACAAGTGCATTTAAATTTTGAGGATCGTTTTCACTTGAGCACGCTGATAAAAATAAACTTAAAACAACAATTACTAAAAGCCATAACCGTTTCATAAAGGAAGCCATTTATCTATAAATAAGATCACGAAGAGTACCATTAAATGCACTATCGAAAAACGAAATAAATCCATAGCCTTGTCGTTATTAGCTGCAAATTTTAACTTAATGGCTTTGTACATAAACACACTATTTAGCGCACAAGCACCCACTAAGTAAATACCTCCTGACATACCAATTAAGTATGGCATCACACACACTAAGGCCAATAAAACTGAGTACGCAACTACACATGTTTTACAAAAGTCGATACCGTGGGTAACCGGCAGCATTGGAATTTTTGCACGCTCGTAATCACTTTTTCGAGCAATGGCTAAAGCCCAAAAATGAGGAGGAGTCCAGGTAAATATAATCATAACAAGCAACCACGGCGCTGCCGCCATTTGGTTTGTTTCAGATACCCAACCAAGCAATGGCGGCATCGCTCCAGCAAGTCCGCCTATTACAATATTTTGAGGTGTTGCACGTTTTAAAAATGACGTATAAATAAAGGCATAACCCACTAATGCAAATAACGTTAATATTGCTGTAAGCGTATTAGCCCACACCATAAGCATGATAAAACCAGCGATACCAATGCTTGCTGCAAACGTTAATGCATGAGTTTTACTTAAACGCCCTTTAGCAACAGGGCGATGACGCGTTCTTGCCATTTTAGAGTCTATTTCGCTATCTACTACATGGTTAATAACGGCAGCGGCAGCAGATAACAGCCCTATTCCTAATAGACTAATCATCTGAACGCCTATCCCACGTCCAACATCCGGAGCTAATGCTAATCCAACCCAGGCTGTTAAAACCAACATCGCCACCACTTTAAATTTACTGATGGCTAAGTAATCTTGTAATAGATCGTAAGCACGCAAGCTAAGTGATTGAGTATGTGCAGGCTGTATTGTTTTTTTGTTTATTGTTAGTGCCATTATATTTCTCCTTTATGTGCGTGATTTCAGGTAATAACACAACCTAACCATACTTAATAACAGTATGGCAGCCATTAGGTTATGCGCCAGTGCTACACCCAACGGAAAGTGCCAATGTACCAAAATGAGTCCTAAGCTAATTTGGCAAAATAAAGTAACCAATACTGCTATTACGCAGCTTTTAATTTTTTGAGAGTAAGCGTGACTGTAAATTTTCCACATAATAAGCGCCAAAACTATGCAGGTTACTAATGCCCAAATACGGTGTAATAAGTGAATAGACATTCTTGCTTGTTGTGAAAGCACACCAAACTCGTAGTTGCTGTGCTCAAGCGGTAACTGAAAAACACTCCTCAGTGAAAAAGGCTGAGCGTAATCACACAAAGGTAAACCATTACAGTGTGGTGCTGCGTAATTAGCCGCAAGCCAGCCGCCAAGCGCTATTTGTAAAATCAGCACAAAAAGAGCAATCAAACTTATTCCATAATACCTCTTAGCCCCCGCATCTCCGCCCATAATGGGTTTTGCTGTTAACCTTAAATACAGCAATGTAATTAGCGATAAAATACTAAAACCACCCAATAAATGCCCCATCACAATAAGTGGTTGCAGATTCATAGTGACAGTCCACATACCTAAGGCAGCTTGAAACACAACAAGTAATAGCAATAAAGATGTGAGCTTTAATGGTGTAGTTGGAAATTGACGCTTTAAAAAAGCAACAATAAACAGCGCTAAAATCATCAATCCTAAGGTGCCCGCAAAATACCTATGAATCATTTCTTTCCAGGCTTTTGCTTTTTCAAACACCATATCAGGGTAGCTTTGTGTTGCTAAAGCAATATCAGCTTCATGTTTAGGAACCGTTAAAAAGCCATAACACCCGGGCCAATCTGGGCAACCCAGCCCTGCATCACTCAAACGAGTGTATGCACCCAGTGCAACAACAACTAAAGCAAAAAGTCCGGTCAATAAAACCCAATTCTTATAATTTTTGTACATCTTTAACCTCACACTAAACGGATTAGCTTGAACGAGAATAATTAAGTAGTTTTTTTAAATCCTTTAATAGCCCTTTTTGAACTAAGCGGTTTTCTTGAGGCTTTGCTTTGTATGGGTACTCAAGTACCACAAGCCCCATATGATCAATTAAATACAAACTTGCGGGGGTCAAGCTTGCTTGCTGGGCCATTTTTTTCCATGGTAAGTCAGCTTGTGAAGGACTTCCCATAACAGCCATATCTACCTTTCCTTGATTTTTACCAAGCGCTATATACAAATTATTAAGCGCCTCAAGTTGCTCGTTACATGACGCACTGCACTCACTCGAATAATTAAGCGCTATAGTCCATTGTTTAGGATTATTTTGTTGCCAGTTTTCTAGTTTTATCTCTTCATTTAGAAATTCACCGTGATTTGTAACCGCACTAGGTAACCAATCGAATTTGAGCGCGCTATAGGCTAAAAACAAAGGGATAGCACAACAGGTTACAAACAATAAAAGGGGTTTATTTTTCATTTTTATTCCTTTTTTTACTCGCAAAAATGGCTACAACAACACATGCAAAGGCGATTAAAAACCACTGCACCGCATAGGCGTTATGTTTTTGTGGGCTCATTACAACCGCTTCGTAATGCGGTATCGCAATTTCATCACCCTCACCTTGGCGGTAAGCCATAAAGTTAACCAATGGGAAATTAGTGTGTGATTGTATAAAGCTTAAGTCGATTGATTGAATGCGTTTGGGCAAATCACCACTCGAGGTCTTATCTTCTAGGGTAAAACTACTGAGGTTATTCTCTTTAATTTGTGCTTTGACCGTAAACTCACCTTGGGGCATAACTACTGCAGGTAAAATATCCCGTGATAGCGGGGCTCTCACCCAACCTAAATTAACCAATACTGCACGCATATCATTATTTGGTTTTAACAGGGCGAGTAGGTCGTAACCCACTTGTCCGTTATATACTTGATTATCTAACAACCAGTAATGTTCGCTTAAAAGTGTCCCTTTAAGCTCGACTAGTACACCGGTTTTATTCCACTGCTTTGGTAAATTTAGCAACTGCGACCAACTCATAACACCATGAGTTTGTATTTGAGCAATAGCAGTGAGCTGTTGCTGTTTTTTTTCACCTCGTTCTAATTGCCAAAAACCTAGGCGCACACATACCAGTACGACAACCACAACCATACAAATTGTGATTATTGAACTAAGCTTTTGTTTGTGCCTTAAAACTACTTGCATAAAGGGTCAACTCAGTGATTATTAAAATTATTATTGTACTGTTGTTAATGTTTATACTTTTTAACTTATTTAGAGCGCTATTTATTATGGTGTCTGGAAAAACAAACGGGCGACCTATGTCTCACTTTTTAGGACGCCGAGTGTTGTTTTCGGTTGTTGTATTATTGGTCACAATCGCAGCAGTTAAGCTCGGTTATATAAAGGCAAATAGCTCGCCCATAAACGTTACAGCACATATACAAACACAAATAAACACAGCCATACCACATCAACAAAATGCCAATACCAAGCAGCAGCTTGAAACGCAAAGTGCTTTTCTTTGGTAAAATGACCTTTTAATATTCGTATTAAAATGACAAATAAAAGTATGGCTCCGAGTGTGACATGCATGCCATGAAAGCCTGTAAGCAAAAAGAATGTATTACCGTACACACCGGCATCTAATGTTAGATTTAAGTCATTATATGCATGAACGTATTCCTCTACCTGCAATGCTAAAAAGCACACGCCCAATAACACCGTAAGTCCTAAAAATACTTTCAGTGGTTTACGTTTGTTGTTTTCCATTGCAACATGGGCAAAATGTAACGTGACCGATGAAGCGATTAAAATTAACGTATTGATCAATGGTAGGCCTTGCCACCCCATAGCTTGGGTTGTGTCACCGGAGGGTGTAACAACCAAAGGCCACATAGCTTCAAAAGTAGGCCACAACACTTCATTAGTCATAGCATTGTTACCCGCGCCCCCCAACCAAGGCACTGAAATCATACGTGCATAAAATAACGCACCAAAAAAGGCCATAAAAAACATAACCTCAGAAAAAATGAACCAGCTCATGCCTTGTCGAAAAGAACGATCCATTTGTGCTGAGTACAACCCTTGACCTGACTCGTGAATAACATTTTTAAACCAGCCAAATAACATATATAAAAGAACGGCTATACCGGCATAAAGTAAATAAACACCGCTCCCCCCTTCCTTGCCAACTTCCATAACTGTTAAGCCTGCGCCTACGGCGATAAAAAACAACGCAACCGCCCCTACAATGGGCCACGGGCTTTGCTCTGGTACGTAATAATGCTCATGTTCTTGATTCATTTTACTTGCTCCTAGTTTCGCACTAGTGTTTGTTGCTAGTTATTACTGGCAACTAGTTGCTCACTAATATCAAATACGGTGTAAGACAAAGTTAGCTCTTCAACATCACTTGGAAGCGCTGTATCAACATAAAAAAGCAATTTAAATTCGAGCTCTTCCCCCGCTTTTAGGGGTTGTTGATCAAAGCAAAAGCAGGCCATTTTGTGTAAATATTTTGCCGCTTTGCCTGGTGAAACAGACGGTACTGCCTGCATAACTTTATCGAGTTCACTACTATTTTTTGCGCTAAAAACGACTTCTCGCATTTCTCCGGGTTTCACAACCACACTGTACTCTTTTGATTTCACCTCAAAAGGTGCACCGCTTTGTGCATGAGTTGTAAAACTCACGCTAACGTCCCTTGTTTGCTCAATCACGCTACTTTGCTGCGCTTGCTCTAACGATGGCTTACCATTTAGCCCGGTTAAGTCACAAAACACGTCGTATAACGGCACTAAGGCAAACGCAAACGCAAACATACCTATGCTGATAATAATCAAGCGTTTAAGGAGCGGTGCGTGGGTCATTATTTAATTTCCGGTGGTGTTGAAAAGGTATGGTAAGGCGCAGGGGATTCAACTTCCCACTCTAACCCTTCAGCGCCATCCCATACTTTTGCAGGGACTTTTTCGCCGCCTCTTGCACATTTAAAAACAACCACTACAAACAACAGCTGAGATAAACCAAATGCAAAACCACCAATACTTATAATTGCGTTAAAGTCTGCAAATTGCAGTGCATAATCAGGAATACGACGAGGCATACCAGCCAAACCCACAAAATGCATTGGAAAAAACAGCACATTTACACTGACTAACGACAACCAAAAATGCCACTTAGCCAGCGTGATATTAAACATATTGCCAGTCCATTTTGGCAGCCAGTAATAAGCACCGGCCATGATTGAAAATACCGCCCCTGTCACTAACACATAATGAAAATGAGCCACTACAAAATAAGTGTCGTGGTATTGAAAATCAGCGGGAGTAATAGCAAGCATCAACCCTGAAAAACCACCTAATGTGAACAGCACTATAAAAGCAATACTGAACATCATAGGGACTTCAAAGCTAATAGAACCGCGCCACATGGTGGCTACCCAATTAAATACTTTCACGCCGGTAGGTACCGATATCAGCATTGTGGAGTACATAAAAAATAGCTCTGCAGCTACCGGCATACCGGTGGTAAACATGTGATGCGCCCACACAATAAAGCTTAGCAATGCTATAGATGACGTGGCATAAACCATAGATGCATAGCCAAATAGCTTTTTACGCGAGAAAGTGGGCACTATGGTTGAAATGATACCAAAGGCTGGCAAAATCATGATGTAAACTTCGGGGTGACCAAAAAACCAAAATATATGCTGGAACATCACCGGATCGCCACCGCCGGCAGCATCAAAAAAGCTAGTCGCAAAATATTTATCGGTTAAAACCATGGTCACCGCCCCTGCCAAAACGGGCATAACAGCAATGAGTAAAAATGCCGTTATTAGCCATGTCCATACAAACAGGGGGAGTTTCATCCACGTCATCCCAGGTGCACGCAAATTAACTATAGTCACAACCACATTAATAGCACCCATAATTGAGCTAATACCCATAATGTGCACCGCAAATACAAACAAGGCAGTATTGTCGTTACTGTATGTGGTTGAAAGCGGAGCATAGAAGGTCCAGCCAAAAGCAGGACCTCCTCCAGGCATAAATAAAGAAGCAAGCAAAATTAAGAATGCGAAAGGTAAAATCCAAAAGCTCCAGTTATTCATTCTAGGTAATGCCATATCTGGCGCACCTATCATTAACGGTATCATCCAATTGGCTAATCCCGTAAAGGCAGGCATAACGGCGCCAAACACCATTATTAAACCGTGAACTGTAGTCATTTGATTAAAAAAGTGGGGATCGACCAACTGCAACCCTGGCTGAAATAATTCGGCCCTGATCACCATAGCCATGGCGCCACCAATTAAAAACATGGTCAACGAAAATATTAAATATAAACTGCCAATATCTTTATGATTTGTTGTATAAAGCCAGCGCTTAAAGCCTTTAGCTGGATGATGAGCATGATGCGCTTCATTGGCGTTTGGTTGTTCTGCTATGCTACTCATTAGTTAGCCTCCACGTCGGCATCAAGTGCTGCTTGAATCTCACTAGGCTGAATAACATCACCGGTATCGTTACCCCATGCATTTCGCTTGTAAGTAATAACCGCAGCCAATTGTTTTATAGATAACTGCTTGGCAAATGATTGCATTGCCGTGCCTGGGCTCCCATGAATAAGTATGTCTATATGACCTTTTATATCGCCAAGTACAATTGGGCTGCCTTTAAGAGCCGGAAATACGCCCGGTAGCCCTAACCCCGTAGGTTGATGACATGCTGCACAACTTGCCATGTATACTTGAGCACCCAGCTCCATTAGCTCTTCTTTAGGTAATGTTTGATCAAGTAAAGCTGCATCAGCTAAAGCTGCTTGTTGCTTAGCTTGTTTAGCATCGGCCAACCATACTTTAAAGTCAGCCTCAGATTTGGCCTCTACCACAACGGGCATAAACCCGTGATCTTTACCGCACAGCTCAGCACACTGACCTCGGTAAATACCTTCTTCGTTTATGTTGGTCCATGTTTCGTTAATAAAGCCTGGATTGGCGTCTTTTTTAACGGCAAAGTCTGGTACCCACCAAGAGTGGATAACATCATCTGAGGTCATTAAAAAACGAATTTTTTGATTAATTGGTAGTACGAGGGGTTTGTCTACCTCAAGTAAATAATTTGGGTTTTTATCAGCTAAATTAGTTATTTCATCCTGAGGAGTTGCAAGCATTGAGTAAAACTCTACATCTTCTCCCATGTATTCATAATGCCATTTCCACTGTGAACCTGTAACTTTAATTGTTAAGTCGGCTTTACTGGCATCTTCCATCGCTATTAACGTTTTTGTAGCAGGCACTGCCATAGCAATTAAAATAACAAATGGAATGGCGGTCCAAAGAATTTCTACTTTGGTACTTTCATGGAATTGAGCGGGAACCGCTCCTTTAGATTTGCGATGATGAATGAGTGCCCAAAGCATAATGGCAAACACTATTATCCCAATCACACAACATATAAAAAATATGGTCATGTGTAATTCGTAAACATTTTCACTTATATCTGTAACGCCTTTACGCATATTAAATTGGCTATTTGCCAAGGCTAACTGCGGAAAAACACACAATATAAGCCACAAGGTACAACTAAGTTTACCCATGTGACGACTCCTTTGATGCTGTTGCTAGTGCAAAGCGAAGAGGCATACGGCTTAAACGCCAATTCGTTATTTTTATTTTTTTATTAATGCCGTTTTATTTATAAAAATTGGCATTCACTGCGCTAGCAACAAATTTATTGTGTGTGCTCAAAGCTTAAAAGCGATGAGTATTGCCAGCGTCAGTTCATTAACAATTAGTTAATATTTAACCAGCATGCAAGTTTTTTGTATTAAAAACAAACAATAAATATGTAAAAAGTAGAGCGTTGATTTAGTTTAGCGTAGAAAAAAGTAGCTAAAATCGAGAGGTAGTAAGGGCTAAGGATGAAATGAAAGAGTGTCAATAAAAAACAAATAAATTTAAAAAAATAAAAATACGCACCAAAATAGTGCGCAATTTATAAAATAAGAAAGAACTACATCCAGTCCGCGTTACGAATTACACCCACTGCCAAGCCTTCAATGTTGAACGACTCAGTTTCAAGATCGACCTTAATTGGTGCAAACTCGTCATTTTCAGCATGAAGCAACACCTGGCGACCCGCCTTTTCAATGCGCTTTACGGTTACATCGTCATCAACACGGGCAACCACAACTTGACCATTTTCAGCCACTTGTGTTTTATGCACAGCAAGTAAATCGCCATCCATAATGCCTATATCTTTCATACTCATACCGTTTACGCGCAGTAAAAAGTCGGCAGCTGGTTTAAACATTAATGGGTCAATTTTACAGTGGCTTTCAACATGTTCTTGCGCCAAAATAGGGGAACCTGCCGCAACTCGGCCAATAAGCGGTAAACCTAATTGTTCTGGCTCCTCTTCTTCAACAAGTTGAATTCCACGGCTTGCGCCAGGTTTCATTTTAATCACCCCTTTTTTGGCAAGGGCTTTTAAATGTTCCTCAGCGGCATTTGCACTTTTAAACCCTAACGTTTGTGCTATTTCGGCACGTGTAGGCGGCATACCAGTGTCTTTAATAAACACTTTAATTAATTCGAGTATTTGAGCTTGGCGTTTAGTTAATGGGCGCATACAACTGGTTTTCCATACAGTACATTTAACTGTGAGTATATACAGTTAAATAAAAATCGCAAATTTAAATTATTCGTTCAAATAGCCAAATTACTTGCTTACGTGTACATTTTAGGGGCTTTCTAAAATAGCCTATAAAAATAGTAACTTGCTACATTAAATTTAAAGGAGTCTATATGAGTATTTGGCATCAACCCATTACATTAGCATTGTGTAAACAATTGGACGAAGGCATTAATGGCCAAGGGACGCTAATGAAAACCATGGGAATCGAAATAACAGAGATAGGCGACGATTATCTAGTAGCAACTATGCCTGCAATCCCTGCACACCATAACCCTATTGGCATGGTTCATGGCGGCGCAAACGTTGTACTCGCCGAAACCGTAGCTAGCTATGCTGCTAATTTTGTGGTTGATTTCACAAAGTTTTACTGTGTTGGGCAAGAAATAAGTGCAAGCCATTTAAAGGCTTCTCGCAATGGTACATTAACGGCAACAGCACGCGCATTTCATATTGGAAAACGAAGCTCTGTTTGGGAAATAAAAATTACAAACAGCCGCAACGAGCTATGCTGCGTATCAAAAATGACCGCAGCCGTTGTTGAGCGAAAGACGTAAGTTATTTTTCGAGAGGGTAAATTGTTATTTCCATACCCGCGCCAATAGCAGATATACGCAGTAGTGTATCTGCATGTAAAGCTTGATTAAAACACTTTGGCGACGTGCCTGACTCAAACCCTATATCAAACGTTCTACGTGAGCAGCTCAACCATTGCTTTAATGCATTGCGTGAACATGACTCAATAAGCTCACATATATGGTTTATTGCTTTGTCTGGTGATTTTACATCGCCAGCTACCTCAATACGTGCTAATTGACGGTATTCGTCTTTGTCATAATGTAAAATCGTTGCGACTTTTTTTAGGTCGGCCACCAGCACACTAATATCTTGTTTTGACTCAAGCTCTAGATCTACATTTAAAAATTGAATTTCCGACATTGTCTCGTATTTATCCTCTAATGGTTACCATGCAAACTTTAACGCAGTTTTACCTTTATACCAAATCAACACCCTATAAATAGACGTTTTATATGGTAATACTCTTATTTTAGAGTGCGATTGCTACTTACAATTGGCGCTATTGTGCTGAAACGCTATTTTAATGCACTAGTGCGACATTTTGTCGCACTCACCTTGCTCAACCATCGCGTAAAATGTCTTGTAAAAATAATAAGATAAACACACATGAAAAAAACTTTTAAACCAGCACGTAAACTTCATAAATGGTTGGGCTATTTATTAGGAATACAAATACTAGCTTGGTTGCTTGGCGGTTTGGTTATGAGCGCCATCCCGCTTGAAAAAGTACATGGTAAACACCTAGCAACACGCACCCTAGTTAACCCCTTTAAAAGCAGCGATTACGTGGCATCAATTGATAATATTGTTTCGCAAGTCACTAATCCGACTAAAATAACCTTTGCACATTTTTTATCTACCCCACTTATAACTGTAACCAGTGAAGGCAACCCTCAAAGTTTTAATGGCATTACTGGGCAACCATTTAAAGCCCCCAATAAACAGCAAATAATTGCTAATGCACACGCGCATTTACTTATTGATGCTCAACCAGTAAGTACAACTTTGTTAGGTTTAGGGCCAAGAGAAAGCGGTTATAAAAAAGATGTATGGAAAGTACAATTTAACGATACATTTAATACCACCCTCTATTTGTCATCAGATACAGGCAAAGTGATTACTGTGCGCAGCACACTGTGGCGAATTTTCGACTTTTTTTGGATGCTGCATATTATGGATTACGATGAACGTGAAAACTTTAACAATCCTCTATTAATTAGCTTTGCTGCAACCAGTGTGCTTTTTTGTTTAACTGGCTTTTTACTGCTATTGCAAAACATAAGGATTAAACGCAGATTTAAATAAGTTTATGTTTGCCTGTTGAGCCAGTAAACTAGGGACTCCTGTAGTTCACGTATGTGATGGATATGACCCGATTGATTTTGGCCTTACTGGCTTGCTGTGTCTGTTTTTCGGTATCAAGTAAAGACTTTACTCGCTTCTCTACTGCTAAAAAGCACTTAATAAAAACGCTACCGCACAATGCAAAAAGCCTGTATTGCGGTTGTGATATTAAAAAACAAGGTAAAAAACTAGTGCCAGATCCAACGGGTTGTGGCTATGTACCTCGTAATACATTTACCCGCTCAGGCAAAGTAAACCAGCGCGCTTTACGTATTGAATGGGAGCATATTGTATCGGCATGGGAGTTTGGGCATCAACTACAATGTTGGCAAAATGGTGGGCGGAAAAACTGCCGTAAAGTCAGCGAAAAATTTCGAAAAATGGAAGCTGACATAAACAACTTAGCCCCCGCAATTGGCGAAATAAATGCTGACCGCTCTAATTATCGTTTTGGCATGCTAGGTGGAGCCGCGACTCAATACGGCCAATGCGATGTAAAAGTAAACTTTAAGCAACGTGTTGTTGAGCCACCATTTTATGCCCGTAAAAAAATTGCCGACGCCTATGCTTACATGCAAAAAACCTATGGTTTAAAAATTTCAAAACAACAACAAAAACTTTTTAATGCGTGGCAAAAGCAAGACCTAGCACTAAAAAGCACTATACAAAAAATGTAATGATATTCCTGCTAATAAGCGAACTTAAAATACTGCTTTACCAATAAAAAATGACACAATTATTTACATAAAGAAAAAGCAAAACGTTGAATAAATAATCAGGTGTTGTAGTATTTTAAACAACTTATTTACAGGAAGTACCGAATATGTTTAAAAACAACACTCTATCGCTTGCAATTATTAGCGCGCTCTCAGTTTTTGCTTTAACAGGTTGTGGTGGAGGCGGAGGTAGCAACACTACACCAGCGCCTGTCACGCCACCTACAAGTAGCACACCGACATGGACTGCCGGTGTATTTGAACCTTCAGACGAACTCAAAAACTTTTGCGAAAACCCACGTACAGGTAACGACCCGTTTAATAATAATGAGCCTTACCCTGACCAAGCTGGTTCAGCCTTATACGAAAAATTATGGCTTCGCTCATGGAGCGACGAAACATACCTGTGGTATGACGAAATAGCCGATAACGACCCTGAATCGTTCGATACCGTCGCTGACTATTTTGCTCAACTAAAAACCGAAGAGCTAACCGATTCAGGCGCTAAAAAAGATAACTTTCATTTTTCAGAACCCTCTGAAGATTACTTCCAAGAAGCACAATCGGGCGTTACCTCTGGTTATGGTATTAACTGGGCATTTATTGGTGATTCAGCCGATAGAATTTTACGTGTTGCTTACCTTGAAGATGACTCACCAGCTAGCCAAATTGGCTTTCAACGAGGCGATACCGTACTTGAAGTTGATGGCGTAAGCATTAATACCAATACCCAAGCAGGGATTGATACTTTAAACGAAGGCTTATTTAGCCCAACCAACGGTGATTCACATACAATTGTTGTTCGCAGTAACGACGGCACGGAAAAAACATTTAACGTCACAGCGGGTAACATTGAGCAAACGCCTGTTCAAAATGTAAAAACGATTGTAACAAGCAATAACACGCGCGTTGGTTATATGCAGTTTAATAGTCATATAGGTATTGCCCAAGAGGGCTTAATTGATGCAGTAAATAAATTTAGAACCGATAACGTAGACGAACTCGTTATTGATTTTAGATACAACGGCGGTGGTTTATTAGCGCTGTCTGCGCAGCTAGCGTATATGGTGGCAGGAAGTGCCAATGTACAAAACCGCTTTTACTATCAAACACAACAAAATGATAAACAGCCTGTCGATTCTCCATTTCCGTTTATTGACGAAGAAATAGATTACTCAACGTTTTTTAGTACTGGCGATAAATTACCTGATTTAAACTTATCTAAAGTGTATGTACTAAGTACATCAGGTACCTGTTCAGCCTCTGAAGCATTTATTAATGGCTTAAAGGGAATAGATGCAGAGGTGGTACTTATTGGCGACACAACCTGTGGTAAACCATACGGATTTACGCCTACACACAACTGTGGAACAACCTACTACACCATTCAATTTAGTGGCGTTAACAGTAAAGGCTTTGGCGAATATGCCGCAGGCTTTACCCCAACACCAACACCACAATTTAATGCCGATGTACAAGGGTGTGTTGTTAGTGATGACTTTGATAATCAACTTGGTGATAGCAACGAAAGGTTACTATCTACAGCACTTTTTCATATAGATAATAACGGCGCATGCCCAATTACAACAACAGTCGCTAATAGTAAAGTAGATGTACCAAGCTTTGCTGCAACGGGCGAAAAACTGCAGCCTTTAAACGCACCAAACGATCTTACCCGCAGTAACATGGATCTAACATGGCCTACTTTGTCTGAGGAGCAATAATGGTAAAGTTACTGACGGTACTCACTGTATTAATAAGTGTAGGGGGATGTAATAGTATGAGTAATGCCGTTGCAAAGCCTGCGCTATTAACAGAGGTTAACCCAGGCGTTATAACTGTGCTGCAACAGGCAATTATAAAAGCTAAAGGCGGTACGCTAGTTACACTGGCCGACACCGTTTTTACCAAACGCAGTGAGTTATTACTAAGCCATGGAAATAGTAAAGATCCCAATGGCATGCCCATTATGGGCGCGCATAATATCAAGTCAGAAAAGTTTGTTTTGCAAATTATTGGCGAGCAATGCGTGCTGTATTACCCTAAAAAAGATCTCACTATTGAGCTTAAAAACGTAAGTTGTAAAGCACAGTAATTTAAAAACTAAAAAGGCGTACAACTTGTTGTTGTACGCCTTTTCATTGTAAAACTGTTTAAATGCTAATTGCCAAAAAATAACTCGATCGGGAGCCCTTCAATTTTTTTACTTAGCAAGTTTATTAAAATGCGCCTTTAATAAGCCTGCAAAAGCTTGTACTTTCGCGGTGCGATGCACTAAATGGTGGGTCACTAACCACACATCTGTGGGCCAATTTAATTCACTATGTAGCACAGGGACCAAATCGCTATATTGCGCTGCTACATCATGTTGTAAACCACCAATGCCTAAGCCTTTAATAATCGCGCGCGTGGCCTCGGCAGTTTCTGATACACGTAATTTGATTTGCGATGCAGGAATGTTTTCGTCTGCCCAAGCAAAATAAGGTACGCGCGCATTATATCCCGCCACTCCGGATACAAAATTATGCTGCAATAAATCACCTAGTGATTTAGGCATGCCATGCCTTGTAATGTAGCGTTTGTTAGCATATAAACCCGATGTAAGCTTTGCTAAGTGCTGAGCAATGTAGTCACCCTCATCAGGTTTAGGGCCTGCACGAAGCGCAATATGTGCTTGCCCGTGATCGAGCCGCAAGCGTTTTTGCTCCAAAATAACTTCAAGCTGCACTTGTGGGTGTAATGCCTGAAATTGCTCACATACATCACCCATAACATCAATAAACCCACTCACCGTAGTAAGTAATAAACTTCCGCGTAAAGTACTGTCGGCAGCGGCAATATCGTTATGTAGCTGTTCGAGCGAGGTATCTATAGTTTGCGCTGTCGCAAATAATTTAGCGCCAATTTCAGTTACCTTGTAACCACGAGCATGGCGATGAAACAAGCGGGTATCTAGGTTTTTTTCAAGGCTGTTAATTCGTCTTAACACAGTACTGTGGTGCACATTAAGTGCCTCTGCTGCAGCTGTAAGTGTGCCAAGCCGCGCCACTTCAAAGGCCACTTTTACGTCTTGCCAGTCATCAAATTTAATTGCCATGCGCTCTGCCTTTAACTTGTGTGCATATATGCACATAAGTGTTGCGTTTATTTGGGTTTTCTACAAGTAAAAGTTTGCTAGATTAGGTATGTAACTTAAAACATAAAAAGGCCAAACTCATGTCAGCACCAAAAATTATCGCGCTTGCGGGCAGCTTACGTAAAGAAAGCTTTAATCAAAAACTTATTAATGAAGCAGCACGTTTTGCTCTGCAAACAGGTGCTGAAGTAGAAGTTATTCAGTTAAACGAGTTAGATATTCCACTATTTAACGAGGACATTGAAGCACAAGGCACACCCGCTGATGCACAACGTTTAAAAGACACACTTCGCTCTGCAGATGGTATTTTACTGGCAAGCCCAGAGTATAACGGCTCGATCACTGCGCCATTGAAAAACGCTATAGATTGGGCGTCACGCACTGAGCAAGGTGCAGTACCGGCGTTTCGTAATAAAGTTGTGGCCTTATTTGCTACTTCACCGGGTGGATTAGGAGGTTTACGCGGTTTAAACCACGTACGTGATATTTTAAGCGGCATTGGTTCGTTAGTGCTTGCCGACCAACTTGCTGTACCGTCTGCGTTTTCTGTTTTTGATGACAATGGCCAAATTAGCGACCCAGAAGTAGCCGATAAAGTATCTTCGCTTGCTCATCAATTAGTCAGTGTTACAAGCAAATTAAAGTAACCTTATACGCTTTACTTTTGCTTTGTCGCCGCTATTTTTGCGGCGATAAAATCAACATGCGTTACATATAATAGACCCGCTATTTTACGTATTACATACTCTTCTTGTGGGTCTATTTCACCGTCTGCGTAGGCTAAACGCCACAGCAATTCTATTATCTCTATTCGCTCTGCCGCACTGCAATGCTCATTAATCTGCTTTGAAAACTGAAAGTAATCAATTGCACCATCTAAACTACTTGCTGCATTGGTAGTGAGTTCTTCAACCTCAGAATCAGTTAAATTAAAGTACTTTTTTAAGGTTACAGTCAGGGTGTGTTGTTCATCATGGTCAAGCTTGGTATCTGCACGCATTACTTCAATTAACAACGCTGCTACCGCTGTTTTTAAATCGTGTGGCTCTATACTTGGCGCTGGATCATCGAATGCTGTAAAAAGCTGTTTTATTTGTTTGAACATCACATTATCTCTTTTGGGTGTTAGACTTAACGTACATAAACCGAACTTGTATGAGTATTTAATGGGTATTAAGTTCGCAAATTAAAGGATACATTTTATGAAAGGGTTATATTCACCGCGCTTTATCATTAGTTGCGTACTGGTGGGCCTTTCGAATACGGGCACTGCACTGGCCGACACCGTCGAAAAAGAAAAATCATACGACTTTGATAACAAAGTTCATTATTATCAAACCAAAATTGACAACAGCAATTATAAAATAGAAATACAATCAGACGATTACAAACACTTTGCTAATCAAAGTATGTTTTTACTGCGCCATGCAGACAGGTTATGCCGTGGTAACACCTTTATGTTAAAAGTGCTTGAAGGCGTGCAAGAGTACGAACGTTTTCCTACTAAACCACGCGCTTATCAACCACCTTTAACGGTTTTATTGCAATGCGAGGAGCCTGAATAATACGCTTACTCTTCGTATCCCCATGGTGCAGCGGGTGGCGTAATAGGTTTAGTTAAATCAAAGTCCACCTTAAACTCGCGCCCTTGGCGAATTAACCGATACGTAAATACCTCAGGATAAATATACATTTGCCATGTATTACCTGCCGACTGTTCAATGCCTTGTGCTACAAATAATTCTTTAGAGTATTGATCGGCCGGGAAAGACTGCATTTGTGCAAAACCCGCATCAAGTGTATGACCGCCATACATAGTAGAAGCGTCATCTGTGCCATCTTTATGGCGATGATCATGCTTTAAGCTCAAACCACTGCCCGTTTTAGTAATGATCCACGTACGCGATGCATCATCACCCACATGAAATGGCACTTGTAGCTCGCTATCAGTACATTTACGTACATGCATAACTAACTTTTTATTATCAAATGAGCTTGGGCCTTTTGCGTTATCTACGCTTACTTTGCCCTCAAACGCTTTCCCACAATGCGCAGCTATATTATTAAAAAATGCATCGTGTGTCGGTATAGATACCAAAGGCGCAGGGCGCGCAATAGCGGCTGATGAAGCAAGTAATAACGTTGCTACCGTTAATAATTTCATAAAGTACTCTTATAATAGTTTTTTAATACCATAGCGGTTTAAGTTAATAATAGGAAATAGCTGCGACAAGTGGCTTTTCTGCTCTGTTTTTCATTAATGTTAAAAGTGAATAATGGAAGTCTTGAAAAATTACCTCACCCCATATTCGCGAATAAACACCAAAATTTGTATTATCTTGCACGGTCGTTTTTAAAGTTAAAATGGTATTGCCGCTTTTATCTTCACTTAACGCATACCCACCGTAAAGAGGTGAAAAGTATTCGCCGCCTAGTTTTACATGTTTATCGAGTGCATCATCGGGAATAGCATCATGGTCTATGTCAAACCTATAAAGCATCTGTTTATTTGGCTGCCAATCAGTAATAACTTCTTTAAATATAACCCCTTTTTGCCATTTACTGGTTCTAATTGCACCAACACCCGTAGCATTCATATTTGCCTCTAAAGGTTTAGGTACACCGATTAACTGGGTAAGCGAAAATGGCAATTCTTGTGGCTCTATGGTGCTTACATTTGCAAGCTGCTGCCATACACGATTTATAGGCGCTTCAATAATTATAGAGTTGGTGACTTCGTACGTTTTTGATAAGTTTAAATAATTTACCTCAATAGGTGAGAGCAACACAGGAAGCAAAGCGATTGAAAGTAAAGGCCGGTTAGCGTTTTTTGTTTGACGGTTTTTAATAAAGCCTGCCAATAAAGCACCCATACTTGCAAAGAGCATAAAGGCAGGCAAAGCCATTGCCACACAAATACTGCCTTCAAGCAGTGTAATAACGCTTACAAGTAAAAAAACAAAAATTGGCTGCCAAGCAATAGTCACCATTTGCCTTTTAGTTAATGTATTTGAGCTTTTAAATTCAAAATGAATACGAATATAACCAATTGCAACGGGCACTAAAAACATAAATGAAATGGATACAAGGCTACTTAAATTATAAGTATCAAGCAGCTCGACAAACAGCCGCATAAATATGCCGTAAAGCATACCAAGTAAAATACCAATTGATTTAGGGGAGTTGAATTGCATCTCTATTCTTTATTGTTGTTATTAACAATCAGAAAGTAACAGATGTATTATTCCACCACAAATAAAACAAAATTAACGGCTCCCGCAAACAAATAGCTTGAAATAAAACAACTTTAACAACCACTAAGACTAAAGGATAATAACCTGCCGTTAACACGATACTATTTCTGCAAATAGCTCTGAGCATCTTTAATGACACATTCAAGAGCATGATCTATATAAACTTTTAATCATTTTCTGTAATTTATGACTTTTAGTGTAAAGCTGTTTTTTAAATTAACTGTATTAAAAACAACCATACACGACCTTTTGCCTATACATTCCTGAGTAAAAGCTGATCTACCCTGCCCCTTCACTATTCATTTGCTTTAACAAAAGCCGTATTAGTAAATAAGCAACGAGTAACAGGAGGGACTATGTCAGTAACCCCAAAGGGTCACAACTCAGATCACAAAAGTACATTGCACGACAATACCAACAGCTATCAAAACAACCATAAACCCAGTTCAGAGTTTAATACCCGCGACGAATACCTAGAGCACGAGCTACAAATTATGCAGCCTAAGCGCTGGCGGCCTAATTTACCTTTTAGAGACTACCGCTTTGAATTTGAAGACACGATTCCAGCCATGGCGGGCACTATTGGTAAAGTGGTTATGGTGGGTGCTATTGCCGCTACATTTGCAGCGCCACTAGGTTTAAGCGATGCGTTTGTGTTAGAGAACGTACGCTATGAATTACTGATTGTTTCTATTTTTATTATTTTGTTTTCGGGCTTTATTTTACCTACCGCTAACTTAGCGGGTACTCATGGCCCACTTATTCCACTTATTCCTATTGTGGTTGCCGCTGGCGGCCATCCTATGGCGTTTGGCTTACTGATTGGTGCCTTTGGCTTTATTTTAGCCATAACCAAAGGAGGGAGCTTGCTGGCACGCTTAACAAGTAAAGGCGTGTGCGGGGGCTTACTTATATATTTAGGCTTTATTGGCACAATTTCGCAGGTTAAAAAACTGTTTGCATGGGCTGAGGCCATTGATATGGCGCACATTGCGTTTATTGTTATTTTGGCGACCATTTTATTGTATGCGTTACTTGAGCACTTTAAAAAGCGCTGGTTAGCTGTGCCGCTTAGCTGCCTTATTGGCGGTGTGGTTGCATTTGCACTCGGTGCGCCGTTTGAATTTAATACCGCGCCGGGCTTACCAAATATGAACCCAGCTTATTGGTGGGGCGAAAACACAGGTTGGATGCTGGGCTTACCTACGCTTGAAAGCTTTGTGGTTGTACTGCCTTTTGCGGTATTAGCTGTGGCTATGTGGTCACCGGATTTTTTAGGGCATCAAGTATTTCAAAAAATTAGTTACCCGCAACGCACTGAAAAAGTTCAAATGAACATAGACGACACCATGCTAAGCGCATCGGTTAGACAAACCTTTGGCTCGCTAGCCGGTGGTGCTAACTTTACCTCATCGTGGGGAACTTACATTGTCCCTGCCGCTATTGCTAAACGCCCTATTCCGGCAGGCGCCATTTTAACAGCCGTATTTTGTATTGTTGCGGGTTTATGGGGCTACCCAATGGATTTAGCCATTTGGCAACCCGTGCTTTGCGTTGCGCTTATTGTAGGTGTGTTTATTCCGCTGCTAGAGGCGGGTATGGAAATGACACGCGAAGGTAAAACAACGCAATCGGCCGCTATTGTGGTATTTGCCTCAAGCTTGGTTAACCCTGCTTTTGGTTGGTCTCTAACTATGCTGCTTGATAACTTAGGCTTAATTGGCTGTAAAGAGCGCAGTGCTAACTTAACTAAAATGAGCCGTTGGGTTATCCCACTCATTATGTTTGTGGTTTTAACTACGGTAATGGCTATTGTTGGTATGCTGCCAGGCATACCCGCGCTAATGGCAGATTTTAGACATTAATAATAAGAAGACTTAAACATAAAAAAGCGCGGCTTATATACTCAGCCGCGCTTTGTTTTCATATGTAATTAATTGCTTTTCGTTACTGCCAAGGGCGCTCAGCAGCAAGTTGTTTTTCAAACGCATCTATTTGTGGATTTAGCGTTTCGGTCACACCAATAAAATCTAAGCCACTTAATAAACGCTCTTTTACGTCTTTACGAATATCAAAACTAATTGGCGCAAACTTATCGCTTGTTAGTGTTTGGTTTTCAAGATCGATTTGAATGTTTATATCGTCGTGTTGCTCACTAAGTACAAACAATTGCTCAAGCGTATCAGCCGGTAGCGCAATGGCTAGCATTTGGTTGTTGCCACAGTTATTAAAGAAAATATCGGCAAAGCTTTCCGCTAAAATCACTTCAAAACCATATTGCTTAAGTGCCCACGGTGCATGCTCACGTGATGAGCCACAACCAAAGTTATCGCGCGTTAATAATATTTGTGCGCCTTGGTAGCATGGACGGTTTAAAATAAAATCAGGATTTGGTTCGCCGTTTTCTAGGTAACGCCAATCGTAAAACAGTGCTGCATCAAAACCATCACGGCTAGTTGATGTTAAAAACTGCTTTGGAATAATTTGGTCTGTATCTACATTGTTTTTATCAAGTGGGGCCATTAAGCCACTAAAAAATACGCTCATTAGGCTTCTCCTCTTATATCAACAAAGTGACCATGTATTGCAGCGGCTGCCGCCATTGCAGGGCTTACTAAATGTGTACGTCCGCCACGACCTTGGCGACCTTCAAAGTTACGGTTAGACGTAGATGCACAGCGTTTGCCTGCTTCTAAGCGGTCGTCGTTCATTGCTAAACACATTGAGCAACCCGGCTCGCGCCACTCAAAACCTGCCGCTTTAAAAATATCGGCTAAGCCTTCGTCTTCGGCTTGCTTTTTAACAAGGCCTGAGCCCGGTACGATAAGTGCTTCAATGCCTGCTACTACTTGCTTGCCTTCAACAATTTTTGCCGCGGCACGTAAATCTTCGATACGGCTATTTGTACATGAGCCAATAAAGACCGTATCTACTTTCGCGCTTGATAATTTATCGCCGGCTTTTAAGTCCATGTATTTAAGCGCACTGCGTATAGCGTCGGCTTTAATTAAATCGGGCTCTTGGTCTGGATCAGGTATGCATTCATCAACACCAATTACTTGCTCTGGGCTTGTCCCCCACGTAATTTGCGGCTGAATATCGTCGGCATTTAGCTCAACAACTAAATCAAAGTGTGCACCTTCATCTGATTTTAAGGTTTCCCAATATTCAACTGCTGCATCAAAATCTGCGCCTTTTGGTGCAAACGGACGACCTTTTAAGTAATCATACGTAATATGATCTGGTGCTATTAATCCCGCTTTAGCACCCATTTCTATGCTCATGTTACATAGCGTCATACGGGCTTCCATTGAAAGTGCTTCAATGCCTTCACCGCAAAATTCAGCAACATAACCTGTGCCACCAGCGGTACCTAACTTGCCTATAACCGCCATAATTAAATCTTTAGAAGTTACCGTTGGGCGAAGCACACCGTTAATTTGAATTTTTAACGATTTTGCCTTTTTTTGCTGTAGCGTTTGCGTTGCTAATACATGCTCAACCTCAGAGGTACCAATACCATGTGCTAATGCGCCAAACGCACCATGCGTAGAAGTATGGCTATCACCACATACAATGGTAGTGCCAGGCAGCGTAATACCTTGCTCTGGGCCCATTACATGCACAATACCTTGGTTAATTGAGTTTAAATCGTAAAGTACAATGCCAAACTCTTTACAGTTCGCATCTAGCGCCATTAACTGGTTTTTAGAGACTTCGCTTGCGGCATCAAGTGATCGGCTTTTAGTCGATACATTATGATCCATCGTTGCAAAGGTTTTTTCTGGGCAACGCACCGTACGGTTTTTTTCACGTAAGCCTGCAAAAGCCTGTGGTGATGTCACCTCGTGTACTAAATGGCGGTCAATATAAAGTAAATCAGTTTGCTCGTTTATGCTGGCAACGGTGTGTGCTTGCCAAATTTTGTCGTATAACGTTTGGGCCACTTGCTAATTCCCTACTTTGTTAAGTCGCAGCATAACGGTGCTGCGATTTATATATTAAATACGTGAAACGATGGCAGCTGCCACATCGCTTGTGCTGTATCCACCTTGTGGGTAGATATCTGGCGTGCCAACGCCTGCTTCTACGGCTTCGGCTACTGCTTTTTCAATCGTACGTGCTGCTTCGTCTTGCCCTAATGAGTAACGTAGCATCAGTGCGGCACTTAAAATTTGTGCTATTGGGTTTGCAACGCCTTTACCTGCAATATCTGGCGCGGAGCCACCAGCAGGTTCGTACAAACCAAAGCCCGATTGATTTAAGCTTGCCGATGGTAATAAGCCCATTGAGCCTGTGATCATCGCACACTCATCTGACAAAATATCACCAAACAAGTTATCGCAAAGTAGCACGTCAAACTGGCTAGGCTGTTTAACTAACTGCATAGCTGCGTTATCTACGTATATATAATCTAGGCTGACTTCTGGGTAGTCTTTACTTACTTCGGTGACTACTTCGCGCCATAATACGCTTGATGCAAGTACGTTGGCTTTATCAACAGAGGTAACATGGTTACTACGTAATTTTGCTGCTTCAAAAGCAAAGCGGGCAATGCGTTCAATTTCTTTACGCGAGTAGTTTTGCGTATCAAATGCAAACTCTTCTTCGCCTTCGCCACCTCGCCCTTTTTCACCAAAGTAAATGCCGCCGGTAAGCTCGCGTACACATAAAATATCAAAGCCTTTTTCGCTAATATCGGCACGTAATGGCGATGCTGCGCTAAGCGCCGGTAAAAGCTGTGCTGGGCGTAAGTTACAAAACAAACCAAAGTGCTTACGAAGCGGTAAAAGCGATGCACGCTCAGGCTGCTCGTTTGGTGGAAGGTTTTCCCACTTAGGGCCACCTACTGAGCCAAATAAAATAGCATCAGCGTTTTCGCACGCGCTCAGTGTTTTTGGTGGTAATGCTTCACCAAATTCATCAATGGCTGCACCACCAATAGCATGATGCTCGCGGTTTAGAGTAAAACCAAACTTATTGCTCACAGCATCAAGTACTTGCTCTGCTGCTGCCATTACTTCTGGGCCAATACCGTCGCCTGCTAATACGGCAACGCTGTAGTTTGTTTTACTCATCCTGCTTTCCTTTGTTGTTTTAAATCAGACACTTTTTGTGCACGATAAATTAAGTTGTAAACACGGATCATGGCGCGTACCGACGCTTCTACCACATCCGCTGCAATGCCCGCACCGTGGTAAGGTCGGCCATCGTATTTAGCTATAATATTTACTTGGCCAAGCGAACTTGCACCTTGGCCTGTCGCTTCTAAGTTATACTCAATCATTTCAACGCTCATACCGGTTAAGCGCTCAATAGCTGCAAACGACGCCTCTACGGGGCCATTACCTGTTGCGGCTTCTTGTTTAACTTCGCCATCAATCACCATACCAATAGTAGAGCTGGCTACCGATTGCGAGTTAGACGCTGAGTTAACAAACTCTAACTGGTATTTTTCGTCTTTGTCGTTAATTTGATTTAAGTAAATCATGGCTTCAAGGTCGTAGTCGTACACCGTGCCTTTTTGATCAGCTAGCGCTAAAAAGCTTTCGTATAGGCTGTCCATATCGTAGTCCGCTTTTTGATACCCTAACTCTTCTAAGCGGTGCTCAATAACATGACGGCCCGAACGCGAAGTCATATTTAATTGGTTGTTTGGTACGCCTACGCTTTCTGGCGACATAATTTCGTACGTATTTTGTGCTTTTAATACGCCATCTTGATGAATGCCCGAGCTATGTGCAAAGGCGTTTTCGCCCACAATGGCTTTATTTGGCTGTACTGGCATATTACAAATTTTTGCCACTTGGCGAGATGCACGATAAATTTCTTCGCTTTTAATATCGGTGTGAACTTTTAAGTGGTCTTTGCGCATTTTCATGATCATTGCCACTTCTTCAAGCGAGCAGTTACCCGCACGCTCACCAATACCATTTATTGTACATTCAATCTGGCGAGCACCGGCTTGTACCGCGGCGACCGAGTTAGCAACAGCTAAACCTAAATCATTATGACAATGCACGCTTAAACGTGCTTTATCTATATTCGGCACATTATTCATTAAATGGTGGATCATCGCGGCGTATTCATCTGGCGTTACAAAGCCAACGGTGTCGGGTAAATTAATAGTAGAGGCACCTGCGTTAATGGCCTGCTCAACAATTTTACATAAATCCCAGTGCGGTGTGCGCCCTGCATCTTCACACGAAAACTCCACATCGTCTGTGTAGTTGCGCGCTAATTTTATTGATTTAACCGCCATGGCCGTTGCATCATCTAGGCTCATACGTAATTTATGTTCAAGGTGCAAAGGGCTTGTGGCAATAAAAGTATGAATACGGCTTTGCTGTGCTGTGCGAAGTGCCTCACCACAGGCTTCAATATCTTTTGCTACTGAACGTGCTAAACCACAAATGATTGGGCCTTTTACTTCAGTTGCAATTCGTTGCACCGAGCGAAAGTCAGCAGGGCTGGATACCGGAAAACCCACTTCCATCACATCAACATTCAAACGGCTAATAGTATGCGCTAACTGAATTTTATCATCTTCAGTAAGGCTTGCCTTAAGTGCCTGCTCGCCATCACGTAAAGTGGTATCAAAAATCCATACTTTATCTTTGTCTTGCATAACTGCCCCTCATTCCTATGTTACCCAAATTTCAATTTATCCCAGCCGCGAGATAAAAAAAACCCCGCAATTGCGGGGTTTTTAATGTTCAACTCAATGCAAACACACTAATCCCCGCTTACTTGCCATAGCAGTAAGAGGTTAAGTTTTAGTGTAATTAAACGAATATTTTGCATCTTGTTTCTTGTGTGTGTTCAGTGAGGCCTATTTTTAACATTACAAAGCAGTTGGTGCAAGCATAAATATTCCAAAAAACAACTTCATAGCACACGCTTTTGGGTTTTATTATTCAAAAAATCACTGAAAAATAGATTTTAAAATCAAAAAAAAGCTAAGTCACGCTTAAATTTACAATCTCAACAAGCTACTCTGCTTATATTAACTTTTTACTATTTTTTAGGCTAAGTTACTTAATTTGTTTCTCTTACATAATGGGTTGCACCACGCGTTATGTAACGCAGCTGCCAAATAACACGCTCAACAAGTTCGTCGAGTTGTTGACCTTCTATATCTAGCGCCTCTGCGCCGGCATTAAATACCAGTGTTACCATGGCTTCAGATTGAATGTAGGCGTGCATGGCGTCGCACTTGGTTTCGCTTTCTAAATAGTGGGCAAGCTCTAAAATAAAGTGTTTGATTTCGCGTGCGACTGCGGCTCTAAATGCCTTAGATGTGCCAGAGCGCTCACGCAGTAATAACCTAAATTGGTTGCTTGAGCTGTCTATAAATTCCATAAACGTAACAACCGAGGTGTTGATTACACTGCCACCGTCGTTTGCTATGCGTCTTCGGGCTTGGCGCATTAGCTGGCGAAGGGTTAAACCGGCTTCGTCCACCATGGTTAAACCTAGCTCGTTCATGTCTTTAAAATGGCGATAAAACGAGGTGGGCGCAATGCCGGCTTCGCGGGCTACTTCGCGTAAACTTAAATTCGAAAAGCTGTGATCTGCACTTAGCTGATTAAATGCCGCCTGAATTAAGGCTTGTCGTGTTTTTTGTTTCTGTTGCGCTCTAACACCCGACATCAACAACTCCCTGAATAATTTTATATTAATATTTAGTGATAATAGCTCAATTCCCCAGTCTAATACTTGACGGCGAGAGTTTGAAATACTATTTTAGCTTACAGTTGTACGCTGAGATTGAGAATGATGAATAAACCACCGATTATTTGGACAAACGTCCTATTTTTTAGCCTTACCTTTTTAGCGGCTATCACACTTGTTCCTTGGTATGGCATTAGCTACGGATTTACCAGCGCACATTGGATTGCTTTTGTAGCCTGTATGTTTTTTGCGGGCCTATCTATCACAGCCGGTTATCACCGTTTATGGGCACATAAAACGTATAATGCTCATCCTGCCGTTGAATTTATTTTTGCCCTTGGCGGTGCGTTTGCGTTGCAAAACAGCGCTCTGCACTGGAGTAGCGATCACCGTATACACCATGGCCAAGTTGACGACCCAATAAAAGACCCTTACGCCGCAACCAATGGCTTTTGGTACAGCCACATTGGCTGGATGTTACGTGACTACCAAGGCGATAGCTACGGTGATTACAGTAATTGTCGTGATTTACAGCGTAATAAAATCGTTATGTGGCAACACAAGCACTACCTAAAACTGGTTATTGCGATGAATGTTGGCCTACCATTAGTACTTGGTTTATTAGTGGGCGACGTGTGGGGTATGCTTATTTTAGCGGGTTTACTGCGTTTAGTATTAAGCCAACACTTTACCTTTTTTATTAACTCGGTGGCTCATATTTGGGGTTCGCGCCCATACACTGAAAAAAATACCGCGCGCGATAATGGCTTTTTAGCGTTATTTACTTATGGCGAAGGTTACCATAACTTTCATCATATTTTTGCAAGTGATTACCGTAATGGGATTAAGTGGTTTCATTATGACCCCACTAAATGGATGATTCGCTCTTTAGCCGCTGTTGGTTTAGCCAGTAAATTAAAGCGTACCCCTGTTGAGCGCATAGAAAAAGCCAAAGCCGATACGCTTATGAGCAAAACGCAAACACGCCTTGCAAAATTGCCTTTAGCGCAAGATAGGCTTACATTATTACAACAAGAATACGATTTATTGCTGAAAAAACTGCAGACTTATTGTTCACTTCAAAAACAAGTTTTAGAAGTTAAAAAAAATAATATGGCAAAGCAGTGTGAACGTTCAGCTTTAATGGCACAATATCACGAGCTGGAAGCCGCCTGGGAAAATCAAAAACAGGCATGGCTAGCACTTAATGCGAGGTTATTAAAAGCCTCTTTTAATTAATTTAGGAGTGGCTGTGGCCAAACAACCAGAACAGAAAAAAGCACCCGTAAGTTTCCAATATGACGCAATAATTATTGGTACGGGCCCTGGCGGTGAAGGCACCGCCATGAACCTTTCGAAAAACAACAAAAAAGTAGCGGTTATAGAGCGCCAAGAAACAGTCGGCGGCGGTTGTGTACATTGGGGAACTATCCCTTCTAAGGCATTACGTCACTCGGTTAGCCGCTATATTGAATACAAAGCCAACCCGTTGTTTAATATTGGTGAACGCCCGAGTCGTTTAACGTTCCCTGATATTTTACGTCACGCAAGTTCGGTTATTTCTAAGCAGTCTAATTTACGTAGCAGCTTTTACGATCGTAATCGCATTCATATGTTTCAGGGTGATGCGAGCTTTGTTGATAAACACACTGTTGAAGTAAAACGCCTTGATGGTTCAACCGAGCGTATCACTGCTAAAACAATTGTTATTGCTACGGGCTCTCGCCCTTACCGCCCACCTGAAGTTGATTTTAGCCATTCTCGTATTTACGAGAGCGATACTATTTTAGGCCTTGAGCACGACCCTCAGCGCGTACTTATATACGGAGCAGGGGTTATTGGCTGTGAGTATGCTTCTATTTTTAAAGGTTTAGGCGCTAAAGTTGATTTAGTGAATACTCGCGACCGTTTACTTGCCTTTATGGATGCTGAAATATCTGATGCACTTAGCTACCACTTTTGGAATAGCGGCATTGTTATTCGTCATAACGAAGAGTTTGACCGTGTAGAAACGCGCGACGATTGCGTTGTTATGCATTTAAAATCGGGCAAGCGTGTAAAGGCTGACTGTATTTTATTTGCGAATGGCCGCACAGGTAACACTGACACACTTAACCTTGAAGCCATTGGCTTAAAAGCCGACGGCCGTGGGCAAATAAAAGTAAACGAAACCTACCAAACTGAGGTTGAAAACGTTTATGCGGTAGGCGATGTAATTGGCTACCCAAGCCTAGCTAGTGCTGCGTTTGACCAAGGCCGTATTGCAGCTGATGCAATAGCCTGTGGTAACTGTGATGATAAGTTAATTATTGATATTCCGGCGGGTATTTATACCATTCCAGAAATGAGTTCAGTGGGCAAAACAGAGCAAGAACTAACCGCGGCTAAAGTACCTTACGAAGTAGGCCGCGCTCAGTTTAAACACCTTGCACGCGCGCAGATTGCAGGTACTGAAGTAGGTAGTTTAAAAATATTGTTCCACACCGAAACCAAAGAAGTACTTGGGGTACATTGCTTTGGCGAACGTGCCTCTGAAATTGTTCACATTGGCCAGGCCATTATGGAGCAAAAAAATGGTGGCAATAATATCGACTACTTTGTAAATACCACATTTAACTACCCAACCATGGCAGAAGCCTATCGAGTTGCAGCATTAAATGGTTTAAATCGCTTGTTTAAGTAAGCACTTTAAAGCGTATAAACAAAAAGCCCGCTGTTAAGCGGGCTTTTTAGTATTAATGCATAAAACACATTAATTATTTGTGATACTGGCCGCTAAGCTCGTGCACGGCATTAATAAATACACCGGCATTTTCTGGGTCAACATCTGGCGTAATACCGTGACCTAAGTTAAACACATGGCCATTGCCTGTACCAAAGTCTTCTAAAATAGTGCCTACTTCTTGGCGTATACGATCTGGCGTACCATGTAGCATTGACGGGTCCATGTTACCTTGTAGCGCTACTTTATCGCCTACACGGCGTTTAGCATCGCCAATATTAATGGTCCAATCTAGGCCCACTGCATCACAACCTGTGGCTGCAATGGCTTCTATCCATTGGCCACCATTTTTAGTAAATAACGTTACTGGCACTTTGCGACCATCGTACTCACGAATCAGGCCATCAACAATTTTGTGCATGTATTGCAGTGAAAACTCGTTGTAGTCGCGCGGGCTTAATACACCGCCCCACGAATCAAATACCATTAACGACTGTGCGCCGGCTTTTACTTGTGCGTTTAAGTAGTCGATTACTGAATCAGCAAGTTTGTCTAATAGTAAATGCAGTGTCTGCGGCTCTGCAAACGCCATTTTTTTAATTTTACCAAATACTTTGCTGCTACCGCCTTCAACCATGTAGGTAGCAAGTGTCCATGGTGAACCAGAAAAACCAATAAGTGGTACTTCGCCTTTAAGTTCACGGCGGATAGTACTTACTGCATTCATTACATAACCAAGCTCGTCAGTTGGATCGAGCTTAGGTATTTTTTTAACATCTGCAAGCGACGAAATAGGACGTTCAAACTTAGGGCCTTCACCTGTTTCGAAGTACAAACCTAAACCCATTGCATCAGGAATCGTTAAAATATCGCTGAACAAAATGGCCGCGTCTAATGGGTAACGACGCAGTGGCTGAAGTGTTACCTCACAAGCAAGCTCAGCATTACGGCACAGGCTCATAAAATCGCCCGCTTGCGCACGCGTAGCACGGTACTCTGGTAAATAACGTCCAGCTTGACGCATCATCCATACAGGCGTTACATCAACAGGTTGTTTTGCAAGTGCACGTAAATAACGGTCGTTTTTTAATTCGCTCATGGCGTAAATGATCCTAATGCTTATAGAAATTGTGCAAGATTGTACCACCATATTCATCGCCTCTCTATTTCTTAAAGACGAAAACACCTTTACATAGAAGCAGATCAATAATATTGATGGTTTTAATCCATTTTGATTATAAATCAGGCAAGAAACACTAACATTTAAAACTTTTTGTTAATATGTTTGCAACATAACAAAAACCTTGGTATTGTCTTTCCCGCGTTAACAAAAACAATAATAAATTATTAAAACAATAAAAATAAAAAGTTTTAAATAATAACAATAAAAATCATTTAATAAAAATAAGAAAGCTTGTTATAACAAGCCACTTGAAGAAATTAGACCACCTTAACCGGTGGTTTTTTCTTGCCTGCAATAAAATGTTTAGCCTTTCAATAAATAATTCTTCTGCACTTTTACAACATCTGCATTACTTGTTGATATACACGCAAATTAAATATATCTTGATGTACATAAAAACGAATGTAACTAAAAACCAACCCAGCTTAGGAGAACAGTTATGCTGACGCGTGTAGAAAAAGCTCAACAGAAATGGGGTGGTAGCCATACAGTAATCGATAACTGGCTTAATGAACGCCAAGAACTTATTGTACTGTATTGCAAGATTGCAGGGTTTGCGCCTTATGATAAAAAAGATCACGCGCTACCAGAGCCTGAACAAATACAGTCTTTTTGCCAACTCCTTATGGATTACCTCTCTGCAGGGCATTTTGAAGTGTACGATGATATTGCTAAAGCCTGTGAAAAAAAGGGCTTAGAGAGCCAAAAACTTGCAAACTCAATTTATCCGCGTATTTCAAGCACCACCGATGTCGCACTTGATTTTAATGACAAGTACGCTGAAGTAAATAAAGAAGACTTATTAGAAGGGTTTGATAACGACCTTTCAGTTATTGGTGAGTCATTAGAGCTTCGTTTTGAGCTTGAAGATGAACTGATTGATAACCTGTTTTCTAATCATACTGATTAAATCAAGATTTAATTAAGTTACACGAATTAAAAAAGGGACCCTAAGGTCCCTTTTTACGTTTTAAGCTTGGCTTATTCTGCAGGTGCTTCTGCATTTTGAATTTCTAGTAATTCAACTTCAAAAACAAGTGTTGAATTGGCTGGAATTTTACCAAGGTCACGATCGCCGTAAGCAAGCTCTGAAGGAATAGTAAACTTGTACTTAGACCCTACAGGCATAAGCTGTAAACCTTCCGTCCAACCAGCAATTACGCGGTTAAGTGGGAATGTAGTTGGTTCGTTACGTGCGTATGAGCTATCAAACTCAGTGCCGTCTAATAAAGTACCTTTGTAATGTACTTTAACAACGTCTGTTGCTGCTGGCTTTTCGCCTTCGCCTTCGCTTAATACTTCGTATTGTAGGCCAGACTCAGTTACTGTTACGCCTTCTTTTTTAGCGTTATCAGCTAGGTATTGAACACCTGCCGCTTTGCTTTTTTCAGACTCAACTTTCGCTTTTTCTTCTTGCTTAGTGCGTACTGAGGTATCTAAAGCTGTTAACACTTCACGAATTTTTTCTTCGTCAATTTTTGCATTGCCAGCAAGTGCATCTTCAAAACCACGAATTAATAGCGCTTGGTCTAGCTCAATGCCAATTTCAGATTTGTCTGCTAGGTCTTTATTTAAAAAGTTACCTACAGAAGCACCAATACCGTATGCTTGTTGTTGCTCTACAGTGTCTAATGTTACTTCAGCTTGCTCTTTTTTTGCTTCTTGATTACAAGCTGTAAGCGCTAAAACCGACGCTGCAATCAATGACAATCTAATCGTCTTTTTCATTTTAAATCTCCGACATACTTTGCAGTTGTCATTTATTGTAATATTACTAGTTAAAGATTAACGCCCTACATGGTAGGCTGTTTGTTTAATAACTAAAGTCTGTATTGTTAGCTAAACTTAGAAATATATATCCAGTGATTAGACAAACAACCTAGGCATTTAACGCACCTAGTCTAACCTCTCAGTCACTAAGAGTTAAGAGGAAATACCTGTAAGATGTCGATATTTCGTACTTTTTTAATCGTTTTTAGCTGTTTTTTAGCCATTGCCTGTACCGATAAAAAAAATCAATCGGTAGAAAGCTTTGAGCATACCGCACAAGGTGCATTTTCGTCAGCTCTCTCTCACGATGGAAAGTACAGTTTAATCTCTTCTATCAACCATGGGGTCGCGCTGTGGGATAATCAACAGCAGGTTTTAAAATACCAATGGTTTCAGCAGCAATCACAAGACAACTTAGTTTACAGCCTTGCTATTGCCTTTGATAACAGCGTGGCGGTTACCGCAGAAAAAACAACTTTCGCAGTGTGGGATATCAACACTGGCGAAAACAAAGGCTATTACAAAATACAAAAAGCCACGATTCGAGATATTGCCATTAGTAACCAAGGTCGCAGTGTATTATATGGCCGCAGCGATGGCGTGGTTGTATTTTTAAACCTTGAAACCGGACGTCGCATTGAGTTTTTAGGCCATCAAGATAAAGTTAACACCGTTGATTTGGCGCCAAACGGACGTTATGCATTAAGCGGCTCTAACGACTATGTTGCCTATTTTTGGGATACCAATACAGGCCAAGTTATTCATCGCTTTAACCACCCAACTCGTGTTACTCAAGTAACCCTTGATCCACAAGGTCGCTTTGCATTTACCGCCGACAGTATGGCACAAGCACATGTATGGAAACTGACTACAGGTGATCTTGTGAGTAAACTGGCGTATATTGCGCGTCAGAAAATTTTTACTGCCGTGCGCTTTAATGAGCAAGGCACATTGCTGGCAACGGGTTCGCCTAATAAGCGAGTTGATTTATGGCAAATATCAAGCGGTGAAAAAATTCAAACGTGGCAAGTTACGCCGCGAGAAGGCAGTAAACCAAAATCGGCCGTTGTGCTTGATGTGGCATTTATAGATAACGATAAGTCGTTGTTAACCGAAAGCTCCAGCGGTATCGCAGAGCGATTTATTATACGAGACACTAATGAACACAATTGAACACCGCGTAATGGAACTTGAAGCCAAAGTGGCTTTTCAAGATGAAACGATTGAAATCTTAAACGATGAGATCAAAGTGCACCAGCAAATGCTAGCTAAAATGAAACGCCAAACAGAACTGCTGGCAGAAAAAATTAAAGAAGCGCAAACCTCGCCTTCTATGATGTCTAATATGCCAGAGCCACCGCCTCCGCATTACTAAAAGGTATGTACTTAGGCAATAATAAAAACCGGGTTAGTCGCCCGGTTTAAACACACCAATGACTTGCTCAAATTGGCGAGTAGATGCCTGAACAGCGTTCTCTGGTTGTGACATTTTATGCCCACACTCAACACACTCTACTTTTTCAACATCATGTTCTCTGTAAAGCATCATTGTATCCATGGCTTTGCAGTCAGGGCACGATGCACCAGCAATAAATCGCTTCTTTTGTCTCACAACATTTTTCCTGTGGTTTGAACTACAACTATTTTATCGTATAACATCACTTGTTGATACGCTTGATAAGCGCATTAAGTTCTATGGTATGATAGCGCCAACTTAACAAGGGTACAGTAAAGTAACGCATTCATGATCCAAATATCAGAAATAGAACTCCTTCGTGGCGGAACAGCCTTATTAAAAAATGCATCAGCTACGTTATTTCCAGAGCACAAAGTAGGCCTTGTGGGCGCCAATGGCTGTGGAAAATCAACCTTATTTGGTTTACTAAAATCTGAATTGCAACTTGATGCTGGTAATTGCAGTATTCCTAAAGATTGGTCTATTGCCTCGGTTAAACAAGAAACCCCAGCCCTCGAAATAAGCGCGATTGATTATGTATTACAAGGCCACCCTGAATACTACGCGCTGCGTATTGCGCTGAGAGAAGCAGAACAAAATAACGATGGCGATACCCAAGCCAAAGTGCATATTCAGCTAGAAAACATGAAAGGCTACAGCATTGAATCGCAAGCTGGCGAGCTGTTGCATGGGTTAGGATTTGCTAATAACCAAATAGAAAACCCCGTTAGTGCGTTTTCAGGGGGGTGGCGCATGCGTTTAAACCTTGCCCAAGCACTTATTCGAAACGCTGATTTACTATTACTCGATGAACCAACAAACCATCTTGATTTAGATGCCGTATATTGGCTTGAACGCTTTTTACGTGCCTATACAGGCACATTGGTACTTATATCGCACGACCGCGAGTTTTTAGATGCAGTGGTTGATCAAATTTGGCACATAGATAAACAACTTATCAATGTATACAAAGGTAACTACTCGCAGTTTGAACGCCAAAAAGCAGAGCGTTTATTACAACAGCAAGCCATGTTCGAAAAACAGCAAGAGCAAATTGCTCATCTAGAACAGTTTATTACTCGCTTTAAAGCAAAAGCCAGTAAAGCTAAACAGGCGCAAAGCCGTGTTAAAGCACTTGAGCGTATGGAAAAGCTTGCCCCTGCACATGCCGACTCACCATTTAATTTTGAGTTTGCAGAGCCATTAGCGCTACCAAACCCACTTATGACGCTCGACAAAGCTCAAGCTGGGTATGGCGACGTAACTATTTTAAATAGTATTAAGCTAAACCTGGTACCTGGCAGCCGTATTGCACTGCTTGGTAGAAATGGCGCAGGTAAATCCACATTAATTAAATTACTTGCCGGCGACTTAAAACCACAAGCAGGGGATGTATTTCAGCACCAAGGCCTTAATATTGGCTATTTTGCACAGCACCAGCTTGAATCCCTTGACTTAAAAGCCAGCGCAATTACACATTTACAACGTTTAAACCCAAAAGCTACTGAACAATCACTACGTGACTTTTTAGGCGGCTTTGCCTTTATTGGCGATAAAGCGCTTGAGCCTGTAGCGCCGTTTTCGGGTGGTGAAAAAGCCCGTTTAGTGCTGGCTATGTTGGTATATCAAAAACCAAATTTACTGCTACTCGATGAGCCTACCAACCACCTTGACTTAGAAATGCGCCATGCACTTGTTATGGCCCTGCAAGGCTTTGAAGGCGCTATGGTTACCGTATCGCATGACCGCCACATGCTGAAAAACACCGCCGATGAGTTTTACCTTGTAGACAGCGGTGAAGTAACCCAATTTGGCTACGAACTTGACGATTATTACCAATGGCTTCTTAATGCTAATAAAGCGGCTACTAAATCGGAGCAAGCCGAAGAGCCAAAAGCAAACTCAGGGGTTAATAGAAAAGAGCAAAAGCGCTTAGAGGCTGAATTTAGAAAAGCCATTCAACCGCTTAAAAAGCAAATTGAGAAACTTGAAAAGCAGCTCGACAAACACGCCGCAGAGCTCAGCGAAGTGGAAGTTGCACTTGGCGATAACGAACTCTATAACGATGACAACAAAGCCCGGTTAAAAGAGTTAATAGCAAAACAAGCGACATTAACACCTAAAGTAAACGATATCGAAGAAGAGCTACTCATGGCCCTTGAAGAAATGGAAGAAAAAGAACAAGCGTTTGCCGATGAACTTGCTTAACTGCGATGACTTTTGGCAATTTGCATGTGACCTTTATAGCAAAGGTGACATGCAAACGCGTCTGTTGGATTATCAAAACCAGCAAGGTAAAAATGTAAACCTGTGTTTGTTACTGTATTACCTAGACTCTCTCAAGCTAGCAGTTAGTCAAACTCAGCTAAACAAGCTTGAACAATCAATTTGTGAATTTGACCAGCAGGTACTGAAGCCCCTTCGTGCTACACGCGCCTATCTAAAAGCAAATCAAACCGAGATTGCAGATTACGCTGTAATTCGTAAAGAGCTGCTCAGTACTGAGCTCAAGCTCGAGAAACAACAACAACAGATGTTAGTAGAAAAAGTGAATACTTTAACATTAGAGCCTGATTCGAAGACCACTAATGTAATGCTATATGTTGGAGAGCTTTAAGCATTCGTTTTTTGCTGCAACTGCAACCCTGTTAGGGTTGCTAAAGTAATAACTAACAATGAAACAGGCAACTCTATAATGGAAGTTTCACTGAAAAAGTAAAACTCTTGCAATATCAATGAGACAGTTACTGTACCAAGCAAAGAGCCTAAAAAGTAAACATAAAATGTATATCGCCAAGCATAATTATCACTGCGATATGCCATTACACCGTATAGTAAAAAAGATAAAACACTAGAAGGCATGATTGCAATAAGAATGTAATCGCCAAGCCTCGATGATGCATAGCGCTCAAAACCAACAACAGTATTAAGTAATGTCGATAAGGCAATTTGCAGCAGCATAATCACTAAAGTGTATTTAACTATCCGTGTAATGTTCAATGCCTGCCACCATTGTTACTAGGTATAAAAATAAAGCTATAAAGGAAAATTATAAGCCCAAGCAGATGTTATTGCTACTAAGCTTGTAGGAACCAGCTTTAGCTGCGAATAAATTTTGCATTCCCCTCATTTACTTCTCATTCTCTCTTTGTGCAAAAAACTATTTAAATAACTGACTCACAATGAGGCATAGAGGCGCTTCGCTTTAAGAGAAAAACAAAGCCGTGATTTAGCTCAGCAAACTTACAATAAAAATTATCGCCATAAATGACGACCTACAGTAATTCATTACCTTGAAACTGCTTTTTATCATTAATTCTCGTTGGGTTTCGCTATGCTCTAGCCAACCTATTTGATCCAAATCAACTTCTTTACGACTCTTTTAATAATCAGGAAAATAGCTTGATCTGGATCAGTTCAGAGCTGCAAAAATAGACCTATGATTACCCCATAGACATCAGGAGGCAATTATGGACGTATTCTTTAGAGATTTTTTTAGCGACCCAGTGTTATTTTTATCATTTGGCTTTTTAGGCGTCGTTATTAGTTTATGCCTATTTTTTGTGTATTTTTTCATGAAAAAAGTACACGACGCTGATCTGAAAGAACAACATTAAAAAATTAAGCACGACGCACAAAGCGCCTAATTAGTTATTAATTAGGCGCTTTTTATTCTTTTTGATACACTAACGCTTCGTTTTTGCAAAGTGTGTAGTATAAACATGACTCATAAGTTTAAACCCGCATGGTGGATGACCAATCGTCACGTTCAAACCATAATGCCGCGTTTTTTCCGCCCTTTTCATAATACTCGCTACGAATTAGAACAGCTTGATACACCCGACGGTGATTTTATTGAGCTTGCATGGTCACTTCCGCATAACGAAAACGCTCCACTTGCCATTGTATTGCATGGCCTTGAAGGCAATATTAATAGCTTCTATGCCAAAGGCATGATGAAAGCGCTAAAAAAGCAAGGGTATGCCGTTGTACTCATGCACTTTAGAAACTGCTCAACAGAGGTAAACCGTCTTCCCCGTGCGTACCACAGTGGTGACACAGACGACTTAGCCTTTTTTATTAATCACTTAAAACTACAATTTCCAAACAGGCCTTTATTTGCGGTTGGCTTTTCGTTAGGTGGTAATGTTTTAGCAAAATATTTAGGTGAGCAAGCCCAGCGATGCCCATTAAATGCAGCAGCCGTTATATCAGCACCGTATGATTTATCATCATCAAGTGATGTAATACGCAAAAGCTTGGGTAAAATTTATCAAAAGTATTTGCTCGATCGTATGAAAAAATCGATGCAGCGCAAGTTGCCTCAAATTAAGCAGCAAATACCCATTACAACTGATGAATTAATGGACATTAATGATTTATTAGAATTTGATAATCATATAACAGCCCCTTTGCATGGCTTTGAGAATGCACATGATTATTATCGTCAAGCCAGTGCTATGCCCTACTTAAAACATATTGCTGTACCTACCTTAATCATTCATGCGAAAGACGACCCAATGCTGTCGATTAAAGCAGTGCCTAGCAAGCAAGATGTGAGTGAAGATGTTACCCTGTGCGTCTCTGAAAAAGGTGGGCACGTTGGATTTATTAGCGGTAGTAATCCGTTTAAACCCATTTTTTGGTTAGAAAAAGCCGTACCTAGCTATTTTAGCCAACACATAATAAACAAAACGAGTAACAAGCAGTAATGATTATCCCTTTTGAACAACTTGATAAAGACACACTATACAACTTAATAGAAAGCTATGTACTGCGTGAAGGCACTGATTATGGCGAGCAAGAGTTCAGTATTGAAAGTAAAGTAGCGCAAGTCAATCAGCAGCTAAAAAATGGTGAAGCCATGGTATTTTTCTCTGAGCTGCACGAATCGGTCACTATCATCTCAAAGAGTGAATTTAAAGCACTGCAAAGTGAAGAGCACCAACAAGCGTCGTATGATTAGAGTGTAATACTTGTAACTTTTTAGCTGAGCGTACACAATGGCTTTTTACCCAAAGAGCCAAAACATGATAAAACTCAGCACTCTAGTGGTAGCCGTATCACTAGCTTTAACAAACCAAGCCTTTGCAGAGCAACCTGTTAGCGCGTCAGACAAAGCGGTCAAACTTGCCAAAGACACTATTTTAATCGACACCCACATTGATGTACCTTACCGTATTCACGATACGTGGGCTGATGTAACTAAAGCGACTCAGGATGGCGATTTTGATTATCCTCGCGCAGTAAAAGGTGGCTTAAACGCGCCATTCATGTCGATTTATATTCCTGCTCATTTAGAGTTTGAAGGAAAAGGTAAAAGCTATCAATTAGCAAATCAGTTAATTGATGGGATGGAAGCGATTGCACAACGCGCGCCCGCTAAATTTGCAATGGCAAGCTCTACAAACGACATAGAGCAACAATTTAAAGATGGCAAATTGTCTATTGCTATGGGAATGGAAAACGGCTCTCCTATTGAAGGTGACTTAAAAAACCTTCAGCACTTTTTTGACCGTGGCGTACGTTATATCACCCTTGCTCACTCACAAAGCAATCATATTTCTGACTCATCTTACGATATTCGCCGTAAATGGAAAGGCTTAAGCCCCTTTGGTAAAGAGCTGGTCACTGCAATGAATAATATGGGTATGTTAATAGATGTATCGCATATTTCTGATGATGCGTTTTATCAGGTAATGGAATTGTCTAAAACTCCTGTTATTGCCTCACATTCATCGCTTCGTAAATACACTCCGGGTTTTGAGCGTAATATGAATGACGATATGCTATTAGCCCTTAAAAAGAACGGTGGTGTGATTCAAATTAACTTTGGTTCAAGCTTTGTTACAGCAAAAGCAGGTGCATGGGGTAAGCAACTAAAAAGTACAAAAGAGTCTGCTAAAGAACAAGGCACTAAGCTAAGTAATGATTTTGATGCGGCTTATCGCGCTAAAAATCCGTACCCTTTTGCCAGCCTTGAACAAGTGCTTGATCATATTGATCACGTTGTAGAGTTGATTGGCATTGATTATGTTGGCATTGGCTCTGATTACGACGGTGTTGGCGATTCGTTACCGATTGGTTTGAAGGGTGTGTCTAGTTATCCAAACTTAGTACAAGGCCTTATGGATAGAGGCTACAGCGATGGCGACATAAAAAAAATACTGAGTGGCAATACACTAAGAGTATGGAAGCAAGCTGAAGCATATGCCAAAAAACACTAAGCTGTGAAATTTGTCAGTTATCAAAAAGTTTAATTAATAGCACGGCTTAAAGTCGTGCTTTTTTATGTGTTAAGTATAATTTAACACCAAGCTACTAATAGCTGAAAACGAAACACTTTTCTTTAGGCATTAAAAAACCCGAGGCTAAGCTCGAGTTTTTTAGTATTAATTAACTTAAACGTTAACTATCACTCATTGAACGTTGCTACAAAGCACCTACGCCTGAGGTAA
>NZ_JAWJBQ010000016.1:0-122033 GCF_046535955.1 Pseudoalteromonas sp. SIMBA_162 | reverse complement strand
TTGGGATATCGCCAAGCGGTAAGGCACCAGGTTTTGATCCTGGCATTCCCAGGTTCAAATCCTGGTATCCCAGCCAATTTTCTAACCGTTCTCCTTTGTACTATCTAAAATAAATTCTATTATCCAATAGATCATCTTCTATAAAATCTATCCAACTAATTCAATATTTTAAGATCAGTCGCTAAACACCTCGTGATATAAATGTACTGAAGCTGATTGAAAAAATAATATGTTTAATAATTTAATTCTGTAAATAAAAACACTGCTGATTCATAGTGAAAATTGAGTTACTTAGTCGTTTTATTAAAAATCTCAATACTACTAACATCAAGTTTAGTCTCATAAATTTTATTACGCATTGCTATTACTACATAATGCTTTAGCTGCCTTTATTTAAGTATTTCTCTATAAAGCGCTCTAAAGGTAGTGGCTTGCTAAAATAATAGCCTTGAAGGAATTCACAATTCATTGATTTAAGTACTTCTTGTAGCTCCTTCGTTTCGATTCCTTCTGCAACCACATTACAATTGAGCCGATGTGCTAAAAATAACGTCGATTCTACAATTGCATAATCAGCTATCTTAGTAAGCATATTATTAATGAAAGACCGATCTATTTTAATTTGATTTATAGGTAGCTCTCGCAGTAAAGATAAGGAAGAAAACCCGGTACCAAAGTCATCTACACTAAATTCAAATCCACGACTGTTAAGTTTATACATCATTGCTCGAGCAGCCTCCAAATCAGTCATCATTGCACCTTCTGTAATTTCAAAAACAATGTAGTTACTTAACGTAGGGTCTTCTTTAAGGAGCTCTTCTATAAACTCCACAAAACTCTCACTTTCAAGGTCTCGTGTTGATAAATTCACGTGCATGGTGCCAGTAAAACCTAACGATTTTAGACGCTGTAAATTTTTTATTGTTTCAATTACAACCCATTGAGTGATATTAAGAATCATCCCCGTACGCTCAGCCACTTTGATAAATTGATCAGGAGTAATAAACGAACCGTCCTTCTGCGGCCACCTAATTAATACTTCTGCGCCATGTATTTCGTCAAAACGAGTGCAAAATATTGGCTGAAAATAAAGCTCAAACTCATGGTTTATAAGAGCGTTTTTTATTTTTGTAGTCATATCAAGAAAGTTATCAGCCCTTTCACTCAATCCTTCAAAATAATTAACAAATAATTGCTGTGTGCTTTTAGCTTCAAGTAAAGCTAAATCTGCATTTTTAAATAACTCATTGGCATAAAACGCATCTTGAGGATATGAGCTAACGCCGACTTTTAGCTTTAACCATACTTTTTGCGCACTAATGAAAAAAGGCTCTTCAACAGAGCCCTTTATAACGTCTATACAATCATAAATATCTTGCTCATTTGCTGAATCTAAAATTAACGCAAATTCATCACCGCCAATTCGGTGCAGTTCACCTATGTTTAATAAATTTAGATTTAACGTTTTGGAGAATATGCACAACAATTCATCTCCTAAGCTATTACCGTAGAGCTCATTTACACGTTTAAAATTACTTAAATCAAATAAAAATAAACTAAATGGTTGCTCATTATTAATATGCTGAATCAATAGATTAAAAAAACATTTGCGATTAGGGAGGCTTGTTAAGCTGTCATGCTCTGCTAGGAATCGTTGATGATTTTCAGATTTCTCTATTTCTAAAATGCTTTTTAAGCTAAGGCGCATTATTAGAAATACAAAAATCCCCCCTCCTAATAAAATGAGTGAGATACTAATTAAGACCAAGTTATCTAAAGTGTTATTTGCAAAGTAATGTAATATCCAACAATACCCAAAAATAAATAAGACAACTAAAGCAAGAAGTAAACTCCATGCCATATTTTTAGTCTTTTTGCATATTGTTATTATTGGCTGAATGCTAAAACCTAAAAGCAAAATACCTAATAAGATTACAATTAAAAAACTTTCCATAGGCCCTCAAGCTAAAGACTTCTTATTACTTGAGTATGGCAAATATACGTAAAAGGGAAATAAAATTAGGATTAAGAGCTTTAAAATAACTTTTAAGCTCTCATTTTAAGGGCTGAATAGTCAAAGGATTACAAATTGGTTTAATGAGTAAAATACATATCTTAAATGTAAACGCATATTCTTAGCTAAATTCACCGCTAATTGCGTACTTTAATACCCAGTTTTTTACCACCCCAGTATTGTTAGCTATTTTTAAAAATTGGCTACGCGCCCATTTTAGTGGCGCTATTTGGTTTGAAAAACCAAAATAGCAGGCATCCATCATACTCATCATTAATAAGTTAGCTTTTCGGCGGGCGCGTTCGTACTCTTGCAGCTTTAACGCACATCCTACGTCGGTTGCATCATTTAATAGAGTGGCTAAAGCGACCACGTCCTGGAAACCCAAGTTAACGCCCTGCCCAGCCAGTGGGTTAATAGTGTGCGCAGCATCGCCTATTAACACCAAACGACCACAAGAATAATTATTAGCATGTTGACGAGTAATTGGAAACACTGCATGACTTTGCACTTCAAAATCGCCTGCAAGGCCTGGGAACTTAGCCAAAATATGACTTTTTAATTGTGCTCCATCTAATCCTTTAAATGTGTTTAATGTGTTGGCATCGTCGTACCAAATTAAATTAGCGTAAGGTGCTTGCATAGGTAAAAAAGCCAACGGGCCTGATGGCGTGAATTGCTGCCATGTCTTTATTTGTTGAGGTGCGTCCAACTTAATAAGTACGCCCATACATTGCTGCTGGTACTGCCAACCGGTTACACCAATATTTGCTTTAGTTCGTAATTGCGATTGTCCGCCATCGGCTGCAACCACTAAGCCGGCGGTATAGCGTTGCTCGCCATATACCAAGGTAATCGAATCGGCATTTTGTTCAATTTTACTAACAATCTGTTTTTGCTCGATGACTTCAATATCGTATTGCTCAAACTGCATCCATAAACTGGCTTGTATTAAACTGTTTTCGATTAAGTGGCCCAAATGCGTGGTATTAATGTCGGCGCAATCAAATAACAATTTATCGTCGCCGCGCTCAAAAGCTTCTAACTGTTGGTATGGTGCAATCCGGCCATTTCTTAAAATGGGCATAGCCCCTAAACCATCGAGTAACTTTTCAGAAAAACGATTAATAGCCGATACTCTTATATCAACGTTGTCATTACTCAAAACATGAGGCGGATCAATTAGGTGTTTTTCGATAATGCGCACTGACTTTCCCTGTTGTGCTAACTTTATTGCCATTGCCGCACCAACCATGCCGCCGCCAACCACTATCACATTATTTTGAGTCATGTTTTTCATCATTTTGTTAATACGTTAATCTATTTTAATTGTACCGTAACTCGCCGCTATAGTGCGAGAGTATATAACTATCAAGCTATTAAACTCGTCTGAGTTTGATTTGAGATCACAAACATGAAAACTATACTTGGATCTGGGCGGGTATCCAGCTAAAATACGCGTCCTTTAAGTGAGCAAGCTTGCTCCTTAATTCTGTTTCAAGCACATATTTGTGCCATTATCGAATTGAACACGAGGCTAAATTTCAATGAGCAAAAAGCTGCATATCAAAACCTGGGGTTGTCAGATGAACGAATACGACTCTCAGAAAATGGCTGAACTATTAGATGCCACCAATGGCTACCAGCTAACTGAAGATGCAACAGATGCCGACGTAATCTTACTTAACACCTGTTCAATTCGTGAAAAAGCACAAGAAAAAGTATTTCACCAATTAGGCCGTTGGAAGTTGTTAAAAGACGACAAGCCTGAGCTAATTATTGGTGTAGGTGGCTGTGTTGCCTCTCAAGAAGGTGATTCTATTCGCCAGCGAGCTCCATTTGTAGATGTTATTTTTGGCCCACAAACACTGCACCGTTTACCTGAAATGATTAAGCAAGTGCAAGGTAATAAAGGTTCGTCAGTTGTTGATATTTCGTTCCCAGAAATTGAAAAGTTTGACCGCCTACCTGAGCCAAAAGCTGAGGGCCCTTCTGCGTTTGTATCAATAATGGAAGGGTGTTCTAAGTATTGTACCTTTTGTGTTGTACCTTATACTCGTGGCGAAGAAGTTAGCCGCCCAGTTGATGACGTGCTCCTTGAAGTGGCACAACTTGCAGAGCAAGGCGTGCGTGAAGTAAATCTATTAGGGCAAAATGTAAACGCATACCGTGGTGATACTCACGATGGCGACATTTGTTACTTCTCAGATTTAATTCGATTAATTGCTGCAATTGATGGTATTGACCGTATTCGTTATACAACATCGCACCCAGTAGAATTTACACCAGATATTATTGATGCATATGCTGACGTACCAGAGCTTGTAGATCACTTACACTTACCGGTACAAAGTGGCTCTGACCGTATACTAAACCTAATGAAACGCGGCCATACAGCACTTGAATACAAATCAACAATTAGAAAGCTGCGTAAAATTCGCCCTAACTTAAGCATGTCGTCAGATTTCATCATCGGTTTCCCAGGTGAGAGTAAAGCTGATTTTGAAGCCACTATGAACCTTATCAACGATATTGGGTTTGATATGAGCTTTAGCTTTATTTATAGCGCACGCCCTGGTACACCTGCGGCAGATTTACCAGACGACGTAACTGAGCAAGAGAAAAAAGAACGCTTATACCTGTTACAGAACCGTATTACACAAATGGCACAGCACATTAGCCGCCAAATGTTTGATACAGAACAGCGTATTTTGGTTGAAGGTCCATCGAAAAAGAATCCAATGGAATTACGCGGTCGTACCGAAAATAACCGTGTTGTTAACTTTGTTGGTCCACATTCGGTGATCGGCCAGTTCGTTGACGTACGTATTACTGAAGCGCTGCCTAACTCTTTACGTGGTGACTTAATTCGTACAGAATCAGAAATGAACTTACGACGCGATATCGCTCCATCAGCTATTTTAACCAAAGCAGCAAGCAGTGAGCCAAAACCAGAGACTGTTAACGAAATTGGCGTAGCTACTTTCGTTCCTTAGTCAATACACCTAGCGCCAGTAAATACTGGCGCCGTTCTATAGGAAGCAATTTTGAGTAATCAGTTAAAAACATTAGAGATTTATTTAGAACCTGCCGATAACAAACGCCTTTCTTCTTTATGTGGCCCGTTTGACGAAAACATCAAACAAATTGAACGCCGCCTAGCTGTTGAAATTATTCACCGCGACAACTTTTTTAAAGTAACGGGAAAGCTACTCAATAGTGCCTCTGCGGTCGAAATCTTAAAAAATCTATATGTTGATACTCAACCTGTGCGCGGTGTTATTGGTGAAATAGAACCTGATAATGTTCACTTGGCAATTACCGAATCTAAAGCCCTAGAGCAAGATGCTTCAAGCAGTGCATACGGCAAAGAAATGGTTATAAAAACCCGCCGTGGTGTTATTAAGCCTCGCAACGACAACCAAGGCCTTTACGTTGCCAATATATTAAACCACGACATTACTTTTGGTATAGGCCCTGCTGGTACAGGTAAAACCTATCTAGCAGTAGCTGCCGCAGTTGATGCTCTTGAACGACAAGAAATTCGTCGTATTTTGTTAACGCGTCCCGCTGTAGAAGCTGGTGAAAAGCTTGGTTTTTTACCTGGTGATTTAAGCCAAAAAATTGACCCATACCTGCGCCCGCTTTACGATGCGCTATTCGAAATGCTCGGTTTTGAAAAAGTCGAAAAGCTAATAGAAAAAAACATCATTGAAGTTGCCCCCCTTGCCTATATGCGTGGTCGTACATTAAACGATGCGTTTATTATTTTAGATGAAAGTCAAAATACCACAGCAGAACAAATGAAAATGTTTTTAACCCGTATAGGGTTTAATTCAAAAGCGGTGATCACTGGTGATATAACCCAAGTTGATTTACCGCGCGGCACACGCTCTGGCCTACGCCATGCTATTGAAGTGCTCGATAGCGTAGATGAAATTAGTTTTAATTACTTCAAAGCACACGATGTAGTGCGCCACCCTGTTGTTGCGCGTATTGTTGAAGCCTACGAGCGTAACGATGAGAGCGAGCGTTTGAAGCGAATTGAAAAGCAAAAAGCAAAAGACGAGCTAGCTGCTCAACTTAACTCTACTACTAAAGAGTAATACTTTGACAACCGAACTTGATTTACAAATAGCCTGTGAGTTTGACAACCTCCCTAGTGAAGCCCAATTTGCATTATGGGCTGATAAAGCGTTAAGCCAATATCGTGATGAGTCTGAACTCACCATAGTAATTAGCGACGAAGCGCAATCACAACAGCTTAATAACGACTACCGGGGTAAAAACAAACCCACTAACGTATTGTCGTTTGAATTTGAAGCGCCACCAGGAATAGAGCTTCCCCTTGTTGGTGACTTAGTTATTTGCCCAGCCATTGTATTGGCTGAAGCAGTGGAGCAAGAGAAGTCATTTCATGACCACTTTGCCCACATGGTCATTCATGGGTGCTTGCATTTACTTGGATTTGACCATATAAAGAGTGAAGACGCTTTGCAAATGGAAAGCATCGAAAAGCAATTACTTGCAGAGCTAAATATAGCAGACCCATACCGGGACGAAATTTAAATTAACGGAGCAATTAGACGCAATGAGCGACGGTAACTCGCAATCTAGCCAGGGTTCTTCTGGCAAAACGTGGTTGGGTAGAATAACCCAAATGCTGCAAGGGGAACCCCAGAATAGAGAAGAGCTGGTCGAAGTGATTGCCGATGCGCAAGAACGAGACGTAATCGATCCAGAAACAAAAGAAATGATTGAAGGTGTGCTTAGTGTATCTGAGCTTAAAGTGCGAGACATAATGATCCCGCGCTCACAAATGGTCACTCTTGAGATCGACAGCCCGCTTGAAGAGCTAATACCCATGATGGTTGACTCAACTCACTCACGCTTCCCTGTGGTGATTGAAGACAAAGATCACGTAGAAGGTTTTTTACTTGCTAAAGATTTGCTCCCGCTTATCTTAAATAAAGACGAGCATTTACCTTCAATACGCGATTATTTACGCCCTGCCATGGTCGTACCTGAGAGCAAACGTGTTGACACCCTGCTTAATGAATTTCGTCAGCAACGCTATCATATGGCTGTCGTTATTGATGAATACGGCGGCGTATCGGGACTCGTTACAATTGAAGATATTCTTGAAACCATTGTTGGGGAAATAGAAGACGAGCACGACGAAGAAGAAGAACAACAAGACATTCGTCAACTTGCAAAACACGTTCATGTTGTTCAGGCCTTAACGCCAGTAGATGACTTTAACGAGCACTTCAGCACAGGATATAGCACAGAAGAAGCCGACACTATTGGTGGCACCGTTTTACATGCATTTGGCCATATGCCTAGCCGTGGTGAAACAATAGACATAGATGGTTACCAATTTAAAGTAACCAATGCCGACAATCGTCGTATCTTGCAACTGCAAGTCACCGTTCCTAAGGCTGATGACACCGACAGTGAAGAAACTGCTAACTAGACTGACCCTATTAGCAAAAGATATAAAATCATGGCTCGCATTTATTGCGGGCCTTATTTTAACTTTTAGCTACTCCCCTTTTGAAATTTGGCCAATTGCATTTATTAGTATTGCAGCTGTCATTTTTTGTATTAATCCAAACAATACCGGAAAAGCCCATGCGAAGAGTGCCGCTAAATATGGTTTTATATTTGGTTTAGGCTGGTTTGGTGCAGGTATTAGTTGGGTACACGTGTCTATAGCTACCTTTGGCGGTATGCCGCTTGTAGCCTCTTTTTCGTTAATGGCACTATTGTGCGGCTACTTAGCGCTTTATCCCGCCTTAGCGTTCTACTTAACAACTCGTTTTGCCACCAGCCCAAATAGCTTTGGTTTACTGCTTATTAGCTTTTTTGCTTTTAGTGAATATTTACGGGGGGTGGTCCTTACCGGATTTCCGTGGTTAAGTTTTGGGTATACCCAAACCGATGGACCATTAAATATACTGGCCCCTTACATTGGTGAATTTGGACTGACCTTAGTGTGTATTGCCATTGGCTTTGCACTGTACCGATTAACACAAAAAGACATAAAGACCCCGCTGGTTACGCTCACTGTATTTACTGTTTTGTGTATTGGTTCGCGTGTAACAAACACCGTTGAGTACTCAGGTAAATCAATGTCGACTTTACTAGTACAAGGGAATATAAAGCAGCACCTTCGCTTTGAGCCTAGCGAGTTTTGGACCACCATGAGCAAATACCAAGACATGACTCGCCCACATTGGGATGCTGATTTAATTGTTTGGCCTGAAGCCGCAGTTCCTGAAATAGAAGCCCTTGCCGACAGCTACTTAGCTGGGCTAGATAGCGCAGCCTCATTTAATGAAACCGCCCTTATAACGGGCATTGTCGACTACCAAATCGATACTAAAACCATATTTAATACACTTATAGTGCTGGGTAATAAAGAGCGCGGCGACGAGCACGGCCATTATGAATACCTCGGTAAAAATCGCTATCAAAAACACCAGTTACTACCGATTGGAGAATTTGTACCGTTTCAAGATATTCTGCGCCCAATCGCGCCTTTGTTTGATTTACCTATGTCGTCGTTTACGCGTGGCGACAGAATACAAAACAACTTGCGCGCCAATGGCTTTAATCTGCTCCCTGCTATTTGCTTCGAAATAGTATTTGCCGATTTAGTACGTGGCAATTATAAAACTAACTCAGATATATTATTTACTGTCAGTAACGACGCGTGGTTTGGTCAATCAATTGGGCCATTGCAACACATGCAAATTGCCCGCATGCGTGCCCTTGAGTTACAACGCCCGCTGGTACGTGTTACCAACAACGGTGTAAGCGCCGTATACGACCCGCTAAGCAATACACAACAAACCATGCCACAGTTTGAAGCCGCTGTATTAAAAGCCGATGTAAAACTGATACAAGGTAATAGTGTGTATAGCCAATATGGCAATGTGTTTGTATGGGGAATTGTGACGTTACTGGGGATTGGTGGAATTGGGGTAAGGTTTAGAAATTAATATAAGCGTAATAGCTGTCAGTAGTCAGCCATCATTTTTGATCTATAAATAAACCAACAACTCCTTCAATCCATAATACCAGCTAAGTGCTGCAACGGTACCGTGTGTTTCGTTTTCAAAATAACGCTGTTTCACTGTTAATTTTTTACTTGGGTGATTCCTTAATTTATCTGCAAACGCCAATCCCCACTGATAATTTGTTTTACCTATATCACCAAATGCTGTTGCGTTATTCGCAAAGGTAAAATACACATCTCCTGACATCTGTTTGTTTTCAAGTTGGTTATTTTTAAAATAACGGTTTAAATAATTATTATCCCAAATGTAGGTAGCATCAATTATTAAGTAATCTGTAAATAATGTGTGATTAGTCAACAGTACGTAACTTGCAAACAAGCCACCAAAAGACTCACCAATTAATACCCGTTTAGTTGATGTGCGGTAATTTTGATTAATCAGTGGAATAAGTTCTTTTTCAAAAAATGCACTGTAGTTTGCGGCATTGCCGATATTTTCAAACCTTTCTAATAATTTTCCGTTAAACGTCCAGTCAACATTGGTTGGAGTAAAGTCGCGCTCTCTTATTGCGTTTTGGCTGTTAGGAATAGCTACAATAATTGCTTGCTGTATTTGCTGCTCTAAACGCTCTGTACTTAACGCTTCCACCAGCCCTGCAACTGCTTTTAAATGTGTGCTATCACCATCAAGTAAGTAAACTACAGGGTATGTTTTATCAGTATTTTGGCTATAACTAGGTGGTAAGTAAACGCTATAAAATCGCCTCTCTTTTAAAATTCGAGACTCAATATGGTTATTCTTTGCTAACACAACCGACTCGGAAGCACTTGCACTGATTGCAAAAAATAAAGTGATAATCGTCAACATTAAAAACTTCACTAGCGTACCTATTACCTATAACTATTAATTATTTAGCTTTTACGGTTTCTTCTATTGTTTCTATATTCACAATTTGCTTCACGCTACCTTGTATAACCACAGTCGCTGATATTTTATCTTGAATGGCTTGCCTGTTTGGGTCCCAATATACTTGTAAAAAGCCTAGTAACCCAGTGGCAAAACCCGCGCCATAACCACCGTAGCGGCCAAAGCAATCAAGCAAACCAAGTGGTTCGCCATTTAAGGCAACAACACGTATATTACACACCTTCTTACCGGGAGTTTGGCCACGCCAAAGTAATGAAAATAGCGTAAAGTAAACAGCAGCCCACCCAAAACCTAAGCCTAAGTCTTGAATAATACCTTTGCCCCACTGCAAAATACTGTTTGTAGTTGTTTGCGCAGGTTTTTCTTCTATTAACTGTGCAGGCTTTATTTCGTTATTTTCACTGAGCACTAATAATTGTAAAAGCGCTCTAGCAAGTTGTGGGCTTTGAAGGTCGTCCATTTCTGCTAACTTGGGTACTTGCCCTATTAAATTATCAAGCGCATTTTGTTGGCAAGATTGCTCACACCTTTCGTCTTCTACTTTAATTAAATAGGCATTTACTCGGTGTTTTTCTGACTCAGTAAGCTGTATTTCGTCTTCTATTTTTACACCTTGAATAACTGAGCCGATTTCACTGTTATCGCCTTCTAAGTAGTCTATACCAATTGAAAGCACCGCAAGAGCGCTTACAAATAAAATACCGGCGGCTACTATTTTTAATATTCTTCGCCATACACTCGACATTTTAGGAAGATATTGCTGCGCAGTACCTTTATAAAAAGCCATAGCAGCAACAAACGCAATTAAGGTGGCGCTAAGCTTTGCAGCTACAAATATTAGGGCAACATCTATTACTATTGCTAAAGCTCGTTTAAGAGGTGTTGCTAGAGGTATGCCTAACAGAGCGTTATCAACCTTAAATGCATAAGGGGTAATGACTTCTCTAGTTTCGGTTTTAGATAATTCTAATTGTTCTATTTCTTTTGCTTTCATTTTAATTCTTGTTATTAAAATAGGTAACGCGTTTAACTTACGCGCTTTTTATTTTTTGCTCAAGATTAACTCTGCTTTATTTTGAAGAAAACCGAACTCACAAATACTAAAGCTTACAACCGTTTACAAATATAAAGTTAACATAATTTACAAAAGTAACTATTAAACATATATTGGTGCTGAAACTGCTTTCACATTAAAAATTAAATATATGGAGTATATTTTGAAGTTATTAACTAACATGTTTTTCTTGTTTTCGGTCCTTATTTTGAGTGGCTGTGCCCACCAAATAAGTTTAAATCCAGACACTGAAAAACTTCAGGTTACAGAAAATAAATCAGCATCAGTTGTAGGTTATTATATTTCTGAAGATGATATAAAAAAACAAGTAAAAACACCTGGCGGGGGTGGCGATAATGTTAGTTACAAACCTTATAAAGACACAGAAGCTGCGCTGTATACTGTACTTTCTAATAAATTTGAAAACGTCTATAAGCTTGAATCATTAACTGATAGTACATTTTTGAAAGATAAAAAAATTGAGTATGTATTCATACCGACAATAACCACGCAATCTAGCTCAGATAGCTTATTCACATGGCCTCCTACAGAATTTACCTTCACACTAAACTGTAAAACTTTAAATAACAATGGTGATATAGTATGGAATAGTGAAGTTAAAGGTTTTGGCAAAGCTGAATTTGATGAGTTTAAAAATAATTTTTCTTTATCTGCAAAACGTGCAACGGAAGAAGCATTTAACAAACTAATTGTAGAACTTGATCAATCAAATTTATAAATAAGGACAGAAATAAAATGAAGTATAAAAGTTCACTAGGTTTAATCGCGGCTTTATTTTTAAGTGCATGTACCATTCAAGTTCCACCTTACAGTGCAGATATCAGCAACGTTTCTAAACTAAAAGAAGAGACTAAGACACCCATCTCAGTCGGAAAAATTGAATCTGAAAAAAAATTAAATAAGATATCACTTCGAGGCTCTCCTCTTGTTTCATCTGTAGGCAACAGCTATGGAGAATATATCGAGAGCGCTTTAATAAAAGAATTAAAACTGGCTAAACTTTGGTCTGGTGTTGCTAAAAAGCAAGTGACTGGCAAGGTTATTGATCAAGATATTGATGTAACAGGGTTCTCAGAGGGGAATTCATTTATAAAAGTAAATTTTGTTGTTTCAGAAGACGATGCAATTTTATTTGAGAAAGTAATTTCAGCTGAACATAATTTCGACTCTTCATTTATCGGAGCAATTGCAATCCCAAACGGTCAACGAAGCTATGTAGAGCTTGTTCAAAAATTACTTAAGAATTTGTATTCTGACGAAGAGTTTATTACTGCAATTAAGTAAGCACTCTCTCTGCAGTTAAAAGAAATAAGGAGCTGTAACATACAGCTCCTTATTTATATAAATTTAATTTGTAACTGGATAATCGGAGGTGACTAAAAACGCAAGCCAAAACCACCACGTTACAAAAGGCACAAACCGAGCTTAAAAAAGCCCCTGTAAAAACCTGTTAAACCCGAGTCAGCTGCGCCTTCAGAGCCTCCAAAAAAATCTTCTCAAACATTTAAAAAGCTAAATCCATATGCGCCGCTATTTGGCTTACCTGTATATAATATGACTCATAAAGAAATTGTCTTCTTTGGTGGAGATAAAAGCTCTGAAAATGATGAGATAAACAATAAGCCCACTATTAAAACGCCAATAAAATCTGACAACTCAGAAGTTATTACCCAAAATACAACAGGCACACGACAATTAGAAAAATTTAACGGTAAATGCTATTTAATTGATACTTCAAGCTTATTTGAGAGTAATGACATGCCTCAAGGTAGCGGTAGGCCATGTCCTGAGGATAAAATTGATAAAGAAATTATGCTTGGATAAATCATGAAAAAATGGAGCCGTAAAAATAATTAGCTTTAAATAAGTGAACAATTTATATATGTGATCGTATTAGTTAATCAAAGCCTTTAGGAGCAACCCCAATGACTACTAAACAATTAGCCTCTCTTTTTATATTTAATACTTTGCTGCTAAGCACAGAGGTTAACGCCAATCAGCGTTGGTACGTTGTAAACGATTCGGTCATGGGGGGCGTGTCTAATAGCCAAGTAAGCCATACAAAAGAGGCATTGGTATTTGAAGGTAATGTATCGCTTAAAAATAACGGAGGGTTTGCTTCTATCCGCACTGAGCTCAACACACAGGGTCAAAACGCAAATACTATTAATTTACGTGTTAAAGGTGACGGTCAAACGTATCAACTAAGGCTGCGTACATCTAACTACCTTGATGGACCTGCGTATACACACTCATTTAAAACAATAGAAAATGAATGGACTAACATTAATTTTACCCCAAGCGATTTTACGCTTACTTTTCGTGGTCGTACGCTAATGCAGCAACCGGTGATTGATTTTAGTGATATTAGACAACTTGGTTTTATGATTGCAGGAAAACAGGCGGGAAAATTTAAGCTTGAAATAGCACACATTGAATTTGCAGGTTAGTACGTCATGCTCACTTTTAATCGGTTAAAAGTGAGCATACACAGTAACTTTACGACTCTATTGCAAGCAATTCTACTTCAAAAATAAGCAGTGATGCTGGTGGAATGCTCCCTACCCGCTTTTCGCCATAAGCCAATTGGTGCGGTATGTAAAACTGAAATTTGTCTCCCGGGCTCATTAACTGTAACCCCTCGGTCCACCCTTTAATTACTTGGTGTAAACCAAAGCTAATAGGTGACTTGCGCTCTACTGAGCTATCAAACACAGTACCGTCGATGAGTGTACCGTGGTAATGCACATTGACCATACTTGTTGGGCTTGGTGTGTTGCTGTTTTCTCCTTTGTGCAATACTTTATATTGCAAGCCAGATGCAGTTTCGAATACACCATCTACTTTAGCGTTTGCCACTAAATAGTCGCTTTCAATTTGCGCATTAGCAATGGCCTGTTGTTTGGCCTTTTTACTGTTTTTAAATATTAAAACGCACAAAATAGCGATCACAACCGCCAAAATAATATTGATCATAATTAGTTTTTCTCGTCTTCTAGTTTTTCGTTTTCTAGCTCGTCATCCGCATCGTCTTCATTATCGCCATTAACAATATCGGCAATCTCTTTTAAACGCGCAAGTGCGATGCCGTTTACTGAACTTTCAGGGTATACATCGTCGATGAGTTCGCCCGCTTCAATATCCATCAGTAAGTTTAGCGCCTGATCGACCGTCTCTACTGCGTAAATATTAAATTTGCCTTGCTCTACTGCATTGAGTATTTCGTCGTCTAAAACCAAATTAACTTGGTTTGACTTAGGAATAATAACGCCTTGCTCACCCGTTAAGCCGCGCATTTTACACAACTTAAAAAAGCCTTCTATCTTCTCGTTTACACCACCAATAGCTTGTACATCACCATGTTGGTTTATAGAGCCGGTAAGCGCAATTGATTGGCTTATTGGTAAGCTTGTAATAGCCGAAATTAACGCGCAAAGCTCAGCCAACGAGGCACTATCGCCGTCTATGTAGCCATAGCTTTGTTCTATTGCAATGTTTGCGCTGAGCGTAAGGCTAAACTGCTGGGCATATTTATTACCTAAATAACCAGTAAGTAACATCACGCCTTTAGAGTGAATGGCTTTACCCAGTTCCGCTTCACGTTCCACGTCTATTACGCCATCAGCGCCGGCGTATACCGTGGCAGTAATTCGCGCCGGTGTACCAAACGACGTATCACCAATGTGCAGTACCGTTAAGCCATTTACTTTACCAATGGCTTGTCCGGTTGTAGCAATTAACGTATGACCTTCTTTGATATCACTGAGCATATTTTCACTAATTTGACCGGTGCGGTATTGCTTACCCTCAATGGCTTCATCAATATGATGCGCATCAATAACCGTTAGCTTATCTTGTTTTGCGTAGTAACTTGCCTCAGCCACCAGCTCTAACACATCAGCAAAACGCGCTGACAGCTTATTATGATGCTCAGCTTGGCGATAACTAAATTTAAGCAATCTCACCATAGCGGCTTGCGTTGTAGTGCACTTAAGCGTTTTTTCGCAGTACTCTGTCACTTTAGTAATAAACTGATACTGTAACTTATCACTGCTTGGTAAGTAGTAATCAAAATCAGCTAGTACTCTGAATAGCTCAGCAAATTCCTCATCGTATTCACCTATGGTGTAATACAAATCGCGCGAGCCTAATAAAATAATTTTTACATCAAGTGGGATCAATTGCGGGCGAAGCGTAAAGCTCGTGCCTACTGTACTATCTTGATATGGTAAGTCATTTTTAATTTGGTGCATTTTCAGCGATAACTTTAGCCCATCCCACACCTGTGGGTTAGCCATTACTTTTTCAGCATCCATTATCAAATAACCGCCATTTGCACGGTGTAATGCACCGGGCTGAATTGAGCGGTAGCTGGTGATTAGTGTACCTTGTGAAGTGGCATACTCTATTTTGCCAAATAAATTACCAAAGGTAGGGTTAGGCTCGTACACCACGGGGGCTGCATCGTCTTCTTTAAACTCGACTAAAATATTGGGTGCAAAAAAGTCAGTGAGCATGCCTTTACGATCAAAGTCTTCTTTATTTTCTTCGTTTTCGTCTTCATCGTCTAGCCATTCAAGTACAGCATCTATAATTTCTACACGTATGTCTTTTAAATAGCGAAGCACGCCAATATGTGTGGCGTATTTATGTTCTAAATCTTTTAACAGTGGTTTAGTTGCTTGCTCAGCGGTCGACTTTTTAAGGTTGCGGAGTTTTTCTTTTGATTCACGTTTCCAACGCGGCAACTCTATCAGTGCTTCAATTAACGCATCTTCTAGTTTTTCTATTTTCTCAAAAAACGCTTCGCGAAGTTCATCTTCTAGTTCTGCAAACTCGCTATCACTCAACTGCTTGCCATCTATAAGTGGTGCAAAGCCCACTGAGCTTTTTTCTTCAACAAGTGCAACACTTTGCTCAAGCGCAGCCACTTCAACGGCAGTAATTGCACTGTCGTAAGCATCATTAAATTCACGATCAATTGATTTTTTCTTTCGCTGGTAAGCAGGGTTATCAAATGCGGCTGGAAACGTGTCGAGCACTTCGTCTAAAAACGAGTCTATATCGTCACTCAATTGTTTGCTTTGCCCTGCCTGCATAAACAATGCTATTGGCTCGCGATGGTCGTCGTAGTTATTAACATACAACCATTCGTTTGGGGTTACTCGGCCTTTGGCATGTTGCTTTAGTTTGTCCTTTACGAGTGTGTAACGCCCATGTGCGGCTTCGCCCATAACGTAAACATTATAACCTGGTAATTCCATCCCCAGCGAAAAGTCGAGCGCACTTTGTGCACGTTGTTGCCCAATAAAATTGAGTTGCTCTGGGTAGGGATTATTCATGCACGTCAGTACGTGATTAGCAGAAATACTAGGTGCAAGCGTTGATACAGATAGTGGCAGCAGTTTTTTCGTCATTCTAACTTCTTTATATACCAGCATAATCGCTGGCTTTTGGGCGTATTAAGTGGCCAGCAGCCACTTAATACATATGCTTAAGGGTGCAGTGCCTTACGACTAAAATAGATTCCATCACACTCAATACACGGTAAAATTTGTGTGGCGTGATAAACATCGTAACTATGAGTGCAATTCTTACATACTAATGTGCCCATGGCTATCCATTCACCTGCGTGATACACCCCATTATGTTTAAAATCTTGGTTTAAGGATTGCCATTCCAGCTGAGTTTTGTCTTCTATATGTGAAAGTTCAAACCATAAAGACTCTTTAAGCTCTTGCCATGCAAGCGAATTATAGTGGGAATCGTTCTCGCTAAGGTGCTCTATGTCACGTTTTAAGTAGTTGCGGTAAAGCTGATACTTTTCCTCACCTAAATTTTTAAGTGCTTGCTCTGATTCAACAAAACGAGTTACCGCATCTTTTACCTCGTGATCTTTGATGTCTTTTAGCCACGCGCTTAAATCACTAAGCCATGCTTTATAATCTGCCATAATGTACTCCTTCAAAATTGCTAATAAACGAGTTGGGTTGACGCAATATTTATGAATCTTTGCTCAGGCCACTAAGTGACATTTTATAATGTGATTAGAAAACCCTAAACTGAGCAAATTTCAATCTACACAGGTCAACACGCCTGACGTTTAACATAGATAAGTATAGGTTAACCTGACATGAAAGTTACAATTTAGCAAAACGGTGTTTTTGACGCTGTGAATAGTGCTTTATTTGGGTTATCCTATCGGCAATTTTTTATTAGTTTGCAAGAAGTCTGGAATCGTAGATGCAAGAGCAATATAACCCGCAAGATATAGAGTCAAAAGTACAAAGCTACTGGGAAGAAAACCAAGTATTTAAAGTCACTGAAGATGAGAGCAAAGAAAAATATTACTGTCTTTCTATGTTCCCTTACCCGAGTGGTCGACTGCATATGGGTCATGTGCGTAACTACACCATTGGTGATGTTGTTTCTCGTTTCCAGCGCCTGCAAGGCAAAAACGTAATGCAACCTATGGGTTGGGATGCGTTTGGTTTACCAGCAGAAAACGCCGCTATTAAAAATAAAACAGCGCCTGCAAAGTGGACTTACGAAAACATTGATTACATGCGTAACCAACTTAAGCAATTAGGTTTTGGTTACGATTGGGATCGTGAAATTGCAACGTGTCACCCAGAGTACTATAAGTGGGAGCAGTGGTTTTTTACTAAGCTTTACGAAAAAGGCTTAGTGTACAAAAAAATGTCGACCGTAAACTGGGATCCGGTTGATCAAACTGTACTGGCTAACGAACAAGTTATTGACGGTCGCGGTTGGCGCTCTGGCGCTGTGGTTGAGCAAAAAGAAATTCCACAGTGGTTTATTAAGATTACCGACTACGCACAAGAGCTTTTAGACGATTTAGACAAATTAGAAGACTGGCCTGAGCAAGTTAAAACCATGCAGCGCAATTGGATTGGCCGCTCTGAAGGTTTAGACATTGAATTTACGCGTACTGATAACAACGAAAAGTTTAGCGTATACACCACTCGCCCAGATACTTTTATGGGTGTAACTTATCTCGCCGTTGCCGGTGGCCACCCTATTGCCCAAGAAGCAGCTAAAAACAGCGATGCGATTGCAATGTTTGTTGAAGAATGCAAAAACACCAAAGTAGCCGAAGCAGATATGGCAACAATGGAGAAAAAAGGCATTGCAACAGGCTTTTACGCAACTCACCCATTAACAGGCGAGCAAGTGCCTATTTGGGTGGCTAACTTTGTGCTTATGCATTACGGCTCAGGCGCGGTAATGGCAGTACCTGCCCACGACCAACGTGACTTTGAGTTTGCAAATGCATACGGCCTAGATATTAAACAAGTTATTGCGCCAGCTGAAGGCTCAGACCTTGAAGTAAACCTAGAGCAAGAAGCATTCACCGAAAAAGGTGTATTAGTAAACTCTGGCGAATTTGACGGATTAGACTTTTCAGCAGCGTTTAATGCGATTGCCGACAAACTAGAAGCACTAGGCGTGGGTGAGCGTAAAGTAAACTTCCGTTTACGTGACTGGGGTGTTAGCCGCCAACGTTATTGGGGCTCTCCAATTCCAATGCTGAGCGACGAAAACGGCAACGAGCTTGCTGCAACAGAAGATATGTTACCCGTTCGCTTACCAGAAGACGTGGTAATGAATGGTGTAACATCACCAATAAAAGCAGACCCTGAGTGGGCTAAAACCACAGTAAACGGCGTACCTGCTACTCACGAAACTGACACCTTCGATACTTTTATGGAATCGTCTTGGTATTACGCACGTTACTGTAGCCCACGTTACGACGAAGGCATGTTAGACCCAGCAGCCGCTAACTATTGGTTACCTGTAAACCAATACATAGGTGGTATTGAACACGCAATTTTACACTTATTGTACTCACGCTTTTTCCATAAACTATTGCGCGACTTTGGTTTAGTAAATTCAGACGAGCCATTTGACCGCTTACTATGTCAAGGCATGGTATTGGCTGAAACGTTCTATCGTAAAGATGAGAAAGGTGGTGATATTTGGATTTCACCAAGTGATGTTGAAACAGAAACTGACGAAAAAGGTCGAGTTACTAAAGCATGGCACAAGGAAGATGGCGAACCAGTATTTTCTTCAGGCATGAGCAAAATGTCTAAGTCTAAAAATAACGGTATAGACCCACAACAAGTAATTGCCCAATACGGTGCTGATACAGTGCGTTTATTCATGATGTTTACTGCACCACCAGAACAAACACTTGAATGGTCAGACTCTGGCGTTGAAGGCGCACACAGATTCTTAAAACGTGTATGGAAATACGCAGTAGACGTGAAAGCAGCAGGTTACCAAGCACTTGAAAAGTCTGCGCTTACTAACCCACAAAAAGTACTTCGTCGCGAATTACACAAAGCCATTGCAAAGGTAAGCGATGATGTTGAACGCCGTCAAACGTTTAACACGGCAATTGCTGCCATCATGGAGCTGTCTAATAAGTTAATTAAAGCGCCACTTAATGATGCACAAGACATTGCCATTGCAAACGAGGCACTTGAAGCGTTAATCATTATGCTTGCCCCTATTACGCCGCATTTATCTCATGAGTTGTGGGAAGAACTAGGTAAAGACGGTGATATTTTAGATGCAGCATGGCCAATAGTTGACGAATCAGCCTTGGTTGAAGATGAAAAGCTCATCATCGTTCAAGTAAACGGTAAACTTCGCGCTAAGCTAACTGTGGCAGCAGATGCAACACAAGAACAAGTAGAAACACTTGCCTTTGCAGAAGCAAACGTAACTAAGTTTACTGATGGTAAGACCATTAGTAAGATCATTTACGTGCCAGGTAAACTACTCAACGTGGTTGCTAACTAATATGGCTGTATTTAAGGCCATTAAAAACGGGCTAGCCTTAGCGCTAGTCTGTTTTTTGTTATCTAGTTGTGGGTTTCACTTAAAGCAAGCGTCAAGCCTGCCTGATAATCTAAAACTCATTACGCTTATTGGTGATGACGAAAAATCAGCTTTATTTGAACAGCTACAAAAAGAGCTGTTAGCAAGTGAAGTTGAACTTACCTCTTCATCTAAAAACGTAGCGCAGCTGTATTTACGTAAAGAAACCATAGAACGCCAAACGTTGTCGTTATTTAAAAATGGCCAGGTTGCTGAATATGAACTTGCCTATGGCGTTTCATATGTTCTAAAACACCCCAATAAAGATGCTATAGAAAAACGCTTTGAGCTTTATAGAAATTATCAAGACGACCCCGATAACGCACTTGCCAAAGCCAAAGAGCTAGAGCTGCTAATTAACGAAATTCGTAAGCAAGCAAGTCGCCGTATTGTTAGAGAGCTGTCGCAACTGTAATGCGCTGTTACGCTAATCAATTACCTAACGAGTTAAACAAAGGCTTAAAACCTTTTTACCTAGTTTTTGGTGAAGAGCCTTTTCAAGAAGCACAGTGTGTTCAGCTAATACGCGATACCGCCAAAGCACAAGGCTTTGATGAAGTAATTAAATTTACTTTAATGCAAGGATTTGATTGGCAAGAAATAATAGCGCAATATCTAAGCATGTCGTTATTTAGTGCACGCACTATTATTGAATTTGATCTAAACCAGCAAAAGCCCGGTGTAATTGGTAGTAATACCTTTAAGCGTGTCGTTGAGCTTGTTAACCCCGACACGATATTAATTATTAAAGGTGCAAAAGCGAGCCAAGAAGTTCAACGCGGTGCCTGGTTTAAAGCGCTCGACAAACAAGGTGTATTTGTACCTTGTTACCCACTGACTGGCTCGCACGTAAAACGATGGCTTGATGAGCAATGTCAACGCTTGGCTCTTAACATGCAAAATGATGCCAAATTAAGCCTTATCAATGCTACAGAAGGTAACCTTCTAGCGTGTTTTCAGGAACTTGAAAAGCTCTCCTTACTGCATGGCAACGCACTTATTACCCAGCAATTGGTTATGCAAGGGCTATTAAATCAAGCCAAATTTGATATTTTTGATTTAAGCGATGCCTTATTAAATGGTCATGCCAAGCAAGCCATTAAAGTTTTGAACAAACTAGCCAGTGACAACACTGAAGTTGTGAGTATATTGTGGGCGATTACAAAAGAGCTCAACACCTTGATGAATGTGCAATTGGGATTGTTAAATGGTGAGCCAATCGCCAGCTTATTTAAACAAAATGCCATTTGGAAAAATCAGCAAGGGCCGGTGCAAAATGCCGTTAATCGCCTAAATATTACTGTACTTGAGCAAATTAATAGTGACATTGCTTTATTTGATGCAAGCTATAAACAAGGCAACTTAATTGCTCCTTATCAGGCACTTGCACATATTTGTATTAAGTTTTGTCAACCGCTCGATATTCCTATGCCGTGTCACAGCCTTAATTAGTTGCTTAACCTGTTGGACAAAAAAATGATTGCTATTTTTGGTGGCACCTTCGACCCCGTTCATCTAGGCCATATTAATATGGCTCAGCAATGTGTAAGCGCATTTAATTTAAGCACATTGTATTTTATGCCCTGCGCACTACCTGCCCACAAAGCGGCACCAGGTATAAGCACAGAACATCGTGTTAATATGCTCAATGCGGCGATTAAACCGTACCCTCATTTTGCACTCGATTTAAGAGAGCTAGATCGTTCAGGCCCATCATACTCATTACTTAGCCTGCAAGAACTACGTAAAGAGTACCCAAGTACACCTATATTATTTTTGATTGGAATGGATTCATTTAATTCACTTGATAAGTGGTTTGAATGGCAAACAATTACTGAGCTTTGCCATATTGTGGTATATCAACGACCAGCGCAGAGTTGTCAGGTAGCAGGCGAGCTTAAGCACTACATGCAACATGCCCTCGTGGATGACCCCGCTCTTATTACAGAGCACTTAGGTGGTAAACTTTACTTTTTACCGGGTAAAATGCTTGATGCAGCTTCTAGTTCTATTCGTGATGATCTTAAAAAAAGTAACAAAAAGAATGAACTATTACCCGATGCCGTGAGTCATTACATACAAATGCATCAGCTATATCAAATTGATGCTTAAAAATGCCTAGCGTGTTAAAATACGCGCCATTAAATTTTTAAATTGAGACAAAACCTTGGATTCAAAACAACTACTCGCCTTTGCAATGGATAAAATTGACGATATGAAAGCGCGTGACATCGTTGACATAGACGTAACTGATAAATCAGACATTACCGATTACATGGTAATTTGTACTGGCACGTCTAAACGCCACGTTCAATCAATCGCCGACCACTTAGCAAAAGAAGCACGTCATGCAGATTCAGAGCCATTAGGCTATGAAGGCGAAAATGACGGCGAATGGGCTCTGGTTGATTTAGGCGATGTGGTTGTACACGTGATGCAAACTGAAGCACGTAGCTATTACGATCTAGAAAAACTGTGGGGCTAACCACCGACTTGTTAAAAGCAACGCTTGGAAGTTATTCGTGAAAATACAAATGATTGCTGTTGGTACAAAAATGCCAGCATGGGTAGAAACGGGATTTGCTGAATACCAGCGCCGTTTTCCCAAGGATATGGCTTTAGAGCTAATTGAAATACCCGCCGGTAAACGTGGCAAAAATGCCGATATAAAGCGTATTTTACATATTGAAGGCGAAAAAACATTAGCCGCTATTCCTAAAGGCAATCGTATCGTTACGCTAGAAGTCACTGGCAAAGCGCTAGATACTCACCAACTTGCTAAAAACATGGAAAAATGGCAACTCGATGGCCGCGATGTAAGTTTACTTATTGGCGGCCCTGAAGGACTTGCTCCAGAATGCATTGCTGCATCGGAGCAAAAGTGGTCGTTATCGAACCTAACACTACCACACCCTTTGGTGCGAATTATTGTTGCAGAAAGCCTATATAGAGGCTGGAGCTTAAATAACAATCATCCGTATCATCGCGAGTAACGCCTTGCTATGCTAAAACAAAGACCCACTATTCGCGATCACTCCGCAGAAGCAAATTTGTTTGCACGGCGTGCATTTGTGGGTTTTGTTTTTGTATTAGGGTTAGTAGCTGTTTTAATTACTAATCTTTACAATATTCAAGTAAAAGACCACCAAGATTATCAAACCCGCTCCAACGACAACCGTATTAAAGTTATTCCTATTGCACCTAATCGCGGTTTAATTTACGACCGAAACGGTGTACTGCTTGCTGAGAACAAACCCGTTTATAATCTCGAGGTGATCCCCGAGGAGGTTGATAACCTTGAAAAATCACTTGAACAAGTAAGCCAACTAATCACGATTACAGAACAAGAAAAACAAGATTTTTTAAAAGATATAAAAAACACGCGCCGTTTTAAATCGCAAGTACTTAAAGCGCGCCTTGATGAAGCCGATGTTGCTACATTTTCGGTTAACCAGCATAAATTCCCCGGGTTTAGTATCGAGGCCCGTTTAGCACGTTATTACCCATTCGGAGACACGCTTACTCATGCCCTAGGTTATGTTGCAAAGCTAAACCGAAAAGAGCTGAACAAGATCGAACAAGAAGGCCAAGCCACAAACTATCGTGCAACCCACGATATTGGCAAACTCGGTATTGAAAAATACTACGAGCAACTTTTACATGGTCAAGTCGGTTCGCAACGTGTAGAAGTTAATAACCGTGGTCGTGTTATCCGCACCCTGAGTATGCTTCCCCCACAGCCAGGTAGTGATTTAGTGTTAACGCTCGATATCGGCCTGCAACAAATAGCCCAACATGCACTCAAAGACATGCGCGGTGCGGTTGTCGTAATGGATGCAAAAGATGGCGGAATACTTGCGCTATATTCGAACCCAAGCTACGACCCCAATTTATTTGTACACGGTATTAGCAGTAAAAATTATAAGGCACTTCTTAACCCAGATCGCCCACTCATTAATAGAGCTACCCAAGGCCGATACGCACCAGCATCCACCATTAAACCGCATATGGCTATTTTAGCACTTGAAGAAAACATGGTGACGGAAGGGACAACCATGTGGGATCCGGGCTTTTTTGAAATACGAAACGTAGAGCACAAATGGCGTGACTGGAAACGTTGGGGGCATGGCCATGTGGATGTATACAAAGCCATTGAAGAGTCGTGCGATACGTACTTTTACGATACCGCGTACCGATTAGGCATTACAAAAATTAGTAATTTTATGGCGCATTTTGGTTTTGGCGACCTATCGGGTATAGATATACACGAAGAAACTACCGCGATATTGCCTTCAAAAGAATGGAAAGAAAACAGATTTAAAGAGTCTTGGTGGCCTGGCGATACAATTTCTGTAGGCATTGGCCAAGGGTATTGGACCGCAACACCGATTCAAATTGCTAATGCAACTAACATACTTGTTAACAAAGGGGTTAACCACCCTCCTCACTTAGCGCAAGTGGCTAAAAAAGAGGACGATGTGACGCAAATAAATAATGAAGAAAAGCCACCTGTAGTACTGAACAATCCTGACAATTGGCGTATAGCCATAGATGCTATGCATAATACCGTAACTAAAGTCACAGGCACCGCCCACAAGGCGTTTAAGGGCGTAAACTACGACCCTGCAGGTAAAACGGGCACGGCACAAGTTGTGAGCATTGCACAAGGTGAAAAGTACGATGCAGAATCACTTAAAGAGCGACAACGCGATAATGCTATTTATGTGGGGTTTGCCCCTTACAATAATCCTCAAATAGTTGTGTCTATTGTTGTTGAAAATAATGGTGGTGGCAGCACGGTTGGCGCACCTATTGCCAGACAGTTAATGGATTATTACTTTGCAGCTAACCCTGTTGAACTGGCAAGGAATAACACCCTATGACCGCCCTGCATGACAAGCGCTCTATTTGGATGCGCATGCATTTAGATTTGCCTTTACTTATTGCCATTTTACTTATGATGGCTGGAAGCATTACGGTTGTGTACAGCGCAAGTGGCCAAGAGTCAGCGATGATGATAAGACACATGACGCGGATGGGTGTGGCCATCATTGCCATGGTGGTACTTGCACAAATTCCTCCCGCGACACTGAAAAGACTCACTATACCGATGTACTGCGTTGGGTTATTAATGCTGGTTGGTGTGTTGTTATTTGGTGTGAGCTCTAAAGGCGCGCAACGTTGGCTTGATTTAGGGTTAACTCGTTTTCAGCCCTCAGAATTAATGAAGCTTGCAGTACCCATGATGGTGGCTTGGTATATTGGCCGTAAACATTTACCACCACGACCACTACACTTAATTTTCGGCTTTGCGATTGTAATGCTGCCTACATTATTAATTAAAGAGCAACCAGACTTAGGAACATCAATACTGATTGCAAGCTCTGGCATATTTGTACTTTTTTTATCAGGGTTGAGCTGGCGATTAATTAGCTTTTTAAGTGCAGCAGTTGCATTAGCTGCATGGCCATTTTGGCAATACGGCATGCATGCTTATCAACGACAACGCGTACTAACATTTTTAGATCCGGAGAGCGACCCTCTTGGCTCGGGTTATCATATTATTCAATCTAAAATAGCCATTGGTTCTGGCGGTGTCGAAGGTAAAGGCTGGTTGCAAGGTACACAGTCACAACTTGAGTTTTTACCTGAACGGCATACCGATTTTATTTTTTCGGTATTAAGTGAGGAGTTTGGCTTATTTGGTGTCTGCGTTTTACTTAGCTTGTACTTGTTTATAATTGGCCGCAGCTTATATATTGCAGTAAATGCACAAGACGCTTTTGGAAAGCTGTTAGCTGGCGCACTGACTTTAACTTTTTTTGTTTATATATTTGTAAATATTGGCATGGTATCAGGACTACTTCCTGTTGTTGGTGTGCCCTTACCCCTGATAAGTTATGGTGGCACATCGATGATTACGCTAATGGCCGGCTTTGGTATTATTATGTCGATTGCGACAGACAAAAGGATGCTTTTAAAATAATGCAACGTTACGCTCAGACTCTAATAATCATCTTAATCGCTATCACTGTCAGTGCCTGTAGTAGTGGTTCGAGTGGGCGTTACCATATGCGCCATGATTCAGCCCCTCTTAGAGCACCCACAACGCTTGAAATGCAGGATGCTATTGTTACTGAGGTGCAAAAAAGTGCTAGTGCTTCTCGCCCCTACGAGGTGCTAGGTAAACGTTACACCCCAATGCTTGACGAAACGGGTTACAAAGAAGAAGGCATTGCATCGTGGTACGGCAGAAAGTTTCACGGTTACCACACTTCAAATGGTGAAATATACGATATGTTTGCCATGACCGCGGCGCATAAAACATTACCTTTACCTAGTTTTGTTCGCGTTACAAACACGCAAAATGGCAAGTCAGTAATTGTACGCGTAAACGACCGTGGGCCTTTTCATGATGACAGAATTATTGACCTGTCATATGCGGCTGCATACAAGCTAGGCTACTACACACACGGTACAGCAAAGGTTAAGCTTGAAGCGGTTACGCTTTCGAATTCTGCTGCTAATAAAACGTATATTCAAGTAGCTGCAGGCAGTACATTGGCAAATATTGAAGCCCTTGCACAACGCTTACGCCAACAATATAAATTACCAACAAACATTGTAAAAAAAGACACTATTTACAGATTGCATTTGGGGCCAATACAAAACGCCCAACATGCAGAAAAAGTATTAAAAAAATTAAAACAAAATCAATTTCAAAACGCGTTCTTGCTTTACACTCAGTAAGACAAATACCCAAACCAGCCTAACCACACTCGCATCTCGGGGGTGTTTGGGTATAGAATGGCGTAACGCGAATTTTTAACTTTAACCATTAATGAGTATGATGAAATCAATTAAACATAAAATCCTCAAAGGTGTATGTGGCTTAGTTTGTTCAGCCGCCGTATTTTCAGCCAGCGCCCAAATTATTCCGGCACCACCTCAAGTTAATGCAAAGGGTTATTTTTTAGTAGACTTTACAACAGGTAAGGTTATTGCTGAAGGCGAAGCCGATACTAAACTTGCGCCAGCAAGCTTAACTAAAATGATGACCAGTTATGTAATTGGTACAGAAATTAAAGTTGGTAACATAGCCCCTACCGACATGGTTACAATTAGCGAAAAAGCATGGGCAAAAAACTTCCCAGAGTCTTCAAAAATGTTTATCGAAGTGGGTAAGCAAATTAGTGTTGATGAGCTCAATCATGGCATTATTATTCAATCAGGGAATGACGCCTGTGTTGCTATGTCTGAGCACATAGCAGGCAGTGAAAGTGCTTTTGCCGACTTAATGAATGCTCACGCTGCTAAATTAGGTATGACTAACAGCCACTTTATTAATAGCCATGGCCTTGATACTGATGAGCACTATACTACACCACGTGATATGGCCACGCTAAGCGCCGCACTTATCAGAGATGTACCTGAAGAGTATGCTATTTATAAAGAAAAATCATACACCTACAATGGTATTAAGCAATACAACCGTAACTCACTATTATGGGATGAGAGCCTAGACGTAGATGGTATAAAAACAGGCCACACATCTGAAGCTGGCTACAGCTTAGTTACATCAGCCACTAAAAATGGTATGCGTTTAATTGCTGTTGTTATGGGCACCTCAAGCGAGCGTGCACGTAAAGTAGAAAGCAAAAAACTACTTAACTACGGCTTTCGCTTTTTTGAAACAATTACACCTTACAAAGCGGGCGACAGCTTTGCAGAGCAGCGCATTTGGATGGGTAACAAAGAAAATGTATCGTTAGGTATTTTAGAAGACACACCTATCACTATTCCACGTGGTCAGCATAAAAACCTAAAAGCTAACTTTGAGCTAGACAACACCCTTGAAGCGCCATTAGCTAAAGGCACTAAAGTAGGCACTTTATTCTTGCAACTAGAAGGGGAAGACATTGCGCAATACCCACTAGTGACACTTGAAGAAGTGGAAGAAGGCAGCTTCTTTAGTAAAATTTATGACTACTTACGTTTACAGATCATGCAATAACTTGTAAATAACTAAGTATATATAATTTAAGCGCCTCCATTGTGGGGCGTTTTTTTTTGCTTGAAAAATGCTAGAATGCGCCCCATATATGCATCACTGCTAAACGCCTATCTGTATTAAGCTTCGTGCTTTACATAGAGTTCACACTTTTGTATGAGGAGTCACTAACGTGGTTCAACCAGTTAAAAATACTAAATTTGATGAGTACCTAGAGTACCCTTGCCCATTTACATTTAAAATTATGGGTTTAGCCAACGTTAATTTAACAGATCAAATATTAGCAAAATTACAACCTATTGCTCCGGGCGACTACGCACCAAAAGTAAAACCAAGCAGTAAAGGTAATTATGAGTCTGTTACGCTAGTAGCTACGGTTACAAGTGGTAAACACATTGAAGAAATTTACAACGTGATCAGTAATATCGATGACGTACGCCATATGCTTTAAGCCATAGTTGAGATTTGATGTGAGCGAAAACACTTTAATCGTACGCCAATTAGGTCGCCAGCGTTACATGCCTATTTGGCAAAAAATGCAAGACTTTACCGATGCACGTGATGAAAACACCCCCGATGAAATTTGGCTTGTAGAGCACGAAAGTGTATTTACTCAAGGCCAAGCAGGAAAAGACGAGCATTTACTTGCCCCTGGCGACATTGAAGTAATTAAAGTTGATCGCGGTGGCCAAGTTACCTACCACGGCCCTGGCCAACAAATGATGTACGTATTATTTAACCTACGTCGTTTAAAGATAGGTGTGCGTGAACTTGTTACTTGGCTCGAAGAGTGCATTATAGAGTCGCTTGCTGAATACAATATTGAAGCATACGCTAAAGCCGACGCCCCTGGTGTTTACGTTAACGACAGCAAAATTGCATCATTAGGTTTAAGAGTTCGCCGCGGCTGCTCATTTCATGGCTTAGCATTAAATGTTAACATGGACCTAAGTCCATTTTTACGCATTAACCCGTGTGGTTATGCCGGTATGAATATGGTGCAAACAAAAGAATTAGAGGGTCCTCAAAACCTACAAAGCGCAGGTGAAGGACTCGTAAAACACATGATTAAAAAGCTTAATGCAGCACAGGTTAAGCATACTGAAGGGTTTGAAAACGAATGAATAAACCAGTCAAAATGGAACCAGGTGTAAAACTACGCGACGCAGAAAAAATGGCGTTGATCCCCGTTAAAGTTTTGCCAACAGAAAAAACTGAAATGTTGCGTAAGCCAGAGTGGCTTAAAATTCGCTTACCAAAGTCAACAGAGCGTATTGACGGTATTAAACAAGCCATGCGTAAGCACGGCTTACACTCAGTATGTGAAGAGGCATCTTGCCCAAACCTATCAGAGTGTTTTAACCACGGTACAGCAACCTTTATGATTTTAGGTGCTATTTGTACGCGTCGTTGCCCATTTTGTGATGTTGCTCATGGTCGCCCATTAAAACCTGATGCAGCAGAGCCTGAAAAGCTTGCACTAACTATTAAAGACATGAAGCTTAGCTACGTTGTAATTACTTCGGTTGACCGTGATGATCTTCGTGATGGCGGCGCACAGCACTTTGCCGATTGTATCCGTGAAATTCGTAAGCACAACCCAACCATTACCATCGAAATTTTAGTACCCGATTTCCGTGGTCGTATGGACCGCGCACTAGAGATTTTAATTGAAACGCCACCTGATGTGTTCAACCATAACTTAGAAACAGCACCGCGTTTGTACAAGCTTGCGCGCCCAGGTGCCGATTACAAATGGTCGTTAGAATTACTTCGTCGTTTTAAAGAAGCACACCCAGAAGTAAAAACTAAATCTGGCTTAATGGTTGGTTTAGGTGAAGAGATTAGCGAAATAGAAGAAGTACTTCGTGATCTACGTGCTCATAACGTTGATATGCTAACCGTTGGGCAATATTTACAACCTTCTAAGCATCACTTGCCAGTTAAACGTTACGTGCCGCCTGCAGAGTTTGACGCGTTGAAAGAGTACGCTGATGAAATTGGCTTTACACATGCAGCCTCTGGCCCATTCGTTCGTTCAAGCTACCACGCTGACCAACAAGCTGCCGGTAAAGAAGTAAAATAGTTACTTTTTAAAACGCATTAAAAAAGCCCTTAGCAATTAAATTGCTAAGGGCTTTTTTGTGGATTTTATATTTGTATTATGTCGATTACTTTATTAAAGAACCTTTCTTAATCACAAAATCAGCAAATCGTACCTGCTCTTCTTCAGCGCGAAGGCTATCGGTCTCTACTATTGAGCGGTAAATTCCCCATTTAGGGCGTGCAAAGTCATCATCGCTTACGCCTCGCCACATATCTATATTTTGCTCGTTTATATTCAATAGCTCTTCATTGTCGCTTAAGCGGGTAAGGATCATCTCAAATTGCCCCTCCTCGCTAAATGTGGCTTGAACAAAAACCTGTATCCACTCATCGGTTATAAGTGACCAATCTGTTTCTAAAAGGTTTTTATCAAGCCCTGTACTGTTACCGTTTTCATCAAAACCTGCGCTATATCTTACTTGTAACTGGTTCCCTGTACTGTTTTTTTGAGCACCAGAGAGCGTAATGATAGGTTGATCGTCGTTGCCATTGGTATTGTCGTTGGTATCGTTACGGGCTTTTATTTGGAAAAAGTGACTGAATTTACTCGTTAACTCAAGCTCACTACTTACTTTAAACTTCCAGTTGTATTGTACGGTTTCATTTTTAAAAGCAAGCGTTGCCGGGGGGGATTTATCATAGGACTTAATTTCGTTACGCTGACGATCACTTGGGCCTTTGTCTTTATCTTGGTCTTCATCGCGATGAGCTAAAAATACAAAGTGATTACCTACTATAGCGTCTGTATCTTCCACTATATGTATAACACCTTCGTGATTACCGCTATACATATCAGGCGATTCAATTGAACCTTCACTAAATACATTTTCTATCAAGGTATAAGCGCTGAGCCCTAAATTAACGCCATCAGCATTTAGGGTTATTTCATCGCTTACTACAAAATTACCTGGCTGTACTACGCCAACAACGGTAATGCTTATTGTCGCTTTAGTTCCATCAGCAGAGCTAATGACTATTTCATCAAGTAATGTGTCCCCTATATCTAAAGCGGTAACGTTTGTGTCAGCGAGGTCCAAAGTGTAAGACCAACTACCATTACTTGAAAGATTAAATATACCATAACGTGTTTGACTGCTCGTCTGAGTAATAAACACCGCCTCACCAGCTTGCTCATCTGTTATAGAAAGCTCACCCACGACTGCACTTTGACGATTGCTTTCTATATTTGCTGATATTTCCCCACTGATAATTGCGGCAGATTGTACCGACAGCTCAGTGCTGACTAACTCATTTTTCGAACTTGAACTCCCACAGCCCAATAGTGAAAAACTTAAAAAGCACACAGTATAGATATTTAATACACTCAAACGAAATATCGACATAACAAACCAGCCCAACACATTAATGGTAAGTAAACTTTTAAAAATATAACTTACCAATTATTAATTTTAATAACTAGTTATTTATTACCAATAACTCATTATTCGCTTTTAGGGCTAGTTAAGTGTTTTAAACTAATAGAAGTAACGATGCTAAAAATATAATTAGGTTAAAACCAAGTTACTTGAGATAATCTAACCGATACCATTATTTAGGTTAAATATGAAATTATTAGTTCGTAACTTATCTCGCACTACATCAGAGCAAGATCTTCGTACATTGTTTTCAGCGCACGGCAAAGTGACTACCTGTAACTTAGTACTCGATAAAGAAACCGGCCAATCTAAAGGATTTGCCTTTGTAGAAATGCCAAACGATATTGAAAGCAAAAGCGCTATTAAAGCACTTAATCAATTAACCGTTGATAAAAGTAAGATTCGCGTAAAATACGCAGATGAAAAATAGCTGTTAGCTAAACACGTTTTTAAACCAGCTAAATGCTGGTTTTTTATTGTTGGTATTACTTTTTATCAATCTCATCTTCCCTAAAATTGATGGTTTTAAACTACTTTAACTATATGTTTAAAGTTCAATCCATTAATTTATATTAATTTATTAAAGCTACTTCCAACCTTGACGCCATTTTTCTGTGTTTTTGAGATCGCGCCATTTAATTGGGTATTGGTTTTTAGAAAACACAGACTCAGTAACACACGCTATCACTTTAGCATCTTCATCGTACTCTACCTCCACAATTACAAAATGCTTTTCTTTATTAATGGCAGGCGTTGCAGTCCATTTGCTATTGAGTAATTTTTTTGGGTTTATGTTATTCATAAAATGTAAAGTTTCTTATCAATTTGTAAGGCTTAATACGCACAATCATGTTCTCAAGCTCAATTAGTCACGCTTCTTAAAGGCGTTAACGACTTCTCCAGTAACAAAAAACCGAATAAATTTCTTTATTCGGTTTAAGAACGCTTAATGCTATGGCACTACCTAGATAGTGTAATAATTAATAAAGCTTAATCATCCTCAATATTGTCTAGGCCTTTAGTACCCTCTTTTGGCTTAAGTTTGTGATGAATAGCCGACTTAATTAACATATAGCCACTTATTGGCGCGGTAATTAATAGAAATATAGTGATCAATATTTCCTTAACGCTTAAACCCGTTTCAGAGTTTGCAAAAAATACCATCGCGGCAATTAATATACTTGCCATACCTAAAGTGGTGGCCTTTGTTGGGCCATGTAAACGCATAAAAAAATCGGGCAGTTTTAATAAGCCTAACGAACCAATTAAAATAAACGTGCCGCCAAATAACAATAAAATTGATACAACCCACTCACTAATCATCTTGCCACCCTATTCAATTATATCGCCACGTAGTAAATACTTACACACCGCAACAGTGCTTACAAACCCTAACATAGCTATCAACAATGCAGCCTCAAAATACAAGCCTGTTCCCATACTTATGCTGTATAAAACAATAAGTGCAATAACATTAATATACATAGTATCAAGGGCTAAAACTCTGTCAGGAATCGAAGGCCCTATAATAAGGCGCCACAAATTAAGTAATAAAGAGAGCCCTATCATGGCAAAAACGATAAGTAATACGGTATCTAACATTGAAATATCTCCTTTAGTGGAGCTTCGTAACGCTTTTTAATATGCTTGATAAGCTCAGCTTCGTTATCAAGGTCAAGTACATGTATGAGCAAATAACGCTGTGTCATTTCCTCGCCCTGTGCTAACGATTCAGGAATAGGATACACCTCCGCACTTACAGTACCGGGTGTTAACGACACACTGCTTGCTAAAATTGTAATCGGCATATCGTGTGTTAAGTCTAAGGGGACTTTAATAAATGCGGGGCGTAATTTTTTAGAAGGCCCAACAATTAATAACGCAACCTGTAAGTTAGCTACAATAATATCGTAAAGTACAATTAAAAATTGTTTTAGAGCTAACCCTGGCTTTAATATAAGCGGCTGAGGGTCTCTAAACGAGAAGCTTAAAATAGGAATAAAAATAGCAAAAAATGTTGCCAGTACAATATGACCAACCGACACACTATTATTGAGCAACAACCATACTATAAACAAAAATAAGCTACGAAATGGTGTTGGTAACCAACGAAAACGGGCTTGCAGTCTCATTACATGCCTCCTTTTAGTACAGCATTTATGCCACCGCTAATATCATGTAATTGCGTAGCAGCACCTACCATGTATTCGCTAATCGGCCCGCCAAAAATAACTAATAATGGCGAACATGCGAGTAACCCTATTATTACCGTAACCTGTAATGGGTTTGCATCAGCGCAGTCTGGGCTTTCGCTGCGTTTATCTTTTCTTTCCCAAAACAAGCTTGTACCCGCACGAGAAAGTGCAACTAGCAATACAAAGCTTGTTATTAAATAAACTGGCCAAAATACTAAAGCCTGCTCACTATTTAACGTCGATTTTAGTATCCATATTTTACCCACAAAGCCAGATAACGGCGGCATACCTACCACAGTTAAAGCGGCAACAACAAAACATGCTCCAAGTAAAAGCGGCTGTTTAACTGCACGCCCACCAACAAGCCTGTCGGCAACTTTACCACGTTGCTTAGCAATTAAGTCGGCTAATAAAAATAACGCGGCACTCACTAATGTTGAATGCACTAGGTAATACAATAATGCAGCCGTTGCATTTACATTTTGTAAAGCCACTAGCGCAACTAATGTACCTACCGACACTAAAACTAAATTAGCAGTTAACTTACGCAAGTCTTGCGCGGCTATTGCGCCCATAGCTCCGACGATAATAGTGGCAATTGCTAATCCCCAAAGCCAAGGTTGTACCATGTGCTCAAGTGCACCCGCCTGTTCACCAAATATAACGGTGTAAACACGCAGCATGGCATATACGCCCACCTTAGTCATAATAGCAAATAAGGCTGCAACAACAGGTTTAGCGCTTGCATACGTATTAGGAAGCCATAAATGTAGGGGCAATAATGCGCCTTTTAAAGCAAATACAATAAGTAGTAATAAACCACCGGCTTTAGCAATAAATACATCGTCACCATTAAGCTGTGATACCTTTTGCGCCATATCAGCTATATTCAATGTACCTAATACGCCATATAAAATACCTAAACCTATTAAAAATACACTTGAGCCCACTAAATTTAAAATGACATATTGTAGCGCTGCACGTGTGTTTTGTTTGTCGCCACCGTGCATAAGTAATGCATACGATGCAATAAGTAAAACTTCAAAAAATACAAACAGGTTAAACAAATCACCCGTTAAAAAAGCGCCGTTAACACCCAATACTAAGAAATGAACTAGGGGGTGATAAAAGCTCCCTTTTTCATCATCGCCCGCACTGCCATATAAAATGGCCCCAAGCCCTAAAAACGAGGTTAGTGCTACGAGTAATGTTGATAAATTGTCGGCCACAAGTACTATCCCAAAAGGGGCCGACCAATCACCAATGGCATAAACACTGATACCCGTATTGTAAATATGCATTAATAAAAACACACTGACGGCAAACGTAATAAGCGCCATAGCATTTGATGCGTAACGGCGAATTTTTACACTTTTACCACACGGTGGAAGTAACAAAATAACCGCTGCAAGCATAGGTAATAAAATAGGTAAGGATGCTAAATGTTGAATCATTTTTGCTCCTTAACTACAGCAGCTGATTTAACTGGGCTTCCATCAACATGATCGCTCCCTAAATCAGCACGTCCACGAATAGCCAAAATAACCACAAATGCTGTCATAGCAAAACCAATTACAATAGCGGTTAAAACCAAGGCTTGAGGAAGTGGATCGGCGTAATCAGCTCCGGTACCAAGTACCACTGCTTTATTTATAGTTAAACGCCCCGATGAAAATAAAAATAAGTTTACTGCATACGAAATCATGGTAAGACCCAGTACTACAGGAAACGTCCGTGCTCTCAACAGTAAAAATATACCGCAGCTAACTAATACACCAACGCACGATGCGTATAATAGCTCCATTAAATATTCACCTCTTTTTTAGGGGCATCGGAAGTCATATTACCCAAACTAGCTAAAATCATTAATGTTGCACCTACTACAGTGAGGTACACGCCAAGGTCAAACACAATTGCACTAGCAAGTTCTGTTTTACCTACAAACGGAATATCAAAGTAATCAAACCACGTGGTTAAAAATGGTCGACCGAAGAACCAGCTACCTACACCGGTAAACATTGCGATACCTATCCCCGAGGCAATAATTTTACGGTAGTTGATGTCAAAACGCTCGGTGATCCAGTTAGAGCCATGTGCCATGTACTGCAATATGAAAGCAATTGACGTAACCAAACCAGCAATAAAACCACCACCTGGTAAGTTGTGACCACGCAAGAATATATACGCTGATACTAACAACGCCAACGGCAATAAGCTTTGTGAAATACTTGCAAGTAATATTGGGTAACGCTCACGCGCCCATGGACGTCCTTCGCTATCACTGGCAGGCATAAATAATGGGATACGTGAAAGCACTTTAAATATACCTAATGCGGCTATACCCAGTACCGTTATTTCACCTAGGGTGTCAAATCCCCTAAAGTCGACCAAAATAACGTTAACCACGTTTGTACCGCCACCACCTGTTTTGGCATTAGCGATAAAGTAATCAGAAATAGAATTTAACGGACGCGTTAATATCGCATAACAAATACTCGCAACCACTACACCAATAGTAGAGGCGATTCCTAAGTCGCGCAGTACTCGCAACGAGCTAGACTCTTTAGGCGTATGCTGAGGTAAAAAGAACAACGCAAGCATAAGCAATATAATAGTGGCCACCTCAACAGTAAGCTGAGTTAACGCTAAATCTGGCGCAGAAAAACGAGTGAATAAAACCGACACCATTAAGCCTACAATAGACAGCATCAACAGTGCGACCATTCTCGACCTGTGCCAAATAACGGTGGCTATTGCGCCAATTATTAATAAACCAGCACCAATTGCGTTATGCACATCAACAGGTGTGCGCGGCATACTGCCAGCTAATTGTTGCATTTCAAATAATGGCCAACCGGCACAAAGTAAAACGACACCCAGCATAATAACCAAATAGCGCTGTAAAGAACCATTTTCAGTGCTGTTAATCTTGCTCTGACACCATGCAACTACACTCAGCACTGCACGTTCAAAGGTTTTTTTAGCATTAAGTGTGGGAAGTGATGCCTGAAATTGAAATAAATATTTGCGATTCACGTAAATAAACAAACCACCTACAACGGCCATTGCACTCATCAGTAACGGTAGATTAAAACCATGCCAAATTGTTAACTTGTACTCTGGCATCGCTTCCCCTAACACCGCTAATGACGCCGCAGATAAAATACTATCAACAGTAAAGCTTGGGAAAATACCCACCAAAATACACAGCACAACCAGTATTTCTATTGGCACACGCATATAACGTGGCGGTTCATGCGGTGTTCTAGGTAAGTCTATTGGGTCGCCGTTAAAAAATACATCGTGAATAAAGCGTGCTGAATAAGCTACTGCAAATGCACCTGCCACCGTTGCAAGTACCGGTATTAACCATGACATAGATCCAAGTACTTGCTGATGTAGTGTTTCGGCAAAAAACATTTCTTTAGATAAGAAACCATTGAGTAGAGGTACACCCGCCATAGCTGCAGCAGCAACCATTGCAAGAGTTGCGGTATAAGGCATAAACCGCCACATACCATTAAGTTTACGCATATCACGCGTGCCTGTTTCATGGTCAATAATACCAGTAGCCATAAATAACGACGCTTTAAATGTTGCGTGGTTAATTATATGGAATATGGCTGCAACCGTTGCAAGCTCGGTATCAAGGCCAAGCAATAGCGTGATCAAACCTAAATGGCTAATTGTCGAATACGCAAGTAACCCCTTTAAATCGTGCTTAAATAACGCTATGTAAGCACCAAATAACAATGTAGCTAAACCAGTTAAACCAACTAATAAAAACCACATTTCGGTTCCAGCTAAAGCTGGATAAAAGCGCGCAAGTAAAAAGATACCGGCTTTAACCATCGTTGCTGAGTGCAAGTAAGCGCTAACGGGCGTAGGTGCTGCCATTGCATGAGGTAACCAAAAATGAAACGGAAACTGAGCCGATTTAGTAAATGCACCCAGCAATACTAAAACAAGTGCTAACTCGTATAAATCATGGGATTGGATAATGGCTTTACTTGCCAAAATAACATCCAAGTCATAACTGCCAACAATATCACCTAGTAACATTAACCCGCCAAGTAGTGCTAAACCACCCGCACCCGTTACGGCTAAAGCCATTCGCGCGCCCTTACGCGCTTCAGATTTATGCCACCAATAACTTATCAATAAAAAAGAACTGATACTGGTTAATTCCCAAAATAGCCATAGCTGTATAACGTTATTAGACATAACAATGCCTAGCATTGCCGTCATAAATAACATTAAGTAGCTATAAAGCTTAGCCATTGAGTCATTGGCGCTGAGGTAATAACGTGTATATACAATAACAAGCAAACCAATGCCTAATATCATAAACATAAACAAGAGGCTTAAACCGTCTATACGAAGCGATAAATCAAGACCAATAGAGGGGATCCACGCTAAGGAATAGCGGATAGTTTCACCGGCAAGAACCGCTGGTGCATGGTATAAAGTAATCCCCAAAGCGGTTAACGGTGCAAGCACAGTAGCAAATGTACTTTGATTGCGAGAAAGTTTGCCTGTGAATGCAGAAATAACACTGCCAATCAAGGATAACAAGGGTATCCAGAGCAAAGTCATAATGTAGGGCCTTTTATAATCATAAGTTTATCAGGGCGCCACTTTTATACATTAAGTGATGCTTTTACTGCCTGTTTTTAAACGACATTAATGGTAATAGTTATACTCAATAACAGATATTTTGTCTATAAAAAGCGAAGCATGTTGAGTTAATTTTAAGTGAGAAAATAGGGACTTAAAAACCAATGGTTATAGACATATTAACGCTTAATTTTATCTATATGTGCTAACCAAAGGGCCCTGTATTGATCAGAGAGCTTTATCTGTTGATATTCTAGAATTGACCAGTCTTTACTTGGTTTGTAGGCTACACCGCCACTCTGGCAGCTTTTACTTCTATGCCAACCTTTTGGTGATTTTTCATCTTTTTGTGCAATATATAAGTTAGGAGCAACTAAGCCTCTCATTTTACACAGCCAAGCCTGCTTAGCTTTGGGTAAAACATACTCATCTTCAAAGCCATTAAAGTGCATTAGCTCATGCAAAAAAATCCCATAATTGGCGTCTGAATTTAATTGCATAATGCCGCGGGTAACATTAGCACTTCCATATTTGGGCATCATTACAACAAAATCGAATTTTCTTAAAAATTGTTTATTTATTAAAGTAGATTGCCAATCACAATTAGCCGCTTTGCTCATGCTATTGTTGCACTTTAAAGCACCACCCACATACACGGGCTTACTAAAGCAAAAAGCGTCCGGTCTTGGCTCCGGATTTTTATTATAAGTTTTGATTAATGCCGATAACTTATAAAGTCCACTTCGATGATCGCTCATCGTTAAAACGTTAAACTGACATTTTCTATTTACCGCAATAATAGAGTTTAACGATAAAAAGCCCAATGAGTGCAAAAATGGTTCGGGGATCTGTGTGTGAATAACACCATTGTGTAAGTTAAGGTGATTTAATACAAAACCAGGCTCTAGGTAGCCTAACGTGTTTAATAATTTAAGATCGTCCCACTGCTTATTAACAAGTAATTGCTGGGCTAACTTGGCAAGCTGAAAATTACTTATTTTTGGTAAACTCAGTCGCCAAAATAACTTCGCTGCTTCAGCTTGGTCTTTTTTGATCAGGTGTAAAGAATACTCGTATTGAGCAGAAGGTATGTGATGCCTAGCAAGCAAGCCAAGAGTCTTTTTAGGCAGTTTATTTATATTTGCTAAAAAGTAGCGAGGAAACTGCCAATATAATTGTAGCGGTTCGGCTTTGGCATTTAATACCTGCCAAAAGCCAATGCCACCATAGCTGTTGCTCGACCCTGCAACCAACAAGCTAAAAAGTAATGCTAATGTTGTTCTTAACACACTAACTTGCGTCTGCTTCCATTAAAAGTTCAAGCTCTAAGCGGGCATATTTATATTCTATAAACTCATGTACATTAGTAGATAGTGCTAATCTAAAATAATCAGCGGCAACATAGGTATCACCCGCTGCTTGATGTAGCTTTGCTAAGTAAAAATAGGCTTCGCACAAACGCTGGGCATACTCTTGCTCTGACTTCACGCCATCACTTACACCAGATAAAAATGCATGCTCACTCATATCACCCGCAAAAAGTGAGATTAACTGATATGCCCATTGCGAATCATCAAGTGCCTTAGAGTTAGTTTTTAGTTCAGCAACTGCTGAATCTTTGTCTAATTTAGCTTGTGCTAAATACACCCACAAAACGCGATACGGGTCGTTAGGAGAACGCGCTAAAAATTGACTGAAGTCTGTTTTTGCAATACTGGGCCTATCACCATAATAAAGCGCAATACCGCGGTTCAAGTAAGCGTATTCGTGTTCTTCATCTAGCTCTAACGCAGAATCAAAAAGCTCATATGCTTTTTCATATTGCTGCATTAATGTGTGTTGAATCCCTAAAAAATTATACACCTCAGCTAAGTCAGGCTTAAGTTTTACCGCACGGTTAAAGTCAATACGCGATAAAGTTGTCATACCTAAACTATCGAACAGCACTCCGCGGTCGTAATATAACTTTGCTTGTTGCTCTGGCGTTAAATCAGCTCTATTAAGTAATTCTGAATAACGTGCGATAGCTATTTCACTGCGAAAATCAGACGCTAAGGGCGCAGTGAAAGGCACGTTTACTACAGGTGCTGATTCTGATTGGGTTGTTGTTTGGCAAGCGCTTAAAGACAAAATAGCAAAAGACGCCAAAGCAATGTGTTTGAAAATCATTAAAATCCTTAATACCAAGGTTGGTAGCATTATGACTGACGACGAGTGATTTGGTTCATAGTTGCACATACACTATGTATCATCGCAAGAAATTTAGCTTCCTTGAATAATCTATGTTTAAATTCAAGTCCCTCATTAAAGCATAAAAAAAGGGGCTAAACAGCCCCCTTTTATATTATCCAGAAAATATCTGGATTGAGTATTAGCAATTAAGCGTCAGTTGACGCATCTGCCGCTGGTGCAGCTGATTCCATTGCTTCTTTAATACTAAGACGTACACGACCTTGACGGTCTACTTCTAGCACTTTAACTTTAACTTCTTGACCTTCGCTAAGGTGATCAGCAACGTTATTAACGCGCTCTGTGCTAATTTGAGAAATATGCACTAAACCATCTTTACCAGGAAGAATATTTACAAACGCACCGAAATCTACAATACGTACAACTTTACCTTCGTAGATAGTACCTACTTCAAGTTCTGCTGTTAATTGCTCAATACGGCTGATTGCATTTGCAGCGCTTTCACCGTCAGTAGCGGCAATTTTGATTGTACCGTCATCACCGATTTCAATGGTTGTGCCTGTTTCTTCAGTAAGTTGACGAATAGTAGCGCCACCTTTACCAATAACTTCAGCAATTTTCTTCTGTGGAATTTTCATTGTGTAAATGCGCGGAGCAAACATTGAAAGCTCTTCAGAAGGAGCAGAAATCGCTTCGTCCATCACTTCTAATATGTGTAAACGTGCTGCTTTTGCTTGTTTAAGCGCAATTTGCATGATTTCTTGTGTGATACCTTCAATCTTGATATCCATTTGCAATGCAGTGATACCGTTAGTAGTACCCGCTACTTTAAAGTCCATGTCACCTAAGTGATCTTCATCACCTAAGATGTCAGAAAGAACAACGAATTTCTCGTCTTCTTTAACTAGACCCATAGCAATACCTGCAACAGAGGCTTTAATTGGAACACCCGCGTTCATAAGTGCTAGTGATGTACCACACACAGACGCCATTGAAGATGAACCGTTTGATTCAGTGATTTCAGATACAACACGGATTGAATATGGGAAGTCAGTCAATGTTGGCATTACTGCTTGGATACCACGCTTAGCTAGGTTACCGTGGCCAATTTCACGACGCTTAGGTGAACCAACAAAACCAGTTTCACCTACACAGAATGGAGGGAAGTTGTAGTTAAGCATAAAGTGGTTTTTGTGCGTGCCCGTTAAATCGTCGATTAACTGTGAATCACGTTCTGTACCAAGCGTTGCTGTTACTAATGCTTGTGTTTCACCACGTGTGAAGATAGCAGAACCGTGAGTACGCGGTAATACGCCAGTCATTACGTCTAGTGCACGGATCATATCTGGTTCACGACCATCGATACGTTTTTCGCCTGCAGCGATACGGCCACGAACAATTTTCTTCTCGAGTGAACCGAATACTTTACCCACTTCTTGCTTATCAAGCGTTTCGCCTTCAGCAAGCTCGCTTGAAAGTGCTTCGATAACTGCATCTTTAGCTACGCCAAGTGCTTCTTTACGCGCTACTTTATCAGTAATACGGTAAGCTTCGCCTACTTTATCAGCGGCAAGTTCAGCTACTTTCTCTTCAAGCGATACGTTTTTCTCAGGTGCAGTCCAATCCCAAGTAGGCTTGCCTGCTTCTGCTTTAAATTCGTTAATAGCATTGATGATAGACTGTGATTGCTCATGGCCGTATACAACCGCGCCTAGCATTACGTCTTCGGCAAGAACGTCTGCTTCTGATTCAACCATAAGTACTGCGTTATCAGTACCAGCAACAACTAAATCAAGTTGGCTCTCTTCAAGTTCTTTTAACGTTGGGTTAAGAACGTATTCGCCACCAATGTAACCAACACGAGCTGCACCAATTGGACCGCTGAACGGGATGCCAGAGATAGCAAGTGCTGCTGATGTACCAATCATCGCAACCATATCAGGTTGGATTTCAGGGTTTACAGATACAACAGTTGCAATAACTTGTACTTCGTTTACGAAACCATTTGGAAAAAGTGGACGAATTGGACGGTCAATAAGACGTGCAATTAGTGTTTCGCCATCGTTAGGACGACCTTCACGCTTAAGGAAACCACCTGGGATACGACCTGCAGCGTACATACGCTCTTGGTAGTTAACTGTTAGTGGGAAGAAGTCTTGACCTGGCTGTGCTTCACGCTTACCAACAACCGTTACTAGTACTGACGTATCGCCAATGCTTGCTAGTACTGCGCCGTCTGCTTGACGTGCGATTGCACCTGTTTCTAGGGTTACAGTGTGTTGACCTAGTTGAAATTCTTTTATAATTGCTTGCACTTAAAATATCCTTTAAATCTAAATAAGTGTTCCATCAAAGTACCAATTACAGTACATAATTGTATTCAGTTGGAAATCAATTAAGTACTACAATTGGCAATGATGTTAATAACCGTAGATAAACCTTTTTATCTACGCGCACAGTATATACCAAAGCCACGTAAAAATGCGAGTCCAGCAAACAGTTTTAGTTTGTGTGTTTGGCATCTAATTGGCTCGAATTAATGAGAGCGACTACAGATAGCTTTAAAGGTGACATTGCGATGCAATTTGTTAAATTTCAGGCACAAAAAAAGGAGCTAAAAAGCTCCTTTTCTCGTAATCAAGTTCTTAGCGACGTAGGCCAAGTTCTTTGATTAGTGCAGTATAACGCGAGATATCTTTACCTTTAAGGTAATCAAGCAATTTACGGCGAGTGCTTACTTTACGAAGCAGACCACGACGTGAGTGGAAGTCATGCTTGTGATCAGCAAAGTGACCTTGAAGCTTGTTGATATCAAAAGTAAGTAATGCTACTTGTACTTCAGGTGAACCAGTGTCGCCTTCAGCACGTGCGAATTTAGCAATGATATCGATTTTTTCTTGATTGCTTAGTGACATAGTAACTCCAAAAATTAAATTTAAAAGGTGTCTTAGCCGATCACTAATTCAGCCAAAACGATTAAGCGGGCGTATTCTACCAAGTATAATAATAACTACAAGTTAAACTTTACTCTGCCTGCTGGTTTGATAGACCGCGTTTTGATTTTAAATGGCCATCAGGGTTTTTCTCGCCTGTGCCTATAAACACACCATCGGCTAATACCTTTATTGCACCATCAGGTAATTCTTTACCAAGAACTACAGCTTGCCCATGGCTAAATGAAACACCCTGCTCTTTAGTGATTTCCACAACCGGTAAATCAACTAGAGCGGTGTCCATTGGCAAAAGCAGTTCGTCAAGGTAGGTTGACGGAACGGTTTCTTCGTCTTTTGCTTTAGCTAGTAACGATTCTAACTGCTCTATCGATACCATTTTATCTGTGGGGTAATGGCCAACAGCCGAGCGATGAAGCATAATTACATGGGCACCACAGCCTAAGTTTTCACCTAAGTCATCAACAATAGTACGAATGTAAGTCCCTTTAGAAACGTGAGCTGTCATTTGTACTTCATTATTCGCTTCATCAAACTCATCAAGCGTTAGGCTAAATACATTTATTTTTCTGCATTTTCGAGGAACTTCAATCCCTTCACGCGCATATTTATACAAAGGTTTCCCTTCATACTTAAGCGCAGAATACATCGATGGATACTGATCAGATTCACCTAAAAACGCTGAAATTTCTTGCTTTAATTGCTCAATAGTTACATTTACATCTCGCGTCTGAACTATTTCACCATCAGAGTCTGATGTTGTTGTTCTTTCACCTAACTTAGCACGCACAACATAGGTTTTATCGGTATCAAGTAAAAACTGAGTAAACTTAGTCGCTTCACCAAAACAGATTGGCAGCATACCGGTAGCAAGCGGATCGAGTGCACCTGTGTGCCCCGCCTTTTGGGCAAAATATATACCTTTTGCTTGCTGTAATGCCTTATTTGACGAAATACCTTTGGGTTTATCTAACAACAAAATCCCGTCTATTGCACGGCCCTTACTGCGTCTTGCCATCGCTATATGCCTTCTTAGCTATCTTTATCATCTGCTTGTTTAATGTTGTCACCTGAGTTCGACGCATCATCAACACTACTATCGTCTTCATTGACGTGTTTTGCGTTATCTTCTCTGATGATTGTGTCCACTAAGTTAGAGATACGCATCCCTTCCATTAATGAATTATCAACCACAAACTTTAGCTCTGGCATAATACGAGCACGAATACGCTTGCCTAAAAGCGAACGAATATAGCCCGTAGCTTCGTTAAGTACTTTTGCGCTTTGCTTTGCTGCATCTTCATCTTTTGTGTTAAACACAGTGATGAAAATTTTTGCATAAGATAAATCGCGCGATACTTCTACCGCAGACACTGTCACCATGCCTAAGCGCGGATCTTTAATTTCGCGTTGTAAAATCACAGCAATTTCTTTTTGGATTTGCTGGCCAACACGATCAGTGCGAGAAAATTCTCTCATGAAACTTGTCCTAAAAATGTAACTTATTGAAATTTAATAATAAGCTAATTAAGTAATAGATACACAAATGGGGGCTAAGCCCCCATTTATTTGTTTAGTGAGCTAACTGTTATAAAGTACGTTGTACTTCAACTGTTTCAAATACTTCGATTTGGTCACCAACACGTACGTCATTGTAGTTCTTAACACCGATACCACATTCCATACCATTACGCACTTCTTGCACATCGTCTTTAAAGCGACGAAGTGATTCAAGTTCGCCTTCGTATATAACCACGTTATCACGTAGTACACGGATAGGCGCGCTGCGCTTAATAACACCTTCAGTCACCATACAACCTGCAATTGCGCCAATTTTTGGTGATTTGAACACGTCACGAACCTGAGCAAGACCAATAATTTCTTGCTTAAATTCTGGTGCAAGCATACCTGACATCGCTTGCTTAACTTCTTCGATTAAGGCGTAAATAACGCTGTAGTAGCGTAAGTCTAGGTTCTCAGAATCAATCACTTTGCGTGCAGATGCATCAGCACGAACGTTAAAGCCAACAACAATCGCGTTAGATGCCGCAGCAAGCGTTGCATCTGTTTCTGTGATTCCACCAACGCCAGACCCCACAATCTTCACTTTTACTTCGTCAGTAGAAAGCTTAGTTAGTGAATCAGAAATCGCTTCAATAGAACCTTGAACGTCTGCTTTAAGTACCACGTTAACTTCAGAAACGTCACCTTCAGCCATGTTAGTAAACATGTTTTCAAGTTTCGCTTTTTGCTGACGTGCTAATTTAACATCACGGAATTTACCTTGACGGTATAATGCAACTTCACGCGCTTTACGCTCGTCTTTAACTACCGTTGCTTCATCACCGGCTGCAGGGATACCAGATAGACCTAAAATCTCTACTGGAATAGAAGGGCCTGCAGACTTGATATCTTTACCGTTTTCATCGCGCATAGCACGAACACGGCCATACTCAAGACCACATAATACAATGTCACCTTGGTTAAGTGTACCTGACTGAACAAGGATAGATGCTACTGGACCACGACCTTTATCAAGACGAGATTCAATTACAACACCTGCAGCCATACCTTGACTTGGTGCAGTTAGTTCTAATAGCTCAGATTGCATAAGTACTGCTTCAAGTAGTTCATCAATACCCAAGCCTGTTTTAGCTGAGATATGAACGTACTGCGTGTCGCCGCCCCATTCTTCTGGGATAACGTCAAGCTGTGCTAGCTCGTTCTTAACGCGATCTGGATCTGCGCCTTCTTTATCCATTTTGTTCACAGCAATGATTAAAGGAACACCCGCTGCGCGAGCATGCTGTACCGCTTCTTTAGTCTGTGGCATTACACCATCATCGGCTGCAACTACTAGGATTACAATATCTGTTGCTTTAGCACCACGAGCACGCATTGATGTAAACGCGGCATGACCCGGAGTATCTAAGAATGTGATCATGTTGCCATTTGTTTCAACATGGTATGCACCAATATGCTGCGTAATACCACCAGCTTCGCCTGAAGCAACTTTTGCTGAACGAATGTAATCAAGCGTTGATGTTTTACCATGGTCAACGTGACCCATTACAGTAACAACTGGAGCACGAGGCTCTGACTTACCATCTTCATGACGGTCGTTAAGTACTGTTTGCTCTAATTCGTTTTCTTTAACGATGATAACTTTATGGCCCATTTCTTCTGCTACAAGTTGCGCAGTTTCTTGGTCAATAACTTGGTTAATTGTAACCATGTCACCCATTTTCATCATTGTTTTTACAACTTCAGCGCCTTTAACAGCCATGCGTGATGCAAGCTCAGCAACTGTAATTGTTTCGCTAATACGTACTTCATTTTTTACATCAGCTGTTGGTTTTTGGAAACCATGTTGTAATGATGCAGGTGCTTTTAGCTTACCTTTTTTACCCTTAGACGCTGCAAACTTATCTTTTGCTGGCGCTTTTTTCTTTTTCTTAGCACGGCGAGAGCCTTGCTCTTCACGAGCATCAGCTACATCTTCTGCTTCACGTGCGTAAGTTGAAGTCGTAAGGTGGTGATCTGCTGTTTCTTCACGCTTCTTACGCTCTTCCTCTTCTTTCTTCCAACGAGCCGAGTTTTCTTCAGCTAGTTTTCTTGCTTCTTCTGCCTGACGTTTCGCTTCTTCTTCAGCTTTCTTCAATGCGGCCTCTTCTGCTTCTTTTTGCAGACGCTCAGCTTCGATGCGATCTTTCTCAGACTTAGCACTTTGCTCTGGGGTCATCTGCTTTTGTTTCGCTTTACGTTCAGCGTCTGCTTTACGTTTAGCTTCTTCTTTGGCTTTACGATCAGCGTCTTCTTTCGCTTTACGTTCTGCCTCTTGTTTTGCCTTTAACTCAGCTGCAGCTTGTTCAGCTTTTTGCTGCTCTTCAAGACGGGCTTTTTCTTCAGCGGCTAAGCGTTGCTGCTCTTGCTCTTGTTCCATCGCGCTTTTCTTCACGTATGTACGTGTTTTGCGAACTTCAACCTGAACCGCCTTCGCTTTACCTGTAGAGCCAGTCACATTTAATGTGCTTTTGCTCTTACGCTGTAAAGTCATGCGTGCAGGGCCTTCAGAGCCCGTGCCGCCATGTGATTTGCTTAAATGATCAAGTAACGTTGCTTTTTCAGCTTCAGTTACATTATCAGTTGCCTGCTTAGTGATACCCGCTTGCGAAAATTGCTGTAGCAATTTATCAACAGTTGTACCTATATCGCCGGCTAGTTTTTCAACATTTACTTCTGCCATAGTGTGTAATACCTCCGTTAATAAATTACTCGTCTGCAAACCAACAAATGTTTCGTGCAGCCATAATCAGCTCACCTGCTTGTTCAGATGAAAGCTCTGTGATATCGACTAGCTCGTCAATACCTTGCTCAGCCAAGTCTTCAAGTGTTACAACACCTTTACTTGCCATTACAAATGCTAGATGACGCTCTAAGCCTTCAAGCGCAAGTAAGTCTTCAGCTGGCTCTGCGCCTTCTAAGCTTTCTTCCGTTTTTAGTGCTTTAGTTGTTAATGCATCTTTAGCGCGTGAACGTAAAACATCCACCGTTTCTTCGTCAAGACCGTCAATTTCTAAAAACTCAGAGGCTGGCACGTACGCCACTTCTTCAAGTGTTGAGAAACCTTCGTTGATAAGTAAGGTTGCAAACTCATCATCGATATCTAAATTTTCAGTAAATAAGTTAAGTAACTTATCTGATTCCGCTTCATTTTTAGTACGCATCTCGTCAACAGTCATAACGTTTAGTTCCCAACCAGTTAACTGGCTTGCTAAACGAACATTTTGACCATTACGACCAATCGCTTGTGCTAGATTATCGGCTTCTACAGCGATATCCATCGAATGAGTGTCTTCATCTAATACTATTGAAGCAACCTCAGCTGGCGACATTGCATTGATAACAAATTGTGCAGGGTTGTCATCGTAAAGAACGATATCAACACGCTCACCACCAAGTTCAGACGAAACAGCTTGAACACGAGCTCCACGCATACCAACACATGCCCCAATTGGATCAATGCGCTTGTCGTTTGACTTAACAGCAATTTTAGCGCGCGAACCTGGATCACGTGCAGCAGCGCGAAGTTCAATCATTTCTTCGCCAATTTCTGGCACCTCAATGCGGAATAATTCCATCAGCATTTCTGGCTTAGAACGCGTTACAAATAACTGTGCACCGCGTGCTTCTGGCTTAACTTCGTATAAAAGACCACGGATACGGTCGCCTGGACGGAAGTTTTCGCGTGGTAGCATGTCATCACGGTAAATAACTGCTTCAGCGTTATTGCCTAAATCAAGTACGATTGAATCACGTGTTGCTTTTTTAACAACACCTGTTACTAACTCACCCACTTGGTCTTTATATGCGTCAACAACTAAAGCGCGCTCAGCTTCACGTACTTTTTGTACGATTACTTGTTTGGCCATTTGTGTTGTGATGCGGTCAAATTTGATTGAATCAATTTGCTCTTCAACAAAATCACCTAGCTGTAAGTCAGGCTCTTCAACCTGCGCAGCTTCTAATGTTATTTCGCTGTAAGGATTTTCTAATGAACCATCCTCTAATACTTCAGCAATCTGCCAGCGGCGGAACGTATCGTAATCGCCTGTTTTACGGTCAATTGATACACGTACTTCAATTTCACCATCGTGTTTTTTCTTTGTCGCAGTCGCTAATGCGAACTCTAATGCTTCAAAAATCTTTTCTTTTGGAACCGCTTTCTCATTGGAAACGGCTTCAGCAACCAATAATATCTCTTTTGCCATGGGTAATGCCTCGCTTGCCCTATTCCTTCGCACTCGAATTTAAAACTTTGCGATTAAATTCGCACGTTCTATATTACTAAGCATGATCAAATGCTCTACACCATCACTAGATAGTGTGATCATATCGCTGCTAACTGCTATTAAGTCGCCTTTAAAATTTCGACGACCGTCTTGTGGAAGTTTAGTACGCACGCGTACTTCCTCTCCTTGCGCCTGCTCGTAGTGATCTTGTTTGAATAATGGACGATCAACACCAGGAGACGACACTTCCAAATCATATTCATTTGTAATTGGGTCTTCGACATCTAAAATCGCACTAATTTGGCGACTAGCGTCCGCACAGTTATCAACTGAGATCCCATCCTCATGAGCAATATATACTCTTAAGGTAGAATGGCGACCCGCTTGTACAAATTCAAGACCATGTAACTCAAAGCCTAACATTTCTACCGCAGGCGTTAACATGGTTACTAAATCTTGTTCAAGTTTTGTCACGAAAATCCTCCATACAAACAAAAAAAGGGCTTATAGCCCTAAAATACTGAGTTTAAATTTTAATTTAATGACAACAGCCATAAATTAAGAAAGGTGCAGATACAACAACGCCCCGAACCAAGCGGGGCGTCACACCAATAAAGCACAAAACTGTGTGGCCTAGGGCCGAGCTTGGTTGCGAGTCAGTAACTGACCAAATTAAACTACATTAGCTTAAACGCAAAACGCGCATTACATAGAATGCGCGATATAAATTAATAAGTTTTCACTTATTAGTAGAATTGGTTGCGGGAGCCGGATTTGAACCGACGACCTTCGGGTTATGAGCCCGACGAGCTACCAGGCTGCTCCATCCCGCGCCAATAGATATCAAACCTTGATTTAACATCGCTGTTAGCTGTTTTAAAACAGACTAAACAATGGCCGCTATTATAGGGATGTTGGGGATAATTAGCAACCATAATAACCAATAACTTTGGAAATACAGTTCAAATCAGATATAAGGAAATAAAACATTATACCTATTATGGGTATAAACTTATTTTAAACGGCTAATCATTTGCTAGTTAAGCCTAGTGAAATCACAATAATGGAATTAATAACTACTCTCACTTTTATTTGAAAAACAATAGAACTCAAAAAGTTATCAACAAATTAATACTTTTATATCAAAAAACGTGTAATTTTTGTTACGCGAGCTATAATAATAAAAATAAAAAAATAAGTTTTTAATCTTCTGTGAGGCTCTGATGAATTCACATAAATCTGTTTTATTAAAAAGTATTGGCATCATAAAACCAAACTTTCATGCATTTACCGCGCGTTTTCATAGAAAGCTTGTAGAGTCAGATATTTCGATGAACACGCTAACAGCTGAACAGTTTAACGAAAAAAGTTATATTTTATATTGTACCTTAGACCGCATAATCAAAAATATTGATAATCCATCATCGGTTGCTCCATTTCTGAGCCATCACTTACAGTTTTTAAAAAAATTAAATATTCAGCAGAGTGATATTAAACCTCTGACTGATATATTTTATGTAACATTAGTTGAACATTTAGGTCGGTTTTTTAATGAAGAAAGTCATTTAGCATGGCGCAAAGTGCTTACTTACTTTGAACGCTATACGAATGATACGCTGTTTAACGTCTCTAACGTGGTGTGCTTAACCCAACTTTCTAAACAAAAGCAAAGCAATAATAACTAAGGCGCTTTTAATTGAGCCTACTCATATCAAATTTGATGCTTGATGAGTGGTTATACACTCATTAGCGAATATTTAAATAAAGCTCAAATTATACAATTTGTTATTAAAATTACAGCGATCGATTAAGCAGACACCCTCGTACAAATTTCAATTTTGGTTTAATCATGGCGACTTACAGAACCTTAAGACTCATTTTAGGCGATCAACTCAATCCTTCTCATTCTTGGCTTAAAAGTAAAGAGGACGGTGTTCTCTACCTTATCGCAGAATTAAAACAAGAAACCAATTACGTTAAACACCATGTGCAAAAGCTTTGTGCTTTTTTTAATGCAATGGAAAACTTTGCAACTGCGTTAAAATCTGCAGGTTTCAATGTATTGCACTTAACCCTAGACGACACACACGAAGATAAACACCTACCCGCACTACTAAATCGTGTTGCTAAGGAATATAACTGCTCCTGCATAGAATACTTATACCCAGACGAATTTAGGTTAAAATCGCAATTAGCTGATTTTGAAAAATCATCCGAAATAAATGTATCAGCATATGACTCAGAGCATTTTTTACTGCCCTTTAGCGAAATTAAAGATCGATTCAAAAAAGATAAGCACGTGACCATGGAGCACTTTTATCGTGCTATGCGTAAACGATATGATTTATTAATGGAGGACGATAAGCCAGCTGGCGGTAAATGGAACTACGACTGTAATAACCGCAATAAATTCTCTAAGCAAGACTTAAAATCTATCCCAGAGCCTAAATTATTTAAAAACGATGTAAGTCATATCCTCGCTCGTTTAAAAAAACACAACATCGCTTACTTTGGAGAAATTAAAGAAGGAAAACTCGAATGGTCTACGTCACGTAAGCAAGCCAAAGAGTCTCTTGAATACTTTTGTGAGCATTTACTTGTCAATTTTGGTAAGTTTCAGGATGCAATGACAGATCAAAGTAAAGACAATACCAGTCTTTACCATAGCAGGCTCTCTTTTGCCCTAAACACTAAACTTCTTCACCCCTTGTATGTAATCAAACGTGTAATATCTGAATTCGAGCAACGGCCTGACGAGATATCTCTTTCACAAGTTGAAGGGTTTACCAGACAAATACTCGGTTGGCGAGAATACGTTCGTGCTGTTTATTGGGTAAACATGCCCGACTACGCGACTAAAAATCAACTAAAAGCCAATAATAAGCTCCCTCAATATTTTTGGGATGGTAATACAAAAATGAACTGTTTGAGCCACTCATTAAAGCAAAGCTTAGATACTGCCTATGCTCATCATATACAGCGTTTGATGATCATTGGTAACTTTTGTTTACTCAGCGGAATAAACCCTGACGAAGTTGATAACTGGTACTTAGGTGTCTATATAGATGCCATTGAGTGGGTTGAAATGCCTAACACACGTGGAATGAGCCAATTTGCAGACGATGGAATTATTGCCACTAAACCTTATGCTGCAAGTGGTAATTACGTCAATAAAATGAGCGACTACTGCAAAAATTGTCAATACGACGTGAAACAAAAAGTGGGGGGTAAAGCTTGCCCACTGAACAGTTTATATTGGCGTTTTATGCAAACACACCGCGAAAAACTAGAGAAAAATCCACGCATAGGCATGGTTTATAGAAATTGGGATAAGCAAAGCGATGAATTACGCGAAGACACACTTAATCAAGCTACACACTACATAAATAACATTGAGTCTTTATGACACAAAAAAGCCGCCTCAGAAGAGGCGGCCAAATAATCAGGGAAAAAATGTTGTTAAAACCAGATTAGCTATCTTCTAATAAACGTCCTTGGCCGATCTCAATTTTGCGCGGTTTTAATGCTTCAGGTATTTCGCGCTTAAGCTCTATAGTAAGTAAGCCGTTTGCTAAGTCGGCGCCAAGTACTTTAACATGGTCTCCTAGCTGAAACTTTCGCTCGAAATTGCGTTCTGCAATTCCTTGATGAATAAACTTACGTTCTTTTTTTTCATCTTTATTAGCTTTTATACCCGATACTTTTAATGTGTTATTTTCTGACTCAATGCTTAGCTCGTTGTCGCTAAATCCGGCAACAGCCATAGTGATTTGGTATCTGTCTTGATCGAGTGCTTCAATGTTGTAAGGAGGAAAGCTCGGCTGCTTGTCTGTATTCGCCGCAGCATCCATTAAAGACGCTAAATGATCAAATCCAATGAATGAACGATAAAGTGGTGATAAGTCTACTGTACGCATAATAATATCCTCATATTTAAGCGATATTTTGTTTGCACTTTTCATTTGAACAAGCGCTAACAAATATAAATTAATAATATAAATTTCAATTGTTTAAGTTTAGTTTAGGACCCATCAGGCGTCCTACTAAACTATATATGGACGGTAAAAATGTTTTCAAGTAAATAAATTAAAATATTAAAAAAAATTCCTCATTTTATAAACTAGTGAAATTAGTAACCCATTTTGAGGCATTAAAAAGTCAAATGCTTTTAATTCCTCAAAATGGTTGTTCAGTATTGTAGATTAGCGCTAAGTATTCATCGCTAATTAGTGTGTTAATGTGCCACGAATTGGATAATCGTTTTCGCGAATAAATTCAATGCCAGCCAACAAATCATTTAAATCAGGGCGTGAAAAAGGTGCATTTGATTTATCTAGTATCTGAATTTGATCATGCTCGTTAATTACAAAAATAGCAGGTTCAGCAAATGGGTGATCGGTTTCTTTTTCACTGCGTGGTTCACTAATATACAGGCCTAAATCAGTCATTTGAGCTAATGATAACCCACTATAAAGAGGAAAATTAACGTGTAAATCGTTTAGATGCTCTGTTAATTGTGCGTGACTGTCACCACTAACAGCGGCAATCTCTACCCCTGCATCTTTAAATTTATCATTCATTTTAGCAAGCGCATTAAGTTGTTTAGTACATAATGGACAATGCTTTCCGCGATAGATTACTATCATTTTCCAGGGTAAATCTGTCTGTCGAGCCGACACGTCAGCAAGGTTGTTCTCATTATCTTTAACTTTAAGTGAAGGCATTTTCATTGCTGGTTGTAAATAATTGCTCATGATCTTGATCTCCTTTGCAGTTAAAAAACATATTCTATATGTTCGTCTCAAATATAGAGCTTAGGGTTAAAGTTATAAATTCAACCATTAAAATGTAATCAGGAAATTTCTAACGTAATCAGCAGACCTTATTAGCTAAAGGCCTGATTTGTGTAAAGCAGTGAAACTTTAACATAGGCTTTATTAGCAACTGGGCTTGATACACAAGCAAACGCTAAAGCTCTGCCTGTCTAATAACAGTGGCTGCTTAGCATTTATGTTAGGGTTGGCTTTTAATTATAAATAGGTCAGATAAAATCAATGGCATTAATACGTAGCACGTTAATAAATTTAAGTTTAGCAATACTCGTGTTTTACTTAGCAAGTGCCTACCAAACTCGTAATTTACTTGAAACAAACCATACTCCTGCCCCTTATTTTAACTTGCCTATTTTAAATAAAAATAACGAAAGATTTAGTATTGCAGAGCTTGAAGGGAGAACAACCATTGTGTATTTCTTTGCTCCTTGGTGCACAATATGCCGCTACAGCATGCCCAACTTACAAAGCACCTTAATAAACTCAGACATTAATGTAATTGGTATTGCCCTTGATTATAAAAATGAGCAACAAGTTACTCAATTTATTGATGACTTAAACCTAAGTATGCCCATACTTCTTGGTAATCAATATACCCAATCAAATTATAAAGTAAGCGCTTTTCCAACTTACTACGTAATAAATTCAAATTTACAGATAACAGCACACGCAATGGGCTATTCAACCCAATTAGGAATAGCGGCAAGGACGTGGTGAATTATGCCGTCCATGACTCGGTCAAATTAATGTTCATCGCAATAATAGAATGGCACAATCACTTTTTTGCGCTTTATTATATTTTTTAATCATTTAAACTAAATTCAATCAAATAAAGGAGAGCACTATGCTTACAGTAATTTTTGGCCGTGAAGGCTGCCCATTTTGTGTTCGTGCCAAAGATGTTGCAGAGCAACTTGCCAACGAGCGCGATGATTTTAAATTTCGTTACATCGACATCATAAAAGAAGGCATAAGCAAAGCCGATTTAGAGAAGTCAGCAGGTAAACCTTGCCCTACTGTCCCGCAAATTTTTGTTGATCAAAGTCACATTGGCGGTTTTACCGAATTTGAAGCTTATGCAAAAGAAAACCTAGGCTTGTACAAATAGTCGTGCATTAAATTTGTTAACCAGTTCAATAATCCCACAATTGGACTGGTTAAATTTCAACCAACATCAAGCACATACAAATTAGTTTTAATTTATACAAGCATTTGCCTCGCTAATCCTATATAATGCGCGCCTCTTTAAATTCGTTGAGGCGTATTAATGTCAGAACCAGTCACGTTTGAATCTCTAAATCTTTCTCCTGCAATTTTGAAGGCAGTTGAAGAGTTGGGTTACAAGACACCATCTGAAATCCAAGCTCAATGTATACCGTTATTGCTAGAAAGAAAGGACGTACTGGGACTAGCACAAACGGGTACAGGTAAAACCGCAGCATTTGCACTGCCGTTACTAAACAATATTAACCCGTCTGTGAAACAGCCACAGATCCTTGTACTCACACCTACACGTGAGCTTGCGATCCAAGTTGCTGAGGCATTTGAACAATATGCAAAAGGTACTCGTGGTGTTGAAGTATTAGCACTATACGGTGGTCAAAGCTACAGCATTCAATTAAGCGCACTTCGTCGTGGCGCTCAAATCATTGTTGCTACTCCGGGTCGATTAATCGATCATATTAACCGTGGCACTATCAAGTTTGATGCTCTTCAAGCACTTGTACTTGATGAAGCCGATGAAATGTTACGTATGGGCTTTATCGATGATGTTGAAAACATCATGGAAAAAACACCGCGCGAAAAGCAAACATGTCTTTTCTCTGCGACCATGCCTAAGCAAATTCAAAACATCAGCAGCAAATATATGAATAACCCTGAACAGGTTCATATTTCTGCGCGTAACTCGACAGTATCGTCTGTTGAGCAAGTGTTTTGGAACGCAAGCGTACATAAAAACAAAGCGATTGTTCGCTTTTTAGAAGCTGAGCAATACGAAGGTGCTATTGTTTTCGTACGTACACGTAACGATACCGTTCAACTTGCTGAATTATTAGAGCGCGAAGGTTTCTCTGCAGCTCCGCTTAATGGTGACATGAACCAGCAAGCACGTGAACGCACTGTTGACCGCTTAAAAAGTGGCATGCTGAACGTTGTTATTGCAACTGACGTAGCAGCTCGTGGTCTCGATGTAGACCGTTTAAGCTTAGTTATCAACTACGACATTCCACAAGATTCTGAAGCCTACGTTCACCGTATTGGTCGTACAGGTCGTGCAGGTCGTACTGGTAAAGCAATTTTATTTGTTAAGCATAACGAACGTTACTTACTTAAAAATATCATTCGTCATACTAAGTCTGAAATTGCTCAGGTTGAATTACCAACAGCTAAAGTTGTTGAAGAAAAACGTATCGCTGCGTTACAAGCAAAATTAAGTATTGCGCTTGAAAACAAAGACATTACGTTCTTTAACGACGTTGCTACTAACATGGCTGAAAAACTTGACCTTCCTCTTGAAAGCTTAGCGGGTGCTTTACTGTGTTTAGCGCAGCAACAGTCGCCAATCAAAGTTGAAGAAGTTAAAATTCAACCACGTGAGCGTAACGAACGCAGCCCACGTAATGACCGTGGTGATCGCGGACGTCGTAACGAACGTGGTGGTGAACGCGCTGAGCGTAAACCTCGCGAGCGTAACAGCCGTGATGCAGGCCCTATGGATACTTACCGTATCGAAGTGGGTCGTGAGCATGGTGTTCAGGTTAAGAACATTGTTGGCGCAATTGCTAACGAAGCTGATATCTCAAGCAAGTTTATTGGTGACATTCGTTTACACGATCAACACAGCACTGTTCAGTTACCACAAAACATGCCTAAAGATGTACTGGATCATTTCCAAAAAGTGTTTATTTGTAAACGCCCAATGGGTATGACAATTACACAAGATCAAGGCCCAGCTGAACCACGTGGCGAACGCCCATCTGGTGATAGAAAACGTAACGATGGCCCACGCGGTGATAAGCGTAGCGGACCTCGTAAAGAACGTCGCCCAGTTAGCTTTACCGCTAAGTAAGCAACAGATCTTTAATAAAAAAACCTTGGTACGAGAGTGCCAAGGTTTTTTTGTGTCTAAAATTTAAGTAATGGTTCAAGCTGTTCTGCGTAGCTCACAACCGCAAACCATGATTATCTTCAAAGCACAGCGACTATAAACTTCTGTGTAAATCATTCAATTAAAACTAAAAAGCCCCACTACTTTATTAATAGTGAGGCTTTTACTGTATTGTATCGAATGCTCTATGTTAAGGCGCTACTGCTGGATACACGTAACTTGCATCTAACCCTAGCGGAATACCCAATGCCCAATAACCGAGTAGAAACAAGCTCCAACCTATTAAAAATGCAACCGAGTATGGCAGCATCATCGCTATTAGCGTACCAATTCCCGTACTTTTAACGTACTTTTGACAATAAACCACAACTAATGGGAAGTAAGGCATAAGCGGTGTAATAATATTAGAGCTAGAATCACCAACACGATAAGCCGCTTGCGTTAAATCAGGTGAAATACCCAATTGCATTAACATAGGCACAAATACCGGCCCTAGTAATGCCCACTTGGCCGAGCTAGAGCCTACAAATAAATTAACGAATGCGGTTAAAAATATAATACCTACCACCGTTACCGAACTTGGAAGTGCCATTGCTTTTAATAACTGCGCCCCTTCGATTGCAAGTAATGCCCCTAAGTTAGATTTGCTAAAGGCAGCAATAAATAACGCACAAAAGAATGCCATAACAATGTAGTAAGCCATACCGCCCATTGCCTTGCTCATGGCATCTATCATATCTTTAGAGCTTTTAAATGTACCTACTGTAAAGCCATATACTGCGCCTGGGATCCAAAATAACAAAAAGATCAACGGCACAATAGATTGCATCAAAGGTGAACGGAAATTAGTTAAGGAGCCATCGCTACTACGCATGGCTGAATCTACCGGCGCAGACACGTAAGCGAGTAAAGCAATGCCTGCAATCATTACGCTGCTTGCTATGAAGAATGCGCGCTTTTCATCGCTACGCGCATCTTCAAAAACAGGTAAGTCTTCACTGTTTCCATCAAGTGGCGTATTTTGTAAACGAGGTTCAATAATCTTATCGGTAATATACCAACCCAGTAATACAATAAACATGCTTGATGCTGAGGCAAACGCCCAATTATTTAATGGATTTATCGACATATCAGGATTAATAATATGAGCAGCACTTTGTGTAAAGCTTTGCAGTAGTGGGTCTATTCCAGATGGAATAAAGTTGGCGCCAAAGCCACCACTTACACCGGCAAACGCCGCTGCAATACCCGCTAATGGGTGCCTTCCTGCTGCATAAAAGATTACGCCAGCTAACGGTATCACAAGCACGTAACCTGCGTCCGTGGCTGTATGGCTTACAATAGCCACTAAAATAATTGACGGTGTTAACAGCTTTTTAGGCGTTACTTTTAACATCAGCTTAAGGCCAGTATTAATAAAGCCTGAGTGCTCAGCGACACCAACACCTAACATAGCAACAAGTACTACGCCTAAAGGAGCAAAGCCGGTAAATGTTTTTACCATTGAAGATAAAAAAGTGGCCAACGAGTCGCTTGCAAGCATGTTGTTTATTATAATTGCTTCGCCTGTACGCGGATCAATTGCATCAAAACTTACGCCAGAAAACCACCACGACAAACCCCATATTAATAACATAGCAAACAAAAATATAATTGCTGGATCAGGTAGCTTATTACCAACCCGCTCAACTACATTCAAGAAGCGCGCAACAACTCCTGAAGGTAAAGCATCTTGATTATTACTCATTGTATTTCGCTCATTAAAATTTATTTAAGTAACAATATCGCATTAATACGCAACAGTAAATTAACGTAAAAAGCTATTTTAGGAACGTTAAACAAAAAAAGCACGATTACCAAAGATAATCGTGCTTTTTTTGTTCATTTGGTTACTAAGCGAGCGCTTTAACTTCTTCCCATAAGCGAACAACTAGTGCCTTGTCTTCTTCGTTAAGTTCTCCGTTACGGTACGCTTTTACAAGACTTTGCTCTACTGTTTCGTTTAACTGCTCAATACTGATAGTAAGTTGCTCAACTTCAGCATAGCCTACAGCAAGATCAAAATGACCGCGTAAGTAGCCGCCTGCAAATAATTCGTCATCCGTTGCTTTGATAACTAAATCATCATAATACTGTTGAGCCGCGTCAATATAGTTTACTAAGGTCACTTGTTTATCTCCTGATTTTGTATAGCACCCGTTTCATCTTGGAATTGGTGCCCTACTGCATACATAATATGGTCGTTAAATCCGGTGGTTACTTTTATGTAACCTGTTAATTCGTCGTCTAGTTCGTTGTCGCCTGTATCGCAAATTAACGGGCGGTTATTCAATGCCTGTAGCTTGGTTTTTGTTGCAACAACAATAATGTTCTCTTTGCCAATAGCGCGGATAAGCGCAGGGCTTAGCTGCTGATTTCCGCGACCAAAAATATGACCCTGCCCACCAATTAAAGTGATCACAAGTTTGGTCTTTTTCTTATGGGTAAGTTCAAGTAAGTCGGCGGCTGTTAGGTCTTGGCCTACAAGTGTTTGATCTTTTATTAAATCAACACCCAACAAAGTATTTTCAAGGCCCATTTCTTCCATTATAGCTTCGACTGTTGAACCACTACCCATAATGTAAAGTGTGTCTTCGTCCATTTCGCTCACAACGTAAGCGGCTATATCTGAAAGTACTAATTCGTCTGTTTCTTTACCGCCATTTTTTACAGCTTGCACATAACGTACTTCGCTGGGTATTTGCATTTCGCCAAATCGTTTAGCTTTTACTGTGCCCTTCCTAAATGCGTCTTCGTCAATATCCATTACATCGGCATCAGCTAACGTCACTAACTCGCCTTTTACGAGCATTTCAACAACTCGCCCTGCAGCTTTTGGTGTAATGGCATATACGCCAGAGTGGATTTTACATCCGGCAGGAATGCCAAGCACTGGGACAGTATCTTCAATGGCATGGCAAATATTACGTGCGGTGCCATCGCCACCTGCAAATAGAACTAAATCTACATCGGCATTTTTTAACACCTGTGCGGCACTCTCGGTATCATCCGGCGTTGTTACTGCGTCTGTGTTGTATACAACTTCAACATTAAAACCTAAAGCTTTTGCTGTTTGTTCGCCCATTTCGCCATTTACGGTATAAATAACAAGCTGCTCTTTATACGGTAACAGTATTTCTAGTGCGGCTTTAGTACGGCTATTTGCTTTAGGTTGTGCACCTAGCTCAATCGCTTTTGCTGCGGTTTGCGCCCCATCACTTCCCTTGAGGGCGACACTTCCGCCTAATCCTGCTACAGGGTTTATAATTAAACCTAATTTAAACTGCATCACAAAACTCCTGAGGGTGTTGCCAATCAAACTGATTTGCAGTCATTGGCCATGGTGTGTGATAAAAACGAGTAAGCGCGATTAATAATGATTGAGTTCGTGCATTAAAACCACTTTCAATCAACGTAAGCACGCGCTGGTGAACCCGCTTTTGAAAATCAAAACGACATGTTTGCTCACCATTTAAATTATCTACCGATACATTAAAGGGAAAACCCGCTGCGGTGCTTAATAGCCATTCAATGGCTTGTGGCTTGACTTCTACACTTTCGAACTCAGCCTGCTGGTGTTTATCGCGGCCATCGGGGCAATACCAATAGCCGTAATCTTCTTGTTGTCGACGATCAATGCCCGCAACCAGCCAATGGGCTATTTCATGTAAGGCACTGGCATAAAAACCATGTGCAAACACAATTTGATGATAAGGAATGTCTTGTGTTGCAGGAAGGTACACGGGCTCACAATCACCTTTGATCAGCCTTGTATTATGGCTTTGGTAAAATGTGTTTTCGAAAATAGAAATAAGATCAGCGATTTGATGCATATAATACGACTAATTCGTCTCGGTTAAAGCGCCTTTTGGCGCACTAAAAACGAGACGAATTGTACGGGCTTTTATAGCTAAAGTAAAAGTCGCTTACTGACCTATATTTATAAATCAACCCCAGCTTCATCTGCATCAACAATATCGGTTTCTTGCAGTGCTTGAGTTATCCAGCTTTGTAATACAGGGCATGCTAATACATGTTGGCAATAACTATTAGCGGCTTTAGACAAGGTTACCTGATAGGTTTTCAATCGCAGTACAATGGGGGCATACATTGCATCAACGATACTAAAATCGCCAAACATCCACTGGTTTGGGTAAATTTCTTGCTGTTTAGCAAATATGTCGTCGATGCGGGCGATGTCTTTTTTAGCATCATCTGAAAGTGTAATTTTTCGCTTTGCCCTTATATTCATTGGCATTTCACTTCGAAGAGCCATAAAGCCTGAGTGCATTTCAGCGCTTAAAGCTCGTGCAGTTGCACGCTGCGTTACGTATTTAGGCCAGGCAACTTGCGAAAGGTACGCATCGTTAATGTATTCACAAATAGCAAGTGAGTCCCAAACGTGTAAATCACCATCAATTAATGCGGGTACCTTTTGAACTGTAAAATGTTTTTTTAACTCGCTGTAAAAGTCTGGGGTATCGAGTACAAGCTGAATCTCATCAAACTCCAATTCAAATTTACTCATTAAATACCATGCGCGCAATGACCAGCTTGAGTAGTTTTTATTGCCGATAAATAATTCCATTACCTATTCCTTGTTAAAAACGAACTTCCCAACTGTACATTAATTAACCGCAAAATAAATACTAAAAATTACCCGTTACTGTTTTTATTTAGTTGCTTTGTAATATGCTTTTTAAGTATGTGTGTATTTCGGGTATTAGCTTTAAAAAACGCATCAAATATATCGCCAAAAATAGGAATAGATCCGACAAAAAAATCTATCAGCATATTAATAATTATCAGCAGTTTAACATGCCAGCTAATACCTAACTTTTGAGCCTCAAATAATACGTAACTAGATAAAATAAGCCCTATCACATCCCCTACAACGGGCACAAAACCAATCACCGCCTCAATACCAAACCTAAAGTTTGTGAAAGGAAAACGAATACTACTGTCGGTTAATTGGCTAAAACGCGCTAGGCGCGCAAGGGTTGCTTTTTGTTTAGCGTATTCACTGTGTGTTTGAATTGAATCTTGCATAATTTACCTCTATGGAAAATCATATAACGGTAAAGTTGAACTGGGCCTTAAACTACATTAACTATTTTACATAAACAAAAAGCGCGAAAAACGCGCTTTTAAAGTGACTAAATTTAAACCATTATACAGAGCCGTTAATGGGTCCATGCTCGTGGTTTACATGCGGGTTTTGACCGCGCTGGCGCAGTAAATGGTCCATTAATGTAATAGCCATCATAGCCTCAGCAATAGGTATTGCTCGAATGCCCACACACGGATCGTGACGACCTTTGGTGATCATCTCAACCGCTTCGTTGCTTGTATTAATGCTCTTACCAGGGATAGTAATACTTGATGTCGGTTTTAACGCAATAGACGCTACTATGTCTTGCCCTGTAGAAATACCTGCAAGCACACCACCAGCATGGTTTGAAGTAAACCCTTCAGGTGTTAGTTCATCACGATGCTCTGAGCCTTTTTGTTCAACAACGTCAAAGCCATCACCAATTTCAACACCTTTAACGGCATTAATGCTCATTAGTGAATGCGCAATTTCAGCATCTAACCTATCAAATACAGGCTCACCTAACCCTACAGGTACATTGCTTGCCACTACCTTCACTTTAGCGCCTACTGAGTCACCTTGTTTTTTTAGGTCACGCATGTATTCATCGAGCGCTTCTAGCTTGCTTACATCAGGAAAAAAGAACAAGTTGTTTTCAACTTCTTCCCAATCGTAACTTTCTGCTTTAATAGGACCTAGTTGGCTTAAGCATGCTTTTACTTCAATACCATGAAATTGCTTTAAATATTTTTTAGCAATTGCGCCAGCTGCTACGCGTATTGCGGTTTCACGTGCAGACGAGCGGCCACCTCCGCGATAATCACGAAGGCCATATTTGTGCCAATAGCTGTAATCACCATGGCCTGGGCGAAACACGTCTTTAATTTTGCCGTAATCTTGTGAACGTTGATCGGTATTTTCGATTAATAAACCAATACTTGTACCCGTTGTTTTACCTTCAAAAACGCCTGCTAATATTTTTATTTGATCGCTCTCGCGGCGCTGCGTGGTATATCGGCTTTGGCCTGGTTTGCGGCGATCTAAATCTATTTGTAAGTCGGCCTCTGTTAATTCAAGACCTGCGGGAGTGCCGTCAACAACGCCGCCTAAAGCAACGCCATGGCTCTCTCCAAAAGTGGACACTTTAAATAACTGTCCAATGCTATTACCTGCCATTAACTTTCCTCATTCCTAATGACGACCATTAGCTGGGCTAATATGCCCAGCCATGTATTCACTTACGTTTAAGTTAGCTCATATTAACCTAAAGCAAGTCGTGTTATTTTGAAAAATACTCATCTAGCTGTTTTTTGCTAATAACAAATACGCCTAAACCACCTTGTTCAAACTCAATCCATTCAAATGGCGCATTTGGATACAAAGCATCCATATGTACCATAGAGTTCCCCACTTCTACAAATAACAAACCGTTATCGGTTAGATGATTGCTGGCTTCGCTTAAAATAGTACGCGTTACATCAAGACCATCGTGCCCTGATGCAAGGCCTAGCTCTGGCTCATGGTGAAATTCGCGCGGTAAGTCTGCCATATCTTCAGCATCCACATACGGTGGATTAGCCACGATTAAGTCGTATTTTTGGCCTTCTACGCCACTAAATACATCTGATTGTATAGGCAGTACTCGATCACTTAACATGTAGTCATTAATGTTAATATCAGTTACTTCAAGCGCTTCATACGAAATATCAACAGCGTCTACTTGCGCTTGCTCAAATGCTTGTGCAAGTGCGATGGCTATACAGCCCGACCCTGTACATAAATCTAAAATACGATTTACCGAGTTTGGCTCAACAAGCCAAGGCGTAAACCGATTGCTAATAAGTTCTGCAAATGGTGAACGAGGAATTAGTACACGTTCATCTACGTAAAACGGCATGCTTGCAAACCATGCAATGTTAGTTAAATAAGGGACTGGAGTGCAGTCGTTTATACGCTCAGCAATAAGACTCGCTAGTCGGTTTTTTTCTGTACTTGTTAAACGCGCATGCATTAATTCTTTTGGTGCATCAACGGGTAAGCTAAGCGCTGGTAAAAGCAGGCTCACAGCTTCATCCCACGCGTTATCTGTTCCGTGTCCAAAAAATATGCTACTACTTGCAAATTGGCTTGTAGTCCAACGTAACCAGTCATGTAAAGTTGACAGTTCTGCAACAGCTTCTTCGAGTGTTGCTTCTTCAATTTGTAAATCGCTCATATATTTTTACCTGTATTAGCTTACTGACTGTTTTGAGTCTTTAAGACGATTGCATTGCCTATATTGGCTTAGCAAATTACAATTGTCTCTCATTTAAGTATTGTACCGCCTTTTGCGCTGCGTTTTTACGTTTTTTTGTTTAGGTAATTGTTATGAAAAAAGACTCTCCATCACCATCGTCCCTAAGCAATGACGACATAGACTTATTTCGCCAAACGATCACAGGCGCTAAAGTATTTAAACAAGATACTCATCGTTTTGATACAAAGCCTAAGGTGTCACAAGCAAAGCAATTTGCCCAGCAAAAAAAGCAGGCTCAATCTGAATTTTATTTCTCAGATGAATATATTCCCGATATAGACACCCACGGCACTGTCCATTATGTAAAAGAAGGGCACGACACTTATTTACCCAAGCAATTACGACGAGGCGACTTTGCACCTGATTTAACGCTTGATTTGCATGGCTTAAACAAAGAAATTGCTAAAGATGAATTAGCAGGACTCATTCACGAATGTAAAAAACAACATTATTATTGTGCGTGTGTTGTGCACGGAATTGGTGGTGGCATACTTAAACATAAAATTCCTCAGTACCTAGTTCAGCACCCAGACGTAATTGCAATGCATCAAGCGCCACTTGAATACGGTGGTAAAGGCGCGGTACTTATTTTGATAAACTTACCACAAAGCGATGAATTTAGACGCTAACCCAACATATTACTAGGAAGTAATTACGTGCATATTGTTTCTATTATTTTTCCACTTATCTTCATTGTCGCATTGGGTTATGGCTGTTGCCGGCTTTCGTTTTTTAACAAACAGCACATTACAGGGCTGAGTAAATTTACTTTTTACATAAGTTTGCCGGCTTTTTTATTATTGAATATGTCGCAAATAGACTTAAAGCAAAGCATTAGTCTTTCTGCATTTTTAAGTTTTTATATCCCGGTGTTGTGTATTTTTGGATTAGGTATTTTAGTCGACCGATTTTATTTGAATAAAAATAATAGTAAAAATTACCAAAAACACGGCGTATTTGGTCTTGCGGCTAGTTACTCAAACATGGTGTTGGTAGGTATTCCTATCATTATTGCATCGCTGGGCAAAGAGAAAATAGCCATTGCTTTTATGATCATCACCTTCCACAGCACTTTATTATTTGCACTGACCTATTTAATTGGGGCAAAGGGCAATAGCAGTTCGTTCTCGTGGTCACAGTTTGGCAAAAGCATGGTGCTTAACCCTATTGTTTTAAGTATTGGTTGTGGCTTAATCATTAACGTTTCGGGCATTGTATTATTTAAAAACTTAACGGACAGTTTGGCATTATTAGCAACCCCTGCAATAGCCTGTGCGCTATTTGTATTGGGCGCAAACCTAGCGTTTTATAAAATAGCAGCAAACTGGCAACCTGCTTTAATTGCCTCGATTTTAAAAATTATTATATTGCCGGCAGGCGTACTATTTATTGGGTCATATATATTTAAGCTCGACCCGCAAATACTAACCGTACTAGTTTTATTAAGTGCCTCACCTGTTGGCGTAAACGCCTATTTAATAGCGAGTCAAATTAAACAACATGAAGCAACGCTTGCAGGAGCGGTGGTGCTATCTACTATTTTAAGTGTAGTGAGTTTAACGTTTTGGTTAGCGGTTTTACTTTAATTTATAAGCCACCAGCTACATCAATAAAAGTGCCTGTGGTAAATGAAGCAGAATGTGAGGCTAAAAAGTATATTGCAGCAGCCACTTCTTCAGGTTGCCCACCCCTACGCAGAGGAAGATTACTTTTAAGCCGTTCTACCCGCCCCTCTTCACCACCATCTGTGTGCATATCAGTGTAAATAAGGCCTGGCCTAACACAATTAACGCGCACGCCTTTACAAGCAACCTCTTTGGCGAGACCCATGGTCAATGTATCAATAGCGCCCTTTGTCGCTGCATAATCAATGTATTCATTAGGTGAACCTGTTTTAGCCGCTACCGATGACACATTAACAATACTGCTACCGGGTAACATACGCTTAATGGCTTCTCGGCTACATATAAATGTGCTGGTAATGTTTGTAGTGAGTAATTCGTTAATTCGCTTTGCGTCCATGTTTAGCAGCGGCATTTGAGGTTTAAGCACACCGGCATTATTTACAAGTACGTCGAGCCGGCCAAATACTTTATCTATACGTGAAAATAAATCGTTAACATCGCTCTCTTGAGATACATCGGCCCTTACTAGTTCGGCTCGTACACCATAACTTCTTACTCTATCGGCAACGTATTCTGCTTGAGTTAAATGGGTCTTATAGTTAATACATACATCATATCCTTGGCGCGCAAAATAAACAGCGGTGGCTGCCCCTATACCTCGACTAGAACCGGTTATGAGTACCACCCGCGCTTTGTTCATACAAAATTAGTCCTTTAGCGCTGCCACTACCGAAATTTCGACCAATAGCGCATCGCGTGCCATTTTGGCTTCTACACAAGCGCGTGCCGGTGCATAACCTTCTGGTACCCATGCATCCCACACAGCATTCATATCGGCAAAATACTCCATACTTTTTACATAAATTGTTGCGCTTAACATATGCTTTTTTGAGCTACCGGCCTCATCTAACAGTGCTTCTACTTTATCGAGCATGGTTTGCGTTTGCTCTGTGATTTCCTTTTCAGCATCAGCGCATACCTGTCCACACAAATAAACAGTGCCGTTGTGCTTTACAATGCGACTCATTCGCGCACCGGTTTGAAGACGTTCAATGGTCATATTAGTCTCTTAATTTATAAATCGGCAGGAGCGTTTATATTTATATATTCGCTACGATTCGTATTTTCGTTGTAATGAATGACAGCCACAGCACCTGTATTAAATATAGGCATGTTTCCAGGACAAAGCTGATCAACCAAATAGCTCACTATTGGCATGTGCGCTACAATTAACCAACTATTACACTCGGGGTGCATTTGGATGAGTGTTTCAAGGTAATCAGCTGCAACATGCGGTTTGCCTTCCGGGGTAATATCGGCACACGTTTCGCTATATTTAAACGTGATACTTTCAGCGACCCCGTTTGCTGTTTGTTGAGCTCGTACGTAAGGGCTAACTAACAATGCATCCGGTTTTTGCGTATTGGCAAGCCATAGCCCCATTTTTTTTGCTTCTAAATGACCCACTTGGGTTAAATTTCTTGCCGCATCATCGGCCTGCATAGGTGCAGCTTCGCCGTGGCGCATTATTAAGATTGTTTTCATAAAAAATCAACCGATTAAAGAATATAAACAGTAGCCAGTTTGCTCACTTGTCAGCTATATTAACAACATAAACTTATTTTTTCTAAAATAGTTCTTTCACGACATTCAGGTAAATCTTTTAGCACACCCTTGCTACCCTGAAGTTATCCTCTGTTGTTATCAAGTAAACGTTTAGTTTCAGGAGCACCATTTGAATATCAGCCGCAATGATAATAGAGCATACCGCGCCCTTACACTGGACAATGGTCTAAAAGTATTGCTTGTGCAAGATAAAGATTCAACAAAGGCTGCAGCATCAATGGCTGTAAATGCGGGCCACTTTGACGATCCTGCTGATAGGCAAGGTCTTGCTCACTTTTTAGAGCACATGCTTTTTTTAGGCACAGACCAATTTCCAGACTCTGGAAGTTTTAATAATTTTGTTTCGCAAGCAGGCGGAAACACAAATGCATGGACCGGTACAGAACACAGCTGCTACTTTTTTGATATAAACAATCAAGAGTTTGAACACGCATTATTACAATTTAGCCGCTTTTTTATTGCCCCTCTGTTAAGTGCTAATGAAACAGAAAAAGAACGTAATGCCATTGATGCAGAATTTAAATTAAAAATTAAGGACGATGCCCGTCGCATTTATCAGGCCCATAAAGAAACGGTTAACCCTGCACATCCTTTCGCTAAGTTTTCTGTTGGTAACCTGCAAACACTCGCAGACAGAAAACGCTGTATTAGCGACGAACTTTGTGACTTTTTTAATGAGCATTACCAAGCACAATGGATGACATTAGTTGTATGTGCAAACGAAAAGCTAGACACTCTTCAAACCTGGGTAAAAGCTCACTTTAGCCAAATTTTAGGAAATAAAGCATCTGTAAAACCTGAGATCAGCGAGCCACTTTATCGAAAACAAGACCTAGGGAAAATTTTACATATAGAGCCACACAAACACATGCAAAAACTAATCGTTAGTTTTGCAATGCCTAATATTGATGACTTTTACCGACATAAAACCGTCAGTTTTATTGCACATTTACTCGGTTATGAAGGACAAGGCTCACTGTATTCTATTTTAAAAGAGCAAGGTTGGATAAATGCCCTTTCGGCGGGAGGGGGCATTAACGGCAGTAACTTTAAAGATTTTAATGTCAGCATGGCGCTTACCGATGAGGGTATAGAATATTTTGAAGATATTATCGAAATGCTTTTTGAGTACATATGTTTAATTAATGCCAACACAGAAAAGCTGCCCCGCTTATATCAAGACAAAAAAAATCTTTTACAAATTGCGTTTGATAACCAAGAAAAATCACGACTTATTGATTGGGTAAGTAGTTTGAGCATCAATATGCAGCATTATGATGAATGCAACTATGTACAAGGTGACTACCTAATGGAAGGCTTTAATAAAGCAACGCACGAAATGGCGATGCAATGGTTAAAACCTAACAATATGCGTATTGTACTCATTCACCCTGACGTAGAACCCGAGCATAAAACTGCGTGGTACAACACACCCTATAAAGTAGAAAAAGTATCACCTAGTTGGCTTGATGCCCTTAGTGATATCAATAAACCACTTAAAGATATGTACCTACCCACTGCAAACCCATATCTCACTAAAGAGGTTGAGCTTTTCGAAATAGAAAAGCCCCAAGAGCAACCCACACTTTTAGTAAAAGAACCGGGGTTTGATTTTTGGTTTAAACAAGACAGCACATTTAGAGTAGCGAAAGGTCATTTTTATTTAGCTATGGACTCTGACTTTGCGGTAAAAGACGTAAAGCATATGGCGCTAACACGCTTATTTACCGATTTATTTATGGATAGTGTTGGCGAGCAGTTTTACCCAGCAGAACTGGCTGGTTTAAGTTATCATTTAACCTCCCACCAAGGGGGACTTACACTACATACTGCAGGGTTATCATCGAGCCAATTAGAACTCGTCGATGAACTTTTAGATGCGTTATTTAATGTAGATATATGTGCAAAGCGCTTTGCCGAGTATAAAAAACAACTTGTTAGGCATTGGCGTAACAGCAACCAAAACAAACCTGTTAGTGAGTTGTTTAGTATTTTAGGTGCAAAACTAATGCCTTGGAATCCACAGCCTAACGATTTAGCAGAAGCGTTAAAAGCAACAAGTTTCCAGCAATTTAATGAATTTAGACAAGACTTTTTTAAGGCGTTACATGTGGAGTCTTTTTTACATGGTAACTGGCAAGAAAATCATGCTTTAGAATTTCAAAAAAAGGTGGCTGCACATTTGCAGAATGCCACAACTATCGACGATTTAAGACGCCCTTTATTTGAAATAAAAAAAGCAACACGTTATGAAATTGAGTTACCGTGTAACGATCATGCCATGGTTGTGTATTACCAGGCACAAACCAATGACGTGAACGAAAAAGTTAAAATGATGGCGTTAAATCATTTAATGAACCAAGACTACTTTAACGAGTTGCGCACAACACAACAATTAGGTTATTTGGTTGGTGCGGGTTACGCGCCTTTTAACACCCGGGCAGGCATTGCTTTTTATATACAGTCCCCTAAATTTGACTCAAAAACCTTGCTACATCGCCATACTCACTATGTGAATCAATATTTAGGTAATATCAATGAGCTAGACGAGCATAGCTGGCAGCAACAAAAGCATGGTTTAAAAACGCATATTGCAGAAAAAGATAAAAACTTACGTTTGCGATCACAACGCTTATGGCTTGCCATAGGTAACAGAGATCATAATTTTGATATGCAAAAACGATTGCTTTGTGCACTTAACATGCTGACTCTACAAGAAATTAAAGATTATGCTCTGGTACTTTTTGATGAAGATAGGCCAAGATACGAGCTTTTAAGTAACGCTAAAGTTAATAAATCTCAAAAAACACCGGTTTACTCGCATTCTCTTTGACTCTTGAATGTCCTTGTTTTAAATTGTCATTAGTAAATTAGTAGTAATAAAAAATGATAATAAAAACAATAAAACTAAACCTATTCGCTGTATTACTTGCTTACTCGTTTGATACTTACGCCTTTGAGTCTTCATTTAAATACAATTCAGACACTCTGCTGTTATTGTCGAGCGCTATTATTGCGCTCGCTTTGCCATACCTATTATTTGTTATATACAAGCTTAGGCGCTCTCGTCGCCAACTTCGCCTCTCTGAAAAACGTTTAAAAAGTACCGTTGAAGGCAGTGGTGACACCTTGTGGGATTGGAATATAAAAACAGGCGAAGTTATTCGTATTAACGATAAATACATGATGAACTCCCCCACTATTATGGGTTTCCCACCAAATAAAGGACTTATACACCCACAAGATATTCCTCATGTTGAGCATCTACTAAAAAAACATTTTGCAGAGCAAAGCGTTTTTTTTGAAGCCACATACCGAATTAAAGATACATTTGGCAAGTGGCATTGGGTGCTTGACCGCGGCAAGGTTATCGAAAAAGATGCAAATCTAGCCCCGCTCAGAATGACAGGCACTGTTCGCGATATTTCACAGTTAAAATCAACCGAAGAACGATTAAATCTGTTTGCTAAATGTGTTGAGTCGTTTACTGATGCGCTGGCAATTTACGATAAGAACTTTAAATTAGTCGATATAAATCCCAGTTTTTTAACGTTATTTGGTGGTATGCGCGAACAATACCTAAATAAAGATTTTAATTTGCCTGGATACGATACAAGTTACGTTGAAAACATTATCGATGTAGTGCGCCAAACTGAGCATATTCAGCAAGAAATTAAACTGCGCAATAATGAGCGTGTATTGCTGCCAATAGAAATATCAATTGATGAAATTAAAAACGAGCAAAACCAAATTACTAACTACGTGGTTGTTTATTCCGATTTAACAGAGCGAAAAAAAGCAGAATCGCAGCTGCATAATTTATCAAATCGAGATCGCACCACAAGCCTGCCTAACCGTAATTTATTTTTTACTAACTTACATAAACTGGTTCAGCAAGACGCTCACCATGCATTACTTGTTTTTGATTTAGATAACTTTAAAAAAATAAACGACTCATTAGGTCATCAACTAGGTGATAGTTTACTGGCAAAACTTGCTATGCGATTAAATAAACTCACCCGCGAAAACGATGTATTTTATCGTTTAGGAGGCGATGAATTTGCACTTGTAATGTCAAATACGAACGACCTTCATGTAATCACTCGCACTGCAAAACAGTTTTTAGCGGCTATTTCCACCCCATTTAAAATGGCAGGGCACGAGCTGGCTATTACCTCAAGTGTCGGTATTGTGTTGTTTCCTGAAGATGGAAACACACCCGAGGTACTACTTAAAAATGCAGATACCGCAATGTATCATGCTAAAAAGAAAGGTAACAGCTACCTGTTTTTTAACGACACCATGAACCGCCAAGCAGTTAAACGCTTACAAATTGAAAACCTAATGCGCTTTGGTTTGAAAGAAGATCACTTTGAAGTCTACTATCAGCCAAAAATGAATATACGCACGGGCAAGTTAACAGGCATGGAAGCGTTAGTCCGCTTTATTACTCCTAAAAAAGGAATAATAAGTCCGGGCGTATTTATCCCTATTGCTGAAGAAACAGGTCAAATAATAGATATTGGTGAAGTTGTTCTAAACAAAGCCTGTCGCGATGTAAAAAAATGGCTGGACGATGGACTGTTTAATGGGCGCGTTGCTGTTAACTTGTCTGCTAAACAATTTAGCCTTCCTGATTTAACGTCGCGTATTGATATTATTTTGCAAAAAAATGCTTTGCCATCGTACTTTTTAGAATTAGAGATCACTGAAGGCACAGTAATGGATGATCCAAACGAAGCCATTAATATTATGCGCTCGTTAAGCGCCCGAGGTATTCATTTAGCCATGGACGACTTTGGTACTGGGTATTCTTCTTTGGCTTATTTAAAACAGTTTCCGCTAAATACACTAAAAGTAGACAAAGCGTTTATTGATGATATGAAAAACGAGCGCGGCCGAAATATGGTCGATTCAATCGTCACGATTGCTCACAACCTTGACTTACATGTCGTTGCCGAAGGCGTAGAACAAGCACATCAAATAGACATTTTAAAAACGCTTAATTGCGAAACGGTACAAGGTTATTATTACTCAAAACCGTTATCTAAAGACGAATTTACTGAGTTTTTAAAACAACAACAAAGTAAAGCAACGCCAAGCTTAATTAGCCCTAAAAAAAGTAATGTGGCGTCTATAAGCTAAGCGCGCCACGTGCAGGTATTAACACCGACATATCTCAACCAGGCTCGCCTGTAATGAACGTTAAATAAAAACCAAGCCAATGGGCCAAGCAACGCACTGAGTAAAAGCCAGCGCTTTACGGGCATTCCTTTTTGTATTGTGTCTAAGTACATAAGCGGGATAAACAAACTGCTAAGTAAAACAAACCACAAAACCACATACCTTATCTAAATAAATTGGCGCGCAGTTTAGCGTTTCTTCGATTAAATTTAAAGCAATACACCTTTAACAAAAAGGCAGCATATTTAGGGCTGTTGATCTTTGGGATTAAATTTTGTTCAAATCAGCGGCTATTTAATCGCGGCGCGAGGTTTGTAACCTAGTAGATTAAGTAAAAACTGAGTAACAAAGAGTCAATAGCCCTTAGGAAGAACCCTTTGGGCTGCAGCTGTTTAGTATTAATGCGACGTTATCGCCAGTTTATGGGGAATAACCACACTACATAGGCTCTGCCTTACCTACATACCAAACAGACAGCTGCAAATTTAGCCTTGAAGGATTAACAGACCCTAGCTAAACCGCAGCTTTTTAAATTAATTAATAATTTGATGAGCGCTACTTTTCAGCACGCCCCATAAATTTGTTTTCAACCGTATTGATACGAATGCGATCGCCCGTTGAAATATGCTCAGGAACAGATATATTCAAACCAGTAGACATGCGTGCTGGTTTTGAACGAGCACTGGCTGAAGCGCCCTTAATAGATGGATCAGTTTCTTCTACAACAAGCTCAACGCTTGAAGGTAAATCAAGCCCTACTGGCGCTCCATCAATGACAATAACGTGCACCCCTTGGGTTTCTTCATTGATGAACAAAATTTCTTCACTAATGGCATCTTTATTCAAGTTATACGGCGTGTAGTCTTCGCTATCCATAAACACGTATTCGTCGCCATCTATGTACGACAGCATAGCCTCACGACGAATTAAGTCAGCAAGCGTTAGCATATCGCTGTCTTTAAACGTCTCATCAACCTTGCCACCGGTTACTACATCGTATAAACGCATACGGTATAAGCTTCCACCAGCACGGCCTTGAGGAACCGAGCGCACAATATCTTTTACTACTAATACACGACCATTAAACTCAATAGCTGTGCCTTTTTTTACTTCACTCGCCTTTGGCATGTGTAAATCCTATTATTTTTTTGATTGCCAGAAACATACCATGAACTGAACTTTGTTCAACAATAAAGTGAGCTAAAACGGCTTATACCTTGTATTGACTTGTAAAATCTATATTTATACTAAAATACATATAATCAATTCATTAAAAAACTGCTATGGTGTATCTACCTAGTATGACTTCAAGGAATGGATCATGGATCAAATAAAAGTACATGAGTATTTAATCAAAAAGCCGCTTGTGTTGGTTACAAAACCATTTGCTCAAGAGGTTGATGTCTATAAAGTGAATCATAAAATGTTCGCCACGCTTGCTGTTGGTAACGATGGTGAAACAAACGAAAACGGTGAAGTAATTTGGTGGCTTAATTTAAAGTGTGATCCCGATGAGGCACTTTCGTTACGCGATATTTTCCCCGCGGTTATCCCCGGCTACCACATGAATAAGCGTCTATGGAATACGGTTATTTTAGACGGTTCAATCCCCCAAGGTGAAATTGAACGCATGATTGATAATTCGTTTAATTTAGTCGTGGAAAACATGCCTGAAAAAGACCGTAACATGATAGCGCAACATTTAAATGCTGATTAAGCTTACTTATAAGCCTGTTACTTGGCCTAGTTAGGACACAAAAAAACCGCATATAAATGAAGTGACCCCCAATAGTTGGACAATCCAATTACTGGGGGTCTTTTTATGTCCAAGCACAAAAGAATATTTAAGTTAAAGCTCGCACAACTTGCTGAGCAGGAAAACTCTGAAGCATTAAGTAGAAAGTACAATATTAGCGCTCGGCTTATTCGTTATTGGTTTCAGGTCTACCTGCTTAATGGGTCAAAGAGTTTTATCCATAAACAGTTACCTTATTCAGGCGAGTTCAAAATTCATGTGCTCGAGACGATGGAAATTAATGATTGGTCTTTGGGTTATACTAGCGCCTATTTCGACTTATCATCCCCAGGTATTTTATTTCAATGGCAAAAGCTTTATGCTCACGGGGGTATAACCCGACTAAAACCACAGAAAAAAGGTAGGCCTCGCGTGACGAATCATTCTTCAACTCCTAAACCATCAGCAGACATGTCTGAAAAAGAGCTCAGGGAAGAATTGGATTATCTACGTGCAGAGAACGCAGTCTTAAAAAAGTTAGAAGCCTTGGCTCAGGCCAGAAAGAAAAAAGCAAAGACAAAACGATAGTTGTCGAAGAGCTCAAGGCAAAATACAGCTTACAACACTTATTAAAGGTCACAGGGCTTCCCAAGAGTGTGTATTATTACCATCGTAATACACTGGTTCAGCCCTGTTCCAACACTGACTTGTGCGAAAGAATACGTGATATCTATCACAAGCACAAAGGACGATACGGCTACCGTAGGGTAACTTGCACGCCAAGAGCAATGGGTTTGATGGTTAATCATAAGCGCGTGCAACGCTTGATGGGCGAACTTGGCTTGAAATCAAAAGTCAGACCTAAACGCTACACCTCTTACAAAGGTGAAGTCGGTAGGATCGCTGAAAATGTTCTCAAACGTGAATTTACGGCAAAGAAGCCCAATCAAAAATGGGTGACCGATGTCACTGAATTTAAAGTCAATGGAGAAAAGGTATACCTGTCACCGGTAATAGACCTATTTAACCAAGAAGTGGTCAGCTATGAGGTAAGGACATCTGTCACGCTACCACTAGTGACTGACATGCTTAAAGCCGCAACAGCAAAGCTGTTGAAGCATGAGAGACCACTCATCCACTCAGACCAAGGTTGGCAATATCAAAATAAACGATATCAACAACACCTGAAAAAGCATGGGCTAATCCAAAGTATGTCTCGAAAAGGAAACTGCTTAGACAATGCCGTTGCAGAAAACTTCTTCGGCATATTAAAAACTGAGATGTATCACAATGAGACGTTCAAGGACGCAAATGAACTCATTGAAAACATCAAAGAATACATCGATTATTACAACAACGAACGCATTAAGCTAAAACTAAAAGGCCTGAGTCCGATACAATATCGAAATCAGGCCTTGGTTGCCGCTTAGAAATGAGTCCAACTTATTGGGGTCACTTCATAAATGCGGTTTTTTAATACGTGTTAAACGTTATTTAGTGTCATCTTTAGCAATGTCTGATTGCTCTTCAGGCACAACGTCTGCTTCTTGCTCTGATGTTTCTAGCTTTACTACTTCAGGAACAGTTTCGTTTTGTGTTGGCTTTTCGCCATAAAACGTTTCACCTGACTCAGCCATTGATACTAACGACTCACAGGGTGCAAATATAGCGTTGCTATTAGCAAGCGTAGACATATCCGAACTTACTTTGCTCGCACCGAGTTTATCCATGTAGCTAAATGGACCACCTAGGAATGGCGGGAAGCCAATACCAAAAATAGCGCCAATATCACCATCACGTGGGCTTACAATAATGCCCTCATCTAAACAACGCGCAGCTTCATTAAGCATTTGCGCTACACAACGCTGAGCAATTTCGCTTTTGTTTAAACGTGAATTAGGCGTTACACCCAGCAACTCGTACACTGACTCGTCAACTTTTTTGCCTTTTTTCTCGTAATCATAAAAACCACGACCCGTTTTACGGCCAAGACGTTTTGAATCAATCATGCGTGAAAAGGCATCAGGTCCTTTAAAGCGCTCTCCCAATTCTTTTTCAAGGATAGGTGCGATCTTAGAGCCAATATCAATACCTACTTCGTCAAGTAATGCAAGCGGTCCTACTGGGAAACCAAACTCAACAAGGGCTGCATCAATTTTTTCAATTGGCTCACCAGCAAGCATTAAGTTAGCCGCTTCATTTAAGTAAGGTGCAAGTATGCGGTTTACGTAAAAACCTGCCATGTCTTTAACAACAATTGGCGTTTTACCCTGCTTACGCGCAAAATTAACAACACGTGCAATTGTCTCTTGAGACGTGCCTTCATGCGGAATAATTTCAACCAGTGGCATTTTTTCTACTGGAGAGAAATAATGCAAGCCAATTACATTTTCAGGACGTGTAGCATTTGCCGCAATCTGAGAAATAGGCAACGATGACGTATTACTCGCAAAAATTGTATTTTCTTGGCATTGCTGTTCTACGTCTGCGACCATACCTTGCTTAAGTGCTAAGTCTTCAAATACCGCTTCAATAACTAAATCAATGTGTTTAAAGCCACTGTAGTCAGTTGTACCGGTGATACGGTTCATTGTTAACTGCATATCTGCTTTAGACATAATGCGGCGCTTAAGGCGCTTATCAAGAATTTTGTAGGTGTAGTTCATCGCATTGCTAATGCCTTGCTCTGCGACATCTTTAATACGAACAGGCACTTTCGCTTTTACAGCACTTACATGGGCAATACCAGCGCCCATCAGCCCGCCACCTAACACGGCAGTTTTAGTCACTGCTGGGGCATCATCGTTGCGCCACTCTTTTTTCATTTCGGTGGTTGCAAAAAATAAACCACGAAGCGCTTTAGATTGCTCACTCATAACAAGCGTTGCAAACCCTTCTGCCTCGGTTTTATATGCTTTAAGCTCATCAAGCTCAACGCTCGCTCGTACTGCTTTTATAATAGCCAGTGGCGCTGGGTAATGGCCGCCCGTTTTTTTCAGTACGTTTTCTTTTGCTTTTTTAAAGATAAAGTTACGACCAAATGGGTTTGACTCTAATAGCTTGCTTACTTTATCGAGCTTTGGCTCTTTAGCTTGAGGCTTTTTCTTAGCAGCAAACTCTTTTGCTACTTTTAAAAGTACGCTTTGCGGTACGCAATCATCTAAAACACCCGCTTTTTTAGCCTGCTTAGGACGAATTTGCTTACCAGTTAGCATCCATTCAAGTGCCTTTTGAATACCCACAATTTTAGTTAAACGCTGCGTACCACCGCCACCAGGTAATAAACCTAGTTGAACCTCAGGTAAGCCAATTTTAGTTAAATCGCTATCTGTACCAACACGGTAATCACACGCTAATGCAAACTCTAAACCACCACCAAGCGCAGCGCCATGAATGGCACTTACTGTAGTGTATGGTAGTTTTTTCATATCAAAAAAAGCTTGATGACACAGCTCGCTAATAGCAAGTGCATCCTCACGTTTTTCTACGCTATCAAGCATTTTTACGTCAGCGCCCGCAATAAAGTTATCGCTTTTACCGCTGATAAAAACCATGCCTTTAACAGCATGTTCTTGTGCTTGCGTAAGTAAGGCTTTTAAATCGTCTGCAAACGAGTCACGCAGGGTATTCATTTTTTCACCCGGCACGTCAATCGTTACAACGGCAATTTTATTTTCGTCTACCGCTAAATTAAATACTGAATCTGTCATTACGCGCTCTCCAATACAAAGGCTGCACCTAAACCACCAGCAGCACATGCTGTTGTTAATGCTAAACCGCCACCACGACGTTTAAGCTCGTTTAAGCTTTGTGTAATTAAGCGAGCACCTGTTGCTGCAAATGGGTGACCATATGCAAGCGAGCCGCCATTCACGTTAAACTTATCCATGTTAATTTCGCCAATTGCTTTGCTTCGACCTAGCTTTTCTTGCGCAAACTTGTCTGAAGCAAACATCTTCATGTTCGCAAGGGCTTGCGATGCAAATGCCTCATGCATTTCAATTAAATCTAAATCAGCAAGAGTAATACCAGCTCTGTCTAATGCGATAGGTGTTGAATGCGCAGGACCCATCAACATATCTTGCTCCACACCAATGGCAGAAAACGCAAAGCTACGTACGTAACCTAAAATTTCGTAACCAAGCGCGCGTGCTTTACTTTCGTTCATCATCAATACCGCAGCGGCACCATCTGTAAGTGGTGTTGCATTTGCGGCTGTAACCGAACCATGTTGACGGTCAAACACAGGCTTAAGCTTTGCGTAACCTTCAACTGTCGAATTTTTACGGATATTGTTGTCTTCTTCAATAAAGCTTTTGTATGGCGGTAAATGTGCCGTCATTACTTCATCTTTCAACTTGCCATCTGCCCATGCTTGGGTAGCAAGTGAATGTGAACGATGTGCTAATGCATCTTGGTCTTCACGGCTAATATTATGTGTTTTAGCCATTTGCTCAGCAGTTTGACCCATTGAAAGGCCTGTTGAGTACTCTGCAACTGCAGGCGGTACTGGCATTAAATCTTTTAAGCGCAGCTTTGAAAAAATTTGTAAGCGTTGCCCTAAAGTACGCGCTTTGTTTAAATCAACTAAGCTACCTGCCAATTTTTTACTTACGCCAATAGGTAATACAGACGACGAATCGGCACCACCGGCAATACCTACACTCACAGAGCCCGCCATAATAGACTCAGCTACGTTAGCAATTGCCTGAAAGCTGGTAGCACATGCACGTGACACAGAATAAGCATCAACACCAACTGGCATGCCTGTACCAAGTACAATTTCACGCGCAATATTTGGCGCTTCTGGCATTTGTACTACTTGACCAAATACAAGTTGATCGATTTCTGACTTGTCGAAATTTAATCGCTCAAGCATTTCGTTAACCACTAATTTACCCATATCAAGTGCTGGTACGTGGTGGAATGCTGTTGCTTGTTTTGCAAACGGTGTACGAAGGCCACTTACAATGGCAATACGATCACCCTTTGGTGTTTTTAGTATGTTTTGCTCAGACATTTATGCTCTCCCGCTGACAGGTCTGACCTGTTTGTTTTCCTCGATTCTAAACAACCCGTGTGCTAAAGCCAATAGATAAACTGAAATTTATACAAAGTAGTCATGTTTACATATCACACAATAGGCTTTTTTAAACGCATTTACAAAGATTTGTGGTACGCTAAAAACCGTTAAAAAATAACGAACTATTTTAAAAAATACAGTCTAACTCTTGAGTTACCCTATTATAAACCTTATAAATAGGTCAGTATTTGCAACCTAACCCATTTAGGTACTAACCCAGCTGACGAGGACAGTCCACTTATTATGGCAGCTAACGCATTTTCACAATTAAAAACGTACTTAGATACACAAATCATTGGCCAGCCAGAGCTTACTCAAGCACTACTTATTGCTATTTTAGCTGACGGCCACTTATTAGTTGAAGGCCCACCAGGGCTTGCAAAGACACGCGCTGTAAATGCGCTTGCAAAAGGGATTGAAGGTTCGTTTCAACGTGTCCAGTTTACACCCGATTTATTACCGGCCGATGTAACTGGCACCGATATTTACCGCCAACAAACAAGCGAGTTTGTGTTTGAGAAAGGCCCTTTATTTCATAACCTTATTTTGGCTGATGAAATAAACCGTGCCCCAGCAAAAGTACAATCAGCATTACTAGAGGCCATGGCTGAGCGCCAAGTAACGGTAGGAAAAAACACCTACCCACTTAGCGACTTATTTTTAGTAATGGCCACTCAAAATCCGCTAGAGCAAGAAGGTACTTACCCGCTGCCAGAAGCACAGCTTGACCGCTTTTTACTGCATTTAAGTATTGGTTACCCGGGCGCCGAGCACGAGCTAGACATTTTACGCCTAACGCGCGGTGAAGCATTAAAAGAGCAACAAGCTGTTTTACAAAAAATTAGCCAAAGCGATTTATTTGCTGCCCGCCAAGCAATTTTAGGTTTGTACTTAGCCGAGCCTCTTGAGCAGTATTTGGTTCAACTTATTATTGCTACGCGAGAAGGCGCGCAACTAGATGAACAACTAGGCCGCTGGATTGAATTTGGCGCCAGCCCTCGTGCCACTATCGCGCTCGATAAATGTGCACGTGCTCATGCATGGTTACAGGGCCGCGACTTTGTAGCCCCTGACGACATACAAGCGGTTGTTCATAATGTACTACGCCATCGCATTATTTTGAGCTACGAAGCCCAAGCCGATGGTATTACAAAAGACCAAGTAATTAGCCGAATTGTAGAACTGGTAGCTGTACCTTAATTTATGCATAAACAATTAGACCCTCAGGCATGGCTGAAACAAAGCCATAGCCACGGTGTTAATTTAGCACTAAAAGAGCTGATGTATTACAAAGCCAAAGCGCAACTGCTTGAGCTTGCTCCTAAGGTTAAAATTAAAAATACTTTAGCAGGGCAATATCTTGCACCGCATAAAGGCCGTGGTATGGAATTTGCCGAAGTTCGCCATTACCAGCAAGGTGACGACATTCGTTCAATTGACTGGCGAGTTACAGCGCGTACAGGCGAAACCCATACAAAACTTTTTCAAGAAGAAAAAGAACGTCCTGTTTTTGTATTTACCGATTTTTCAAACTCGATGTTATTTGGCTCAAAGCTCCTGCTTAAGTCAGTGCAAGCTGCGCACATTAGTGCTTTAGTTGCATGGTTTGCCTGCCAGCGTGGCGACAGAATTGGCGGCATTGTATTTAATCAGCACGCTCATTTAGAGCTCAAACCCAGCGCGCGAGAAAAAGCCGTATTAAAACTTTGTCACAATTTATGTGCTAACCACCAGCAAGCCCTTGGGGGAATTGAGACAAAAGCCCACAATAACTTTAGTGATAACCTAAAGCGCCTTAATCATTTGGCAAAGCCAGGTAGCTTAGTGTATTTGGTATCAGATTTTAGTTCTCTTGACGATGCAAGCTTCAAACAGCTTGAAATACTTAGCCGTCATTGTGAGCTTATTGGCTGTCATATTAGCGACCCATTTGAACATCAATTACCGGCTTATAAAAATACTGTAAGCGTTAGTACAAATGGCCAAGATATTGCTTTGCCACTAATGGATAATGCCTTTAGAGCGCGCTTTGCTAAAAATGCAGAAGATACATTCAATAAGCGCCTTACTCGCTTAACTAAATCGGGTCTTAATTTAATATCGTTCAATGCAGCCGAACCACTTGAACTGCAGCTTGTGAGAAAATAAACCATGCAAACCAATCCACTCGATGGCCTGCACGATGTAATAGCACCTAACCAAGTTGATTGGTGGCCACTGGCCCCTGCTTGGTGGGTTATTATTGCTCTACTTTGCATTGCACTTTTAACCGGTGTGTATGCAATTTATAAAGCGTACCAATTTAAAAAAGCAAAACGTTATGCCGTATCATTAAGTCAACAAGAGCAATACCCTCAGCATTTACATATTATTTTAAAACGCCTAGTTGTTGAATATTACGGTAAGCACCTTGCCACACAACCTACAAAGCAGTGGTGTGAAACGCTTAATACACTTAGTGGACTCACGTTTACTGAGCAAGAAATTTTAAGCTTATACAGTAGCGAAAATAACAATGTCGATTTAAGTGAAAAATTTCGACAAGCAATCAAAAACTTTAAAGTAAAGGAGCCGCTATATGTTTGAATTTAGTTGGCCATGGCTTTTTTTGCTCCTTCCGTTACCTTTACTGCTTTTATTACTAAAGCCAGCAGCAAGTAGTAACAATACTCGCTTACGAATCCCGGGGTTTGCTCAGCATAGCTTGAGTAATCAAAGTATTGAACCTCGATCACGTCGTTTATCGTTATTTGAATGGTTACTTTGGTTATTACTTGTCAGCGCAGCTGCTAACCCCACGTGGTTAGACGAGCCTATTTTGTTGCCAAATGAAGGCCGAGATATCATGCTTGCGGTGGATTTATCTGGCTCGATGACCGAACAGGATATGGCCTACAATGGTCAATATGTTGACCGCTTAACAATGGTAAAAGCAGTACTTAGCGACTTTATAGAACAACGCACTGGCGACAGACTTGGACTTATTTTGTTTGGCGATACGGCGTTTTTACAAACACCTTTAACGCGCGATTTAAAAACGGTAACTAAAATGCTTAACGAAGCACAAATAGGTTTAGTTGGACGCGCGACAGCTATTGGCGACGCACTTGGCTTATCAGTGAAACGTTTTGCTAGTAAAGACGACAGTAACCGAATCGTTGTGCTATTAACAGACGGTCAAAATACCGCGGGTAACTTAAACCCTGACGACGCATTATTACTCGCCCGCGAAGAGGGCATTAAAGTCTATACCATAGGTGTCGGCTCTGATAACCCACGTGGTTTTAGCCTATTTAATATGGGTGGCTCAGGCGGAAGTAATTTAGATGAGCGCCTACTAAAAAATATAGCTGACGATACCGGCGGCCTTTACTTTAGAGCTAAGGATGTAGCGGGCCTCAAACAGATTTACGCAGAGCTTGATAAGCTAGAGCCCATTAGTGCGGACGAAAAAACCTTTCGCCCACAAAGCTCATTATTTTATTACCCACTACTTATTGCCATTTTACTAATTAGCTTAAACGTGATGCTAAGTACATTGCGCGCATTAAAGGAGCCAAACTAATGGATTTTGAATTTATTCGCCCTGCCATTTTATGGCTGCTTATACCTGCAATTGGCCTATTTTTTGTAGCGTTAATTAAGCACAAAAAAACCACAGACGTGCAATTAATTGCACCGCACTTAGCCCAATTTGTCATCAGTGATACCAACACAAAAGCCAGCCAACCACTTTGGCTGATAGCTGTATTTTGCAGTTTAGGGGTTTTATTCAGTGCAGGCCCAAGCTTTGAAAAAAAACAGGTACCCGTTTTTCAAAGCAAAAGTGCTCGTGTCATCGTTATGGATATGTCTTATTCAATGTACAGCACCGACATTTTACCAAACAGGTTAACGCAAGCTCGTTTTAAATCCCTTGATATGATTGAGCTTTTTAAAGAAGGTGACACCGCGCTAGTTGCTTATGCTGGCACTGCGTATACCATATCGCCACTAACCAATGATGCCACAACACTCAGCAATTTAATTCCAAGCTTAAGCCCCGACATAATGCCCGACAAGGGCTCTAATGTTTTAGCTGGCCTAGATATGGCAAAAGAGTTATTAAATCAGGCAGGTTATATTGATGGCGATATTATTTTAATAACCGATGGTATAGAACAAGAAGAACAAAGCGATGTAACAAGCTTTATAAATAACACAACATTTAGACTCAACATTTATGGTGTAGGGTCAGAGCAAGGTGCGCCTATAAAGTTACCTGAAGGTGGTTTTTTAAAAGACCGGTACGGTCAAATTGTGGTCCCGACTATAAATATTTCACAACTAAAAAGCTTAGCAACGCGCAGTGGCGGGAAATTTGCGCGCTATCAACCAAGTAATAGCGACATAAATACGTTTTCGCCAATGGCTAATAGTGAGTTATTAAAAGATGAAACACAAAGCCAAGCACTGTGGCGTATCGACGCCGGTATTTACGGGCTTTTGCTCTTGTTACCATTTGGTTTGTATTTATTCAGGCGCTCTGCCTTCTTAGGCGCGGTTTTGTTGCTTACCTTTTTACCTCAGCAAAACGCGTATGCATTGGAGCTCCCTACACTATTAAAAAATACAGACCAACGGGCTCTCACCGCCTATAAAAATGAAGAATACGACAAAGCCGCTAACGCGAAGTCAAACCAATTAAAAGGCGCAGCGCTCTACAAGCAAGGCAATTATAACGCCGCTTTAGATGCATTTAGCCAAGACAAGTCAGCCACAGGTTACTATAACTATGGCAATGCACTTGCCAAAGCGGGCAAACTTGAAGAGGCCATAAACGCTTATAAGCATGCTCAAACGCTGCAAAGTGATTTTAGTCAAGCCGCAGATAACCAAGCCTTAGTTGAGCAGCTGTTGAATCAACAAGAACAGCAAAACCAGCAAGAACAAAGTGGTGATGAATCTCAAAATCAAGAAAACCAGCAACAAAGTGATCAAAACCAACAACCCAATAACGAACAATCTGGGCAAGAGCAACAAAATAATGAGCAAAACGACTCGGCAAAAGGTGAAAACCAAAGCCAGAGCGATGCGAGCGAAAAATCAGAGCAAGAGTCTGAACCCTCTGAAGATCAGCAAGGGCAAACCGGTGAGCAATCAGAGGAGCAAAATAAACCTGATATGCAAGCACAATCACAAAGCGAACAAAGCGAAAATAAAAACGCTGAACAGCCTGACCAGCAACAGCCCCAATCGCAAGCAATGAGTGAGCAACCCGTTAGCGACGAGCAAAAACAAAAAGCGCAACAACAGGCAATGCAAGCACAAGCCAGTGAGCTTACAAATGAAGAAAAAGAAAAAGCCCAGCAGCTTAATCAATTACTCAGAAAAGTACCGGACGACCCGGCAATTTTACTACGGAATAAAATGCAACTCGAAGCCCAAAAAAGACAATATCAACGCCGCCCTACAGGAGTAGAAAAATCATGGTAATGCGATTATTTTGCTGTTTATTGCTACTATGCGCGATCCCTTCGTTCGCAGCGACAAAACTTCAAGCGAGCGTAGATAAAAACCCTGTTTTGGCGGGGGAGTTTTTTATGCTCAATATATCAGTAGACGATAACGTGAAAGGTGAACAACCCGATACGTCTGTACTGCTGAAAGATTTTGTAGTCGGCCCAACAAGTTTAAGTACGCGAACTAACATCATAAACGGTAGCATTAATAAACAAACTACGTGGAGCGTTAAATTAATGACCCGCACCGAGGGGCAGTACACTATCCCCTCATTTACGGTAAGTGGATTAAGCTCGCAGCCAATTGATTTAACCGTGACAAAACGTGCTGCAAACGCTGACAATAATAACGACATTTTTGTAAAAACATCACTTTCTAGCAATTCACTCTATGTGCAAGAAGCAGGCGTTTACACACTAAAACTATACTTAGCTAAAGAGTTACTTGATGGTAGTTTAAGTACACCGAGCATGGAAGATGCACTGCTAACACAACTAGGTAAACAGACAGAAAGTTACGAATTAGTTGATGGTAAACGCTACCTGGTTATTACTCGGGAGTATTTAATTCAACCCCAAAAAAGTGGTCCTTATACTATTGCTGCCCCCGTATTTCAGGGCCGAGTGCAACAAAATTATCGCCAGTTGGAAGTATCTGCAATTGGCGAAGACCAACAGATAGAAATTAAACCCATACCCAGTGATTACAACGGTGCATGGCTGCCTAGTGAGCTGGTGAACCTTGGTGAAGAATGGCAACCAAGTGATGACACCATTGAAGTAGGTACACCTATAACTCGTACAATTACACTTACAGCGCTTGGCGTCACCAAAGAGCAACTCCCAGATATAGAAATGCCAACAATAAATGGGATCCGTAGCTACCCTGATCAAAAAGAGAACAACAACGCAGTAAGAAATGGGCGTGTTGTTTCGCAACAAACCGCATCGTATGCATTATTGCCACAAACACCGGGCACTTACACCTTACCTGAAATTAAATTACCCTGGTTTAATACTAAAATTAACCGTATTAGTTTCGCCACGCTCCCAGCGCGCACAATTACTGTAACGCCAAGCAGCACCGTTGTTAATACCCCTGTAAATACAGAGCAAAGTATTGATAATATACCCGTTGATGAAACTAAAGCTGACGCTGATACCTCAATCCAAATGCAAACTGCTCACAGCTACACGCCACTATGGCTTATTGCTGTTGCTGTACTGGGTTATATTTTATGGATTGGCACTGTAATTTTTTATTGGTTTACAAGTTCTAATATAAATACCATTGAAAAAGTGAAGCCTTTACCTACTCCACGCAGCCAGCCAAGTTTAAAAAAGCTGTTAAACATACAAAAAGCAGGTGATGTTAAGGCCTTTTACAATGAGCTAAATAATTACGCAGTACAAATAACCAAACAGGATACCGGCGCTATTGATGAGTTATGCCGACGGATTAATAACTCACAGTTGAGTACTGAGGTAATTCAATTACAAGCGCAATTGTATGGAAATAAAGCTACAAACAGTGACCTTGGTGCTATTATAAAAATACTTGAGAGTGAGCAAGCTCAAGCATCAAATTCGCAACAAACTGTATTAAAAGACCTTTATAGCTAAAATAAAGTTACGTATGAGTCTTTTTTCATTAAATAAAAATATAGTAGTAAAAAAGTGCTTATGCTGGGAAATAAAAAATCAAATAATCAGGTCTTAATCGATATGGCAGAGAAACAAAAACGTTATGAAGCCTTAGTTCACGTTTATAATAAAGAGCTTTACCGCTTTGCATACTGGTTGTGCCGTGATCCGCACATAGCTGATGATTTAGTACAAGAGACATTTTTGCGCGCTTGGCGCTCACTTGATTCTTTACTCGATCAAAAAGCAGCAAAACCGTGGTTACTGACTATTTTACGCAGAGAAAACGCACGACGATTTGAACGTAAACAGTTTGATTACAGTGATGTAGAAAACGATACGCTAGTTGATGAAACCAGCCATTCGCTTGATGATGAAATGGAGCAAACCGTTATTCAACGACAAATTGGATTGCTATCTGACGAATACAGAGAGCCACTATTATTACAGGTCGTAATGGGGTGCACCGGCGAGGAAATTGCCGACATACTCGATTTAAATAAAAACACGGTAATGACGCGTTTATACCGTGCTAGAAACCAACTTAAAGAGGCTTTAAGCCGTGATGATGAACAACTTAAAGGGGCATCAAAATAATGGATGAACTTGAGTTTCGTCGCCGCACTATTGCGCAACCAAACGATATAGATAATGAACTTATGGAGTTTGCCCAGAGCAACCCTGAGCGACAAAGTTTTATTACCGAAATGAAAGAATTTGATAAACACCTTCAAGATGCACTCGACATACCTGTGCCTGATAACTTAGCTGATCGTATTATTTTAAATACATCGTTAAAAGAAAAAGCCTTACAAGAAGAGCAAGCTGCTGGCACCAACGTTGTTGACGCTAAATCGCGTTTTAAGTTTGACCGTGTGCACCTTGCCTTAGCGGCATCATTCATGGTCGCAGTGAGTGCGTTCTTTTTCAGCTCAGAGCAGCATATTGGCCACGAAGCGGGCGAGCATGCACTTGCGCATGTGTACTACGAAATAAATGCCCTTGATAAAAAATCCCCTATCAGCCTTCAAAGTGTTAATGACAAACTGGCCGTACTTGGAGGTCACATAGATGAGCTTCCTGGCGATATAACTTACGCTATGTTTTGTGATTTTAAAGGGGAAAGAGGCTTACATTTAATTTTTGAATCGGACTTTGGTCCAATGACGGTATTTATTGTACCTTCTGAAAATAAATCGTTTGGTTTGGGAAATGATCATTTCCAAGATGAGCGCTTTGAAGGCCAAATCAATCGCGGGTCGCAGGCCGATACCATTTTGGTTGCCAGTGTGGGTGCACCACTAGATACCTATAACGAGCGAGTAACCAACGCAATTCGCTGGCTCTAAGCCATAGTAAATAAAAAACCGCTTAGTACATACTAAGCGGTTTTTTTAAATCTAATTTTAATTAGTTAAAAAACGATTGATTTACCTCTTCCTGAATTTTCAGACGCAGCATCTAATTCCCCATCTTTATTAATAATCACATGCATGTCACCAAAGTGGCGCTCGTCAATTGTGTAACCCATTTTTTGAAGCTCTACTTTTACCGCATCATTTAACCCTTCGTGAACACGTATAACGTTTTTAGGCCACAGCTGATGATGAAAGCGAAGCACGTTAACCACCTGCTCTGCACTCATATTAAACTCTATTGCATTTAAAATTGACTGGTAAACCGAGCTAATAATCGTTGTACCACCCGGTGAGCCTGTTACCATTTTTACCGTGTTATCCTGTAATAAAATGGTCGGAGTCATAGAGCTAAGCATACGTTTATGTGGCTGTATTTCATTAGCTTTACCACCTAACGCACCAAACGCATTCATAACACCCGGTTTTGCGCTAAAGTCGTCCATTTCATCATTTAAAATAAACCCGGCGCCTTCAACTACAACCCCACTACCAAACCCTAAGTTTATAGTTGTGGTATTTGCTACGGCATTCCCCATTTTATCAACAATAGAAAAATGTGTGGTTTGTTCGCTTTCTTTCAGTCCAGGCTTTATTTTTTCGGTTGTTGAAATCGCTGTTAATGAGATATCAGCCATGCGCTTTTTTAAATATAATTCATTGAGTAATGCGTTTACTGGTACATCAAAAAAGTCAGGATCACCTAAGTACTCTGCTCGGTCTGCAAACACGCGTTTACCTATTTCAGAAAGCAAATGCACGTAAGACGACGAATTATGAGCCACTTCGTTATTTAGTTTTTGCAGTTCATACATTTTTAGCCATTGTAAAATTGCAATACCGCCTGAACTGGGTGGCGGCGAAGTAAGCACTTCATACCCGTTCCAACTTGCTTTTAATGGTGTGCGCGACTTAGCCGTATAATTTTTTAAATCAGCTTTGGTAATAATACCGCCATGCTTACGCATAAATTTTTCGATAATATTGGCTGTTTCGCCTTCATAAAACCCAGCTTGTCCATCATCGCGAATTCGCTTTAATGTTTTTGCCAGCTCAGGTTGTGTAAATTTTTCATTGGCTTTTAAACCAGCAAAATATTTCTCAAAGTTAACATCTATTTTTTGCTCGTTTAAATAGCTTATGTAATTACTAACCCCTTGCGCCAATTTTGGTGGCACAATAAAACCTTGCTCTGCTAAAGTAACGGCAGGTTGTACTAATTTTTTCCATTCTACCGTACCGTGTTTTTTATGAGCTAACCACATACCCGCAACACTGCCAGGTACACCACTTGCGTGTATGCCATAAATAGACCTATTAGGTATTACATTGCCTTGTTCGTCTAAGTACATGTCTCGGTGTGCATCGCTTGGAGCCGTTTCTCGGTAATCTATAAAATCACTTTTGCCATCTTTTTGGATCAGCATAAATCCGCCGCCACCAATGTTACCCGCTTCAGGCAGGGTTACAGCCAATACAAACTGTGCTGCTATAGCTGCGTCTACGGCATTTCCGCCCAGCTCTAATATATTTTTAGCCGTATCAGCACTGTACGAGTCAGGCATAGCAACAGCACTTTGCGCAACTTGCTTGGCTGCTACATGAAATGCACTGAATTGAAACACAAGTACACTCGTTATCACTAGCTTGGTTGGCGAAAAAAATAAGCCCATATAACGTCCTTAAATTATTGTTTTAGTTGTTGGAAGTTTCACTTAAAAGTTAAGTTAAAAATAATAAGCAGTATAACCTTCCCATATTTATGCACAGCATTTATGGCTAGGTCAATCCTTGTGGGTGCAGATTTTAGTCTTACTTTAGGCGCTTAGAATATAAAACAGCAGGTAAGTCACCCTGCTCATCAGTATGCGTGTAAGATTTGACAAACGTTAGTTCAAGCTTTTTCATTACTTTTATAGAGCTTATATTATCTGCTAACGCACTGGCACTAATATAATTAACATCGGGCTGTTTAGTGAGCTCTGCGCATAATGCTCTCGCGGCTTCAGTCGCATACCCTTGTCCCCAGCTTATTTGTTTAAAGCGCCAACCAATTTCAATATCACTAAAGTTTGGTTGTTCACTAAAAAAATCCATAGGTCTTAAAAGGACCCAACCAATAAATGTATTGGTGTCTTTAGTTGTCACAGACCAAAGCCCCCAACCCTTTTTAGCATTGCGGTATGCAAGCATACGCGGTATCCCCTCTTCTCTAATTTGTTTTTTAGTTGTAGGCACACCACGCGTTAAAAATTGCATTACTGCAGGGTCTTGATCAAGCTCATATAGTTGTTGCCAATCATGCTCGTTCATTAATTTAAACTTTAACCGCTCTGTTACGGGAACGTTCATTTTCATTACTCTATAATTATCTGGAATTAACTATTAATCTCTTGAGGAGATAGCATATGAACAAATTAGCAGGTTTAGCATTATTAGGCACTTTAATTACTTTAACCGGTTGTGAAGACGCTAAAGAAGTAAAAGAAGAAACAAAAGAAAAAAGCGCTCAAATGCAAGAAAAACTAGGTGATGCCTGGAATGAAGTAAAAGAAACAACACACGAACTTAAAAATGAAGAGTCGTTAAACGAGTTACTTCAACAAAGCAAAGCCATGGGCTTAGACATGTACGACGATGGTAAGGAAATTGCTATCGATGCATGGATAAAAAGTAAAGAAGCCGCAGGTGAATTAACAGAAAAAACCAAGCAAAAAGCCCAAGAAATTGCTGACGAAATTGAGCAAGCTCGCGAAGAACACAGTAAGGGGGAATAACTCTCTTTATAATAAAAAGGTAAGCCATTGTGGCTTACCTTTTTTTAACCGTAAAAAACAAATGTGGGTAATTAAGCTTTGTATTTACTCATTACCAAAGTGGCGTTTGTACCACCAAAGCCAAAGCTGTTAGACATCACTGTATTTAGCTCTACATCTTTGCGTTCAGTAACAATATCTAAACCTTCAGCTTGCTCGTCTAATTCATCAACATTAATAGACGGTGCTACAAAACCATGCTCAAGCATTAACAAAGAGAAAATGGCTTCATGCACACCGGCAGCTCCTAAAGCATGACCCGTCATTGCTTTAGTCGCACTGATCATGGGCGAGTTACCACCAAATACGTCTTGAATTGCACCAAGCTCTTTAACATCACCCACAGGTGTTGATGTGCCATGCGTGTTAAGATAATCAATGCTGTCTACATTTTGCATTGCTTGACGCATACAACGTGCAGCACCCTCACCCGATGGAGCAACCATATCGTACCCATCAGATGTAGCACCATACCCTACTATTTCAGCGTAAATATGTGCACCGCGTGCTAATGCATGCTCTAGCTCTTCTACGACTACAATGCCACCACCGCCAGAAATAACAAAACCATCACGGTTAGCATCATATGTGCGCGATGCTTTTTCTGGTGTTTCGTTGTATTTAGTAGAGAGTGCACCCATTGCGTCAAATTCCATAGCAAGCGTCCAGTGAAGTTCTTCACCGCCACCAGCAAACACAACGTCTTGCTTGCCAAGTTGAATTTGTTCAACCGCATTACCAATACAATGCGCCGACGTAGCACATGCAGAACTAATTGAATAATTAACCCCTTTTATTTTAAAAGGAGTCGCTAAACATGCTGAAGTTGTACTGGCCATAGTGCGAGGCACCATGTAAGGGCCTACACGCTTTACGCCTTTTTCACGCAAAATATCGGCGGCCTCTACTTGCCATTTAGATGAACCACCACCAGAGCCAACTATAATACCCGTGCGCTCGTTTGACACTTGCTCTTCTGATAACCCTGAGTCTTCAATTGCTTGAGTCATCGAAATGTAAGAGTACGCAGCAGCATCACCCATAAAGCGCATTGCTTTGCGGTCAACATGGTCTTTAACGTTTATATCAATTTTACCTGATACGTTGCTACGCAAGTTGTAGTCAGCAAACTCTTGGTTGAAAGCGATACCACTTTTACCTGTTTTTAATGACTCTAAAACTTCTTCTTTGTTGTTACCAATGCTTGATACAACACCGATACCGGTAATTACGGCTCTTCTCATGGGTGATTCCCTTAGCTTAATACTTAATTGCGTTTTATTTTACGCGAATTTAATCACTTAAGTGGTCAGCTTTCTAGCGTACACTTGTACTCTGAACTGCTAGCTTATAAATAACGCCAGACTATTACAAAGAAAACCCGTAAAATAATGAAAAATATATTTTGTAAATTTAAAAATTATGATTAAAAACGCACATATACACTTTAACGATTTAGGTACACCATTTGCTGATGACTTTGGTGATATTTATTTTTCGAATGACGACGGTCTTGCCGAATCGCATTATGTGTTTTATGAGCAAAATAATATAGAAACTCGATTACAAACTCATGACCAACCCCACTTTGTAATAGCAGAGACAGGATTTGGTACTGGGTTAAATTTTTTAAATACATGGCAACACTTTAACGATCATATTGCACGTCAACAATCACAAAATCAATTAGATAAAGGTGTAAAGCGCCTTCACTTTATTTCGTTTGAAAAATACCCATTAAAAGTTAACGATTTAAGCAAAGCGCTTCAAGCGTGGCCTACATTACAAAAATTAAGTGAAAAACTCGTCAACAATTACCCTATTAATTTACAAGGGTGTCACCGACTTGAGTTTGACAACGGACGTGTTGTCCTCGACTTACATTTTGGCGATGCACTCGCGTCTATTAATACAATGAGCTACCCACATACAGGGATTGTAGATGCCTGGTATTTAGATGGGTTTGCCCCAAGCAAAAACCCTGAAATGTGGCAGCAAAGCTTATTTAATAGCATGGCTGACATTTCAAAAGCAAAGGCAACTCTAGCTACGTTTACAGCAGCAGGTTTTGTTCGCCGTGGTTTAATAGAAGCCGGGTTTGATACAATTAAAACCAAAGGCTTTGGCAAAAAAAGAGACATGCTAATTGGCCAAATACCACATGCAAACACGGCTCAATCAGCCCCCCCTTACTTTAATCAAGACGATAGTAAACTTAATAACGTCGCTATTATTGGCGGCGGTATAGCCAGTAGTTGTATTTTATACAGCCTTGCTAAACGCGGTATAAACGCTGAATTATTCTGTAAAGACCCGCAGCCAGCCATGGGCGCATCACATAATGTGCAAGGCGCGGTGTACCCTCATTTACAAGCTAAAGATTCACCCCATAGTGAACTTTTTGCGCATAGTTTTTTATATGCAAAGCGCTTTTACCAGCAACTGTTAAATGATGGATTTAGCTTTGATCATCAATGGTGTGGTGTTTTGCAACATGCAGTAAAAAAGCCCCTTGCTGATAAACACAAAAACCTTGCTCAAAAGCAACTTTGGCCAAAGCAACTTATGCAAAACGTAACCGCAGAGCAAGGCGATGAAATAGCCGGCGTTCAAACTGGGTACCCCGGTGTTTATTTTGAACAAGGTGGCTGGGTTAATCCACCACAACTCGTTAATGCAATGCTAGGCGCAGCCAATAAGCTAATGCCCCACAACAGCCACTTTAATTGCAATATAGTAAACATAGAAAAAACAGCAAACGGCTGGGTTTTAACAAGCAATAATCAACAGTTTGGCCCATTTAGCGATGTTATTATTTGCGCTGGTGAGCACAGCGACACATTTGAGCAAACAAAATTACTTCCTATTGTAGGCGTGCGCGGGCAAGTATCGCATGTTCAAGCAAGTCCTGAATCTCGAAAGCTTAAAACGGTACTTTGCCATAAAGGCTACTTTACACCAGCTTATTTAGACCATCATTGCATGGGCGCTACATTTGATAAAAACAGTAAAAGCCGCCATGTTTCAGATGAGGATAACCACACTAACCGTGCTCAACTCATAAACTTTTACGATCATAGCGACTTTGCTACAACGTTAGGAAAAGTAAGCTCTGCAAAAGCAGCAGTAAGATGCACATTCATCGACCACTTGCCAATGGCTGGGCAATGGTGTGAACAAAGCGATTATACAAATGCATTTGCAAACCTGAGGTTGGGTAAGCGTTATCAATATTTGCCTCTCAATCACCCTCAACAAGGGCTACATATTTTTACGGGCTTTGGAGCTCGTGCCTTGTGCAGCGCACCACTGTGTGCTGAACATTTTATTAGCTGCTTAGCAAACGAGCCGCGCCCACTCAGCGAGCGAGTAAGCCAAGCTATACACCCCGCTCGCTTTATTGTAAGAGATTTAATTCGTAATAAAATATAAATGACAAAGCCCACTATTTGGGTAAACTGTTCTCAATAAAAGGAACTTAAAGAGTCACAATGAAAAAATTAATTATACTATCGCTGTTATTGTTTACCTCGTTTAAAACACTTGCCATAAATGTTATTGATATTGCAGTGCCAGATGAGTTTGTAACAACTATGGAAGTAACAGATGAATACCCACTTGTTAAAACTGGGTATTTAACGCAGTCTATTTCCTCCATTACAGACTTTTATCAGCAACAATTAGGTGACCCATTGAAGATAACCGGCAGTGAAAACTACCGCACCCTTTATTACAATTACCAAAATCGTAAAGTACGTATTAGCTTATACCACCGTAACTATGTGACCGAAGTGAGTATAATGATTGAAAAAATATTATAAAAAAACACAAATATAACTACTCATTTTCATACTCAGTTAAGGTGCTCTTTTTAAATTAAATATTTTTTAAAATTAATACGTTAATGTCTCTTTTTGCCCTTTAAAAACAATTTTCAAGCCCAAGGTCTATTTGTAAGCAAATACATTTACTAACAAGTGAAAGGAGTTAATTATGAGTAAGACCTTAATTATTGGCGCTAGTGGTCAAATTGGTAAAATGACAACGGAGTTATTACTTAAGAACGAACAAAATGTTACCGCCCTTGTTCGTGATAAAACTAAGCTAAGTGATTTAGAAAGCCCGTTTTTAAATATTGTAGAGCAAGATTTAGAAGGTGATTTTAGTGAGGCTGTTAAAGGTTGTGATCAAGTAATTTTTGCGGCCGGTTCTGGTGGAAGCACCGGCGACGACAAAACACTATTAATTGATCTATGGGCTGCAGCAAAAGCGGCTAATTACGCAAAAAACAATAACGTTAAGCACTTTATTATGGTCAGCTCAATAGGTGCAGATAACCCTGACGCAATAGAAAGTGATTTAAAACCATACTTAGTTGCTAAGCACATGGCCGATGAACACCTTGCCACTAGTGATTTAAATTACACCATTATTCGCCCTGGCACGCTCACCGATGAAAGCGCATCAATGAAAGTGACAACACAGCGCCCTGATGACCAAGATAAGGCTAAAATTAGTCGTGAAAATGTAGCCAATGCGCTGCTGCATATCGCAACCAATTCGTTTGAAAAGAACCGTATTTTTGAACTTTTTGACGGAGATACTGCCATTAAATCTGCGGTTAAATAGCCAAAGTGCTCCATTAACAAAAGCGTTAATGGGGCAACACTTTCAACTATTAGCAAGTTAACTAAACAGCTGACACTCAAAACAAGCTGCTAATATTTAATTCAAAAAGAACAAATCATTTAGATACGCCACAACAGCCATAAGGCTACCCCAAACAATTTACCCTCTAACCACGTCAACAACTGCAAACCAAAGCATTGCCTATAAGAGTTAATAAATTAGCAATAGAACCCCTTCACGATAAGCCCCTAGTGAGCAGCGTTCTGTGACCTAAACGTAACCTACTATCCCTCTTTCTTTCAAATTTTCTTCTCGTAAAGTCATTTACTGTATTAAGTTTAAGCACATTAAATTATTAATAAAAAATCATTAGTGAGGAATATAGAAAACAGAGTCTTAATCTGTTAAGTTTATGTTATGTATATAGATAAAAAAGCTCCTTAAGGGAAATGAAAACAAAGGAATTAAAGTGAGCGCTACATTTAAAATTATTTTTAATGGCCAACTACACCAACATGCCAATATTTCATTGGTACAAAAACAACTTAGCCAATTTTTAAATATTCCCCACACTATTGCTATAAAGTTGTTTGATGGTAAATCTTACGCATTAAAAAAAGATCTAACGAGTATTGAAGCCGTTAAAGCAGAATCGTCACTAAAAAAAATGGGCTTAATAACACGAGTTGAACTGCATCAATCTACCGCTCTTACAGCAAAGCAGTATCCTTTAGCGTTAAAAAAATTAACAAAACATGATGATGCAGAAGAACATAAAACGTCTAATTCAAAACGTACACTACTGCAGAAAAAAACTAATTCTATACAGACTATAATTACGCGATACAAAAACGACAAAGTAAAGCTGCAGCGCTCTTCACTAAAAAGCCTACTCTATCTTTGCTATATAGCTCTGTTAGTTATGACAATTACGGGCCTTACTATTAGCTATAATTTGCTTTCAAATACAATGAGTGAATCGCAAAGTAACACGTTAACAGGCTTAACCTACCAAGATTACAAACAGTACATAACTGAGCAAAAGGCAGTTAGTAATCAACAAAAAACGAATTTGAGTGCCAATAATAATGCACAGCAAAGCCACGATAGCGAGCAGTTCAATCGTTTTTCTCTATTAATTAACAGCTATGCCGACAGTGTAAAGCAGCCTAATATCGAAAAAATGGGAGGCGAAAAATTAAACCTTCGCCTGCAAGAAATAGACGACTTAGGTGAGAAAAATGCGTTTTGGTTGCAACTCATTAATTTAGCAAAAAGTTTAAATAATGACGCACATACAATGAGTACACTCAATAAAACAGATCCAAATAAAGTACAATGGATCAACGCCGTAGACTGGATAAGCCAGCGTTATATTAGGCAGCAGCAAAATGGCAACGCACACCCTAAAGTTAATCAGCCCAACAACGCCGTAATTAACTTAACGCTATCAATTAGTGTTTTATCACTACTTATATTAATGATCATTGTGATAAAAATGAAGCTACGCACAATAAGAGAAACATAATAGCTTTTATTAACCACATAAAAAAACCAGCAACTTGATTGCTCAAGTTGCTGGTTTTTTAGGGTTTTTAAACAAACGAATTTAAAAACCGTTATTGGTGGAGCTGGGGGGATTTGAACCCCCGCCTACCTCTTTAAAAACAACAGCTTAAATTCATTTGTGTATAAATGGTGTATTTTTTAATTTCTATTCTTATTATGACTTATATTTAAAATCATCATATCGATACAAAACTGCTCATGAGTCTGTACTGATTGGACAGTAGCAAATTTTTTATTTTGTACATGGAGCCGGAGCTTGATTGCGAATAAAAGCAGGAATATCAAAAATGTCATTTGTTTCTGGTTTGGCTTTATTAGGTTTTTTTTCTTGAGGCTGTTTGTCTTTATTCAAGTCATCAATAACCATTTTAGAACTCGCGCCAGTAGCAATAACTAGTAGCTCATAATTGGTGGATAAGCTTTCTATTTTTGAAACACCACAAATAACTAAAGCATTAGGACTTACCTGCTGACGTACTGTATCGGTAATGAGGTTATAACTACCGAGTGAAATTTCATCTTTACAGTTTACTTGCACAATAACGCCAGTACTTGATGACATATCAACTTGGTTAACCAGTGGGTTATTAAGTGCACCATCAAGTGCGGTAGTAAGTTCGCTTTCTTCATCGCATTTACCAACACCTAGTACTGCATCCCCCTGGCAATCCATAATTTTGGCAAAATCGTTTAAATCAACATTAATAAGCCCCTGAAAACAAAGCATATCGATTAATGATTTTATCAGTGAATGGAGTATTTGGTTTGAATGTTTAAACGCATCGAATAAGCCAATATCGTTACCAAGGACTTCTATCAGTTGGTCGTTTGGGAGAGTAATAACAGCATTAGCATGCTCTTTGAGTTCATTCAGGCCGGTTTGCGCTATACTGCTTCTGAACTGCCCTTCACTACTAAAAGGCAATGTAGCAACAAATATAATGGGCTTACCTTGCTCACTCGCAAGTTGCGCAATATACGGGCTAGCGCCAGTCCCAGTACCGCCACCCAACCCTGTTGCACACAGTATTATATCGCAGCCATTAATAAGCGTTAAAAGCTGCTCTTTACTCTCTTCCGCTGCTTGCAGCCCAACTTTAGGGTCGGCTCCTGCACCATAACCATGCGTGAGCTCTGCACCTATTAGTACTGCTTCATCACTCTGTGTATGTTCAAGTACCACTTTATCGGTATTAACACTGTACAAGTGCGCCTGTTCAGACACACGCTGTTCAAAAATACTGTTAAGCGTATTACAGCCACACCCACCAATACCAAATACACCAATCGATAAACCATCATTTTGTTGAATTAATTGAAACATAACACCTCCTTCATCTTTAGAAGGAGCATAACAAACGGGTGCGTCAATTTTTGACGCACCCAAACTAGTTGGAGTTATTTATAAATGTTAGCGGCCGCTTGAAGCTTGCTAACAATTCTTTGTCGCAGCTTTTCGGGTTTAACAATCTCGAGCCAATGGGCACATTTAAATAGCTCATCGGTCAATTGCTCGCTATCAATAGTTTGGTAGGTAAATAATACGTATTTATCGTCAATCTGTTGCTTGTCAATCAGCTCGCCAAGCTCAATAAAGCCTTGATTAACTGCAGATTGGTTAGGCACTTTTACAATTAACTCGATCGTTTCTTGCTTCATACCTTTATTAATCGCACTGCGTAAGGACTTTAACTGCTCATAGCTTGGCTCACGTCGTGTCTTTTGCAAAATGTGTACATTGCGAATGCGGTAAACCGGCATTTGATAACACTTGTCGTGAAGCTCTCCCACCATAAACTGCGCCATCAACACACCGCCTTGCTCAACTAAGTTGTAAAAACTTAACTCCGCAAATTTTAGCCAATGCGCCTCATCATAAAGCACCCTATAAAGCTCAACGCTCACCGCACGCTTATGCTTAATCGCATGCTCAATTTGCTCAACTAACTGAGTATCAATATTCACTTTTAACGACGGTTTTGACAGTGTTGAAAGCCAACTAGGTACATGGCCATTAAAACGTTTAAGAGCCTGCTCTGCTTTAATGTGAACTGAGCGTTTAACATCACTGGGAACCGATTGCGGTAGTAACTGCTCCAACAACAAATAATGCTCTGCCACTTCGCTGCTCATTACTTTTGAGTTACTACCTCTCCACTGCGCATTGATTGACCAACCATAGGGCTTACTACGGGTATCTTTTTCAAGGCCAAAACAACCTTGATCGTAAAGTGATTGTAGGTCTCGCTGGAGCATCCGAGTTGTTACTTTAAAGCCTTGATTTAGTAGCATAAGCTTCAGCTCAGAGGTTGACCTACGAAAAGGTCTAACGGGTATACAATCTAAAATAATTTCGTATCGTAAAACTTGCATGATTAATTCTATAAATTAAATACTTATAGTAAAGACACTAATTAACAACTTTTCTTGGTCATCAAAACCATATGGTTGAGCATCTTCTAACAAGCTATATCTAACACTAACTTTTGCTTTACCTTCTAACTGTGTACTAAGGTAATCTAATCTTTTGTCTATTAAATCACTTCCTTTTGTACTTTTTAGAGTTTCTTTGAGGCGCCGAACACTAACGATATAGCCCGTTTGTAAACGCTTAGATCCATGTTCGGCATCCGCCAAAGTATAAATCCTCTTTGCCTCTTTCAACAATTCCTTTTGACTAATGGAGCGTTTAACTTCGATAACATGCCTTATTCTTTTTGATTTACGACTGACTATTGCTATGTCAAACTTACCACCAATTCTTAAATCTTGATCGTTGCTGGTTTCGATAAGCCCAAAACTCCCTAATACTTCTCGAACTGGTATCTCTAATCTATAGCCAAGATTTGGAAATTTATCACATAACGCATTTACTATACTCACATTAAGAAAATACTCTGGCATTTGCCTATATGTGACCCCCGTTAATTGATGCGCTTTTTCTAAACTGTCTTGAATTGAGTCTAAAATTGTATCCTGAACTTGTATCTTAGTTGCTTTAGTCATTATTGTTCCTTTGAATTGATTTTTTAAAATATCACTACACTTTAATAATAGTTAAACAAACCCAATCTTCTGCTTCCCACCTTCTTTTAGGTCGTTTTGCTCTTGTAAAATCGATAACATGCGCTCTTGAGTCATGCGCTTTTTTGAAAACTTCATTTGCCTTTTTACAATCGCAAAGTCACCAGGTGTGAGCTTTGTAAGCTTGAATAACTCATCCATTAAGTGCTTTTTTAACACTCCTAGGCCTAATGTATCTTTAAATAATTGCTTAGCCTGTACAGGAGTCAAATAGGTTAAATTTAAATTAAAATCAAATCGCCTCATTACCGCTTTATCTAAATTTTTAGCAAAGTTAGTTGCGGCAAAAAGTGGGAGTTGAAATTGCTCCATATAGCATAATAATTCATTAACTGTTTGCACCTCCCAATTCGCATCAGCTTGTTCGCGGCTACATAGCAAACTATCTGCTTCATCAATAAATATTGCACTTCCTTCTTGTGTAGCTTGTTTAAATAGTTGAGCAATATTTTGCTCACTTTCACCAACCCACTTGCTCAATAAGTCAGATGCTTTAACAGATATAAGTTTAAAATCAGCTTTTTCGCATAAATAATTTACAAAAGCTGTTTTACCTGTGCCAGGCGGGCCCGTTAGCAGAGTTCGTGAACTCGAATATTCAATTACAGCCTCTTCAACCTGTTCGAGTGACGCATACTCAGACTCTATATTCACCATTTTAGGATTAAACTTTTGTGCTGCTTGGTAAGTTAATTCGTGAGCCGAAAAGCCGCATGCAGTTAAAGTATCTTGAATATTCTCTTCTATGCAGTCACGCGCGGTTTGTGCTTTAAATCCGCATAACCTAGCTACATGTACAGCTTTAGCAATATGAGCTGGCAATAAGTTTTGTTGGGCAGCTAATTTACTTATAAAACCGTTACCAACACTCAAACCTTTAACATATTTGCCAATCATTTTTTCTTTAGTTGTTTTGTTTAGCTCAGGAATTTCGTAAACAATATTAAATCGCCTAATAACGCTCTGTGGTAAATCTTCTAGATGGTTAGTGATCCAAATACTCACTACAGGGTGGTTTTCAATATAAGTATGAAGTAACTCCTTTGAGAAGCTTTTAGAGAATAAATCACGCTCAAAAATATTTTCACATTCATCCAGTAACAGCATTGTTTTTTTACGCTTACCAACCAACTTACTCACCACATTAAAGTGCTCTAAACGCAGCTCAGAGCTTGCGCTTCGGCTATCGAGCTCGTTTGTTGGGTTTATTAGATTACTACCTTTAGCTTGTACCTTTAGCAACTGTGCACCACAGGCTTGCGCTATATATTTCGCCAATGAAGTTTTGCCCGAACCTGGCACACCATAAAATAAAATACTCAATGGTTGCCCACCCGACTTAGTCGCATTTTGCGTAGCTTTTAGTAAAGTATTTAAATCTAAGTGAGATAAATCAGTAGCGCTAAGCTCAGAAGCTTCACAAGGAGTGACCAAGTTAGATAAAATATCACTTTCACTATTTAACTTACCCTCGAGAAGGTTTTTAGCAATTGCGTTTGGTAATATTAAAAACTCATCTTCCCCAGCAAATATCTCCATATCCATTGAATACATGCCAGATTCAATAATTAATCCAATTTGCTTGTTGAGTAGTGCTTCATCAATACCAACCGCATAAGCTATTTTTTCTAAAATAACGCTCGCATAATCGTCACGTAAGTATTCAACAAGTTCGCGTAATGGTTTACTGAGCGTCATGCAACACGAAAAAATAACTAAAGGAGTGACCGTTTTGGGCAGTCCAAACGCTTTACAAAATATATGCACATTTTTTTGTAACGTTTTAGGCATTGTGGTTATTGCTAAATGCTCTAATCGGGCTATCAAATCATCAACATCTAAGCCCTGTAAATTTGTATAGCTAAACCCAGAAATGCTACATAACGCTTTTTTAAATAGCTTATCTTGCCATAGCTCTTCTACGTCGAACTCTTCTAATAACTCAGTGGCAAAGTGTGCAACAATACGTTTTAATTGAGGGGTTGTGTTCATGCTATGTACCTAGTAGTTAGTGGGTTTAAAGAGCATATTACTAACTAAAAACTGTCAGCGTACCTAAAGTGAAAATTTGAAAAGCATCATAAGCTACTGAAATTAAAAGCCAAATTACAACAAAAACATTTTCAGTAATTCATTTTTTACTTTTTATTTTAACCTTTATTTTTCAATCGGTTACAATGACAAAAAAAACAATTAAAGTTTATTTGAACCTTTATGAAAAATAACAATTTAAATTTAGGGTCGTACAACAACCCAATAATCCTAAAAAATAAGCATCAAGATATCGAATCTGAAAAGTACATCTCTCGGCACTCTAGTGATGGATTATATGTGCATAGGCCATTATTACAGCTACACACTGGTAATAATCATGAAATAGATGAGGATGATTCTAGTTCTGGGATATTCGCTTTTCATAAACTTGCAACTCAGGAAAACTGTTTTATAAAAAATGTTATCAGCAATCCATATTTACAACCTCTAGAAATGAAGGTTGCAATTGCACTTTTTAATATTTCTGAAGATGACCTAGAAGATAATAAGTTTGTTTACATTTGCACCAGTAAGAAAGTAAATATTGATAATTATGGTGATGATGAAGGTTGTATTTGGATGGAAAATTATAAAAGTGAAAGTTTTTTTTCTGGGATTAATCAAACGCCACTTTTTAAAAAACTTGAAAAGGCACTTAACATAAGGGTGAGCAACGAAAAACTTAATAAAATACTCATAAGGTTAGATAGTTTTCACTATATCAGTGTGACACCGGTCACATTCGAAAACTCAAAACTTGGTATCAGTCAAAAGCATAATAAAAATCAACGTGCTTATTTAAAAATAATACAAATAAATGAGTTGATGGACTTTAAGAATTTAACAAATATATGGCTTGTAAAAAATTAAAATACGAAGTTTGAGCCCGATTTAAAAACCGAGCTCTACTCGTTCTACATTATATTTATTCAAAACCACATTCAGAAAGCTTAATTTTTACTGTTACCGACTGACTGCCATCACAAACAGTGGGTAAATCAGTTTTTATTTGATACTGTTTTGATGCGCTGTGTAAAGTCCACTCATCTTCGTGTGGGACCTTTTTAGTTTTAATGGCTCCACTCATAAAGCGATCTAAAGAACGGTTAAAGCCACGTTTAACTCCTTGTTCAAAAACTTCAGCAATCAATGTATTTATTGAATCATCTACAGCTTTATTTTCTGAACTTTCACTATCAACATCTTGGCCCATAGCACATTTAATTTTTTCTATTAAGTCTTCCATCCTTGCGGTAGGTGTATCGCCTATTGAGTCTAGTTCTGTTTCGTCTTCAATGCGCCTAATCCACTTGTTCATACTCTCAGAACGAATACTTGCCTCTATATTTTTATAAGTCATTACTGTTATCCTTTAACTCTATTAATTTTAAAACTCTGCGCTTGTTCAAATATTTCTTTATACACTTCATCGCGGCTGATTGGTGGGTATTTAAATTTCGCGAGTATTAAAATCAGCTCTACTTTGAGCGATGATTTAATGTCGTCGCGGTGGTTCCAATCAACAAATTTTACTTTGTCGTCTACAATTACTTTTACCGCTTGGGCGAGCTCAATTAGCTTATCTTCGGGGTAGTCAAAGTCGTACTTAACGGCAAGTGCTTTTAACGCGTCGTAAAATCCTTTTTCTTCAATATCAATACCTAGCTCGTCGCCAGCGTTCATTTCGTCGCGTACGCTATAAATCATATCAACCATGCTTTCTGAAAAGTCATCAAGTACGCTGCTTACAAGTACGTCATCTTCTTTTCGCTCGTTATAGCGCTGTACCAGCGATTCAAAGCGTTTAGTAAAATCGATACCTTGGGTTTGGTTTACTTTTTTAAGCTCGCCAATGGCTTTGGCTAGCATTTGTTGCAGTATTTTTATTTTGGTATTCGGGAGTTTTATTTTTTCTATTTTGGCGAAGTAGTCGTCATTAAAAATGTCGATTTCGCCGCCGTCTTCATTGCCGAGTTTAAATACTTCCTCAACGCCGTCGCTTTGTAGGGCTTCGCTTATCATTTCACGTACTTTAGCGTTCATTTGCGCGGTATCGGGCGCTTCACCTTTGGTTAGTTTGTAAATAATAGAGCGAATAGCGAGGTAAAAGTGAATGTGGTTACGCTCACTCTCGTTAATTTTTTCACTACCGCAACAAACATCGTAAGCGGCTTTTAAACGCTTAACTAAATCCATAAAACGCTTTTGCCGCTTTTCGGTAATTAGTGCAAACTCAGCGGCGTGGTTTAAGCAATTTAATTGGGCAACGGCTTCACCGGTAAAGTATGGGCTGCTGTCAAATTTATGAAATAACTGGGCAAGTAACGCCAAGTGGTTTTTTACCTCAATAACTGAGGCGGTAATATCTTCAAAATTGGTTTCGTCAGTTTTTGAATACTGCGCTAACGCCTTGTTCATTTCAGATTTAATGCCAATATAGTCAACCACTAGGCCTTTATCTTTACCTTCAAACTGGCGATTAACGCGCGAAATAGTTTGTATTAAGCTGTGCTTTTGCAGTGGCTTATCTATGTACATGGTATCTAAAAATGGCACGTCAAAACCGGTTAGCCACATATCTACCACTATGGCTATTTTGAAGTTTGAATTTTTGTTTTTAAATTGCTTATCAAGCTCTTTACGCGCGTCTTTACTGCCAAGTAAATTATATAGGCGCTCAACGTCGTCTTTGCCACGGGTCATCACCATTTTTACTTTTTCAGAGGGGGCAGCAATACGGCCTTCGCTAATGGCGCGCTTTCGCTCGGTCTCTGATAGCTTTTGGGCGTCGTCAGTGTCGACTACATCAAACCACTGTGGGCGTAGCTCTTCTAGTTCTTGATACAGCTGATAAGCAATACCACGCGAGCTACAAACAAACATCGCCTTTCCTGCAATGGTAGAGCCTTCCTCAACGCGTTTTTCGTAATGTTCAACAAAGTCTCTTGCTAATACACGTATGCGGTCAGGGTCGCCTAAAATGCTATTCATGTTCGCCGTGGCTTTTTTACTGTCTTCTATTTGCAGCTCGTTACTGCCTGCATCGGCACATTCTTTGTAATAGGTTTCAATTTTTGCCAGCTTGCTGTTGTTTAAACACACTTTGGCGGCGCGGCCTTCGTACACAATGCGTACGGTTATTTCATCTTTCACCGATTCGGTCATAGTGTACGAGTCAACCACTTCACCAAATACATCTAAAGTCGCGTCTACTGGCGTGCCAGTAAAACCAACGTAAGTGGCATTGGGTAGTGAGTCGTGCAGGTATTTAGCAAAACCAAAGGTCTTTTTTACACCTTTTTCGGTAATGGTAATTTTTTGGTCAAGGTTAACTTGGCTACGATGCGCCTCATCAGAAATACAAATAACGTTAGTGCGGTCGGTTAATAACTGGGTGTCTTCGGTAAACTTATGAATAGTCGTTAGAAATACACCGCCACTGTTACGGCCCTCTAATAACTCACGTAAGTGAGTACGGCTAGTCACTGTTTTTACCGTATCATCGCCAATGTAAGTTTTAGCATTACCAAACTGCTGAGAAAGTTGATCGTCTAAATCGGTTCGGTCGGTAATTAAAATAATGGTTGGGCTTTTAAGTTCAACGCTTTTCATCAACAAGCGTGTTAAAAATTGCATGGTGTAACTTTTGCCACAACCCGTTGCACCAAAGTACGTACCGCCTTTACCATCGCCTTGTGGCTTTAAATGCTGTTTTATATTATCGAACAGTTTATTAGCCGCATAATATTGCGGGTAACGCGGCACAATTTTTATCTCTTTTTTACCCGCGTTTTTATTATCAGAATCGGGGAAGAATACAAAATTGCGCATTACATCGCGCAAACGCGCTTTATCAAACAGGCCCTGCAATAAGGTATGTAACGAGTTAATCCCCTCTTGCGCGGTGAGCTCTTGCCCCGTTACTTTACCCCACGAGTAAAAAAACTGGTACGGCGCAAATAAGTTACCCATTTTATTGTTTACGCCATCGCTAATAACACACAGGGTATTAAACACAAATAACTGCGGAATAGCGCGGCGGTAGCGCACCGTTAACTGCTCATACGCTTCAAATATTGGGGCTTGTTCGCGTATTGCGCTTTTAAATTCAAACACCACTAATGGCAAGCCGTTTACATACAAAATACCATCGGGAATACGCAGTTCAATATTGTCGTAGCTTGTGGGGCTTTCTATCTCTAACTGGGTAACAAAGCGATAGATATTGCCGTCTTGCAGGTAAGTAACGCTTGCTTCATTCACGTTATCGAGAGCCATATTATCTAAAGCTGTCATAGCATTCCCTGCTATTAGGCTACTTTTAATACCTTGCTCAACATTGTCGTAATCAAGCAGCTGAATATACAAATCTTTTTGCGCCGCACTACCTGCTACTCTGCCACGCTCGCGGCTCAGTAAAAAGCCGTCACTTAGCCACTTACAAAAGGTTTTATTACTCTCGTATAAATCACTGGCAGGCAGCTTTTCAAGCTTTGTAATAATTGAGTCTACTTCGCCGGTGGTAATGTTATTTTTAGAATATCGCTTGGTTAAAAAAGCACGGAGGTCTTCTTTAATTAGTACTTCACTATTATTGCGAGTAAGCTCACCACCCAATAAATGCGGGTAGCCTTGCTCGCCTAATAACTCAACCACCGCTTGTTCTAATTTGGCTTCAGTAAATTTCATCAAACATCCTTATTCTTGTTATTTTGGCCTTAAACGCTCAGCTAAGGTTATTAATCGACTACTTCTTCATCATTGGCTACATCGGGTATTTGTAATTCGCCAGAGATGAGTTTGGGTAACAGAGTGTCACGGAGTTTGGTTAAAGATTCACTTTCTAACTTATTATTTGTCATTTTTTTAAAGTTTGGTTTTGTTAACTCGGTGAACATATCTTTTAATACATCACCTTTTGGAAGAGCTAAATAGTAACTATCAAAACAGGCATTTTGAACTCTTTGTCGACCAGAAGAGCCAACCATACTTTGCATACAATGAGCACGAAAACTATCATCCTTTGCCAAGCAAGCTATGAATGGAAAGCTAATATTATTATTTTCACGAAGTACTATAAACTCTGTTGATCCGAAACCAACTTCGTCTTCCTTAAGAAAATCAACCCAGGCTGTTTTACCGTTTTGTAAACAAGGCGTTATTCGTGCTAGCAATATATCATTTTGCTTAAATTTAACACCACCGGAAAAAGCTTTTTCAATTATTTCGTCAACCATATACCCAGATGTTGGAATTGACTTCATATCTGCAAACTTTGCAATAGCACCTTTTGACAAAGATGTTCTTGGATTTATTTGTATGGTCTCTGAGACAGCTTTTATATCCCACCCCTTTGGTATCCAGCCTAGTTGTTCGTTGTGTTCGAACTCATTAGGGAAGTGGGCGTGGGTGTTGGCGTGTTGGGCCAATATGTTAGGGTTGGCGTTAAAGTTTGCTTTAACGGGTGTTTCAGCGGCTGAAACAGTTGCTTGTGTTGCTTCTTTTGTTGGTAACTGTGCTTGTAATTCGTGAGCGAGCGCAATGAGTGAGGTTTTTATTTCGGCCGCATTTTCTAAGCTGTCCAGTGCCGCTAAGCGGCGCTGTGCTTTTTGTTTTAACTCGTCAGGCAGACTAGTTTCAAGGTTTTCTAACTTAAAATCAACGCTGGCAAGTAGATTGTCGAACACCGGATCAAAATCAACAAACCAGCTTTTAAATAACGCCTGCGCCATTTGTTCTAAGGTTTGGTTGGTTTTTTTGTTTAGCTGTATTTTATCATCTAAACTACTTAGTATATTAACACTATACCTTTGATGCTCCATTGGAGGTATATCAATTGGTAATTGAGAGAGAGCTTTGCCTGTTAAATGTTTTATTGTAGTCCCAGTGAAAAAAGGATCTAATCTTCCAGCTCTTCCTGCATTAAGGAACCAATAAAACAGATATTTAGAATCTAATTCATTAAACGGTCGAATTCGATGAAGCGCCTTTTGAATCATCATTGTTGGAACGTCCTCTTCCCAAATAGCACATCGCCCAGGTTCACCACCCTCACAAACTATAAGGTCTCCTTTTTTCAAACCATAACGATTCAATTCATGAGGCTCGAACTTCATTTCTGACAAATTATCTAATTCAAAATATCCCCATCTAACATTACTATTACCAAGATATGGCTGATAGTCACCCTTGTTTTTCTTTTTATCGAGCATTTTACCTAAACAAGAAGAGACATAATCTCCTAATTTCCCTGACTTCCACTTACTCCCCATAACCCAAAGCCTCCAAGTGTTTACGAATGGCTTGATCAAGCTCCTCGCTTTGACTCATTTGGCTATAAAGGGTTTGGCTAAGCTCGCTCATTTTAGTTTCGAACGGAATACCGTCATCTACAATATCGGCCGCGCCAACATAGCGCCCTGGGGTGAGTACGTAGTCGTTCGCTTTTATATCGCTAAGGGTGGCTGATTTACAGTAACCGGCGATATCTGCATATTCCTGCTCTTGCCCTTTATTTGCGCTTTGCTCTTTACCTGCGCTTTCTAGCTCGGCACTTTCAGCAGTAGCAAGCTCTTCGCCGCGCCAAAGGTGATAGGTTTGTGTAATTTTTGCTATGTCGTCGTTGGTGAGCTCTTTTAAAGTACGGTTTACCATAGAGCCCATTTCGCGAGCGTCTATAAATAGCGTTTCGCCTTGGCGGTCACGGCGTTTTAGAATGCCTTTTTCGTTATTACCGCGTTTATCTTTGCTTATAAACCATAAACACACCGGAATTTGTGTGGTGTAAAACAACTGCCCTGGTAGGGCTATCATACAATCGACTAAATCGTTTTCGATTATTTTTTGGCGAATATCGCCCTCGCCACTGGTGTTAGAACTCATTGAGCCATTAGCCAGTACAAAGCCTGCGGTGCCATGCTCGCTGAGCTTTGAGATCATATGCATGATCCACGCATAGTTGGCATTACCGGTAGGCGGTGTTGGGTAACCGGCCCAACGAGCATCGTCGACTAATTCGTTATCGGCGCGCCACTGTTTTTGGTTAAATGGTGGGTTTGCCATTATGTAATCGGCTTTTAGGTCGGGGTGTTGGTCTTTAAAAAAGGTGTCGCCTGCTACATCGCCTAAGTTGCCCGAAATACCACGCACAGCTAGGTTCATTTTTGCCAGTTTATAAGTGGTGTTGGTGTACTCTTGCCCGTAAATAGATATGTTTTTTTGGTTGCCATTATGGCTATTAATAAACTTAAGCGATTGCACAAACATACCGCCCGAGCCACAACAAGGGTCGTAAATTTTACCTTCAAATGGTTCGATCATATCGGCTATTAGGGTAACAATTGACTTAGGCGTATAGAACTCGCCCCCGCCTTTACCTTCAGAGGCGGCAAATTTACCTAAAAAGTATTCGTAAACACGGCCAACGAGGTCTTCTTCTGTTTTTTCGTTTTGGTTGGCAATGGTGTCGATATTATTAATGGTATCGATTAGTGCTGAGAGCTTACTGGCATCAAGCCCTAAACGTGAAAAGTAGTTATCGGGCAATGCGCCCGCGAGTGATTTATTGTTTTTTTCAACCGCGTGTAGTGCGGTATCTATTTTAACAGCTATATCGCCTTGCTTAGCGTTGGTTTGAATATACGACCAGCGTGCGTCTTCAGGTAGGTAAAACACGTTGTCCATCGCGTAAAAGTCGACCATGTCGATGTATTCATCACCGTATTCGCTGGCAATGGCTTTTTTACGCCCTTCAAACTTGTCGCTAATAAATTTAAGAAAAATTAAGCTTAAAACAATGTGTTTATATTCGGCTGACTCAACACTGCCGCGCAGTTTATTGGCGGCATCCCAAAGGGACTCTTCAAACCCGACTTGTGTTTTTTTTGTAGCTTTTTTAGTTGCAGGCTTTTTTGATGCAGCGTCCATGTGGTCTCTCTTTGCAAGAATATCAATATAAATTATTGGCTTATCATACCGCAAAGGTCGTGCTTTTTTGAATGTTAATTAGTAATAAATTGGTATTAAAAGTAGGGATGCTTTGTAAATGTAAGGATGAGGGTAAACTTATGCTTTTAGCAAAAAAAAACCGTATGTAATTTATTTAAAGGGCTAAGTGATTTTAGTTTATGAATAATCTGAATTTGTATCTTTTACTAACTTTACGTGTCACAAAATGGGTTTGATAATACCCGCTCACGAAACGTATTAAAACAGCGATGATGCAAGCGTATTTGTACATAAAGCGAGAGACATTGTCTCTCGCTTTTACTTTAAGGTTTACTTTTTAAGACGTACTGCGATCATTCATTGGTTAAATATAAACACTTAACATTATGGATATTTGCATTTATTTTCCGCAGCAATTTTTATACTTTAAATTAGAGCCACATAAACAAGGTTCATTTCTTCCTAATTTAGTGGTTTTAGTACAACATTTTTGTGGCCCTCTTTTTACTTTGGCACCTTTAATTTCGTCTAGCAATCCAGAAAATAGCTCTCTTATTTTTAAGTACTTTTCATCAAGGTACAAAGCTGCATCTAAGTTACCAGTAGCAATTGCTTGGCATAAGTAATTTTGAGCTAGTTCGTCATCTTTTTTAACTAAATCACCTTTGTAATAGATTTTACCTAATTCAAACATTGATTTATTACAGCCTAGCCGCACTGCTTTTTTAAAACTCTCAATCGCTTTATCACCATTAATTGAGCTAGCTTTGCCTGAAGAGTATAAAACACCTAACCTCTGATATAGAAAAACAGTATGCTCAGCCTTTTTGTGGTTAAGGTATTTATGTGCTTTTTTATAGTCTTCACCTAAGTAATAACACCAACCTAAATAAGCGTAAGCAGCGTAAAAGCCTCTTTTTGCTAATGCGTTTAATAATATTGTTACCTCAGTAATATGTAGGTCATCTACTTTATTGTTGAAACATAAAAGAGCATATTTAAACAGAATTTGATGGCTTTGCTGAGCAATACTAATTTGTTTATCATCAGCGCTAATAACATCAGTTATTGTTTTTTTTGAGCAAAGTTGAAAAGCACTTTTATAAGACTCAGCTGCAAAAGAATACATAGTCTGTGCGCGCGCAGTGAAAGATTTTTCATCTAAATCTTCACTTTCAAAAACTTCACCCATTTTTTCGTAAAAATCACCTAAGTTTAGATACTCTTTATAATCACAAGAGATTAAGCAGTTAAACCACATGTCTTTGTGCTCTTGGCCTCCCACATTTATTAACTCGTATTTAGGTATGCGCTCGCCAAGTTCTAAGTTCAAGTAAGCACTTTCCAATAAGTTTAAGATTTTTTTTCTTGAGGCTAACGCCTTACCCTGCAAGCTCTCGTTACTTAACTCCTTATTATGTACTCCATCGTTTGTTAACTCTCTAACAGCATGAAATAGCTCTCTATCAGCCCCATGAATTGCGCTGATATATGCAAGTTCATTTATTTGCTCCCATAAGTTTTTATTAGTAAATTCATAGCTATGGTGTTGCGCATATAGTAAGCATAAGGTCTCTAGTATTTTGCGAAATTTAAACAAACTAACATCAGGGCTTACATTCATCAGTAATAGTGCATTTTTGTAATCTGACTCAATGGACTCTTTAAATAATGCTGCGAATTGTTCATCATTATTTATAGTGCTCATGCTAATGCTCCCTGTTTACACGCGGCGTTATTTTTAAGCTGATACTCGCTATTACTAATGAGGCTAACTGTATTATCCTTTTTATATCGGCTAGTAAACGTCTCCCAGTTTATTTCACAGACCTCTAATGCTTGCTCCACACCTACATCTAAAATTAAATCACCATAAACGTATCCATTTTGATTTGCGCTATTTTGATAAAAGCGCCCTTGAGGGTTAATCATTAAATAAGAATTTGTCATTGCTTCGTTGTCTTCTGCCACCATGACTTCTTTTAATGAAGCGTGGCGTTTTACAAACCCAGAAAACTGCTCATCAGAAACTAATAAGTTGTTATTTAAGACAGGAAGCACCTGAAACACCTTCCATTTTTCGGGTTTTATTTCTGCTATTAGCTCCTCAAATGATTCTTGGAAATTTAGGTTATTAACAACGGTGTTTACTTTTATTGTGATGGATGGGTTAACGTTACGAAGCTGTGTAACAACTTTAATTAAATCGTGACTTCCAAAAGACTTACCTTTGCGATCTATTCGACCAATATCTTTACGTGCAGTTAAATATTGGCTATCAAAACTGATCCCAATCATTGAAAACATGGCACCATAGTTGTTTATAAACGAGTCAGTTAGATAATGGCCATTAGTAATTAGCGATAAATTAAAGCCAAGTGACTTTGTTTTTATAATTAACTGTGCAAAACGTTTTTTAAGTATTAAAGGCTCGCCCCCTGCAAAATTGATACGCACACTTTTATAAGGAAAAACCGATTTTACTTGATTGGTATTATCGTCAAAAAAGTAACTGGCTAACTTTTCAAGCATTAACTCAGCGTCTTGGCCATTAGCATGGATTTCGTTAGGACGGTCCCACTTTGCATAGCAAAATTTGCATGAGTAATTACATACTTCTGTAACGTGATAATTAATGACTAATTCATCAATAGAGTTATTCATTTGAACCTCCTAACACAAGGTTCAATAACGTTGTTTTGATAGCTGAATCAGCTAATGAAAGTTCATTGGTTTCATTGAATAATGAAAAAAGAATTAAATGGTGCATTATAATCTCCTAATATCACCGCAGTCGGCGGTGACTTCAGGAGCAAGTATCAAACTGTGAAATTCACAAAAAAGGGAAGGCAGTAAATATTCTAATATTTATTTAGCAATAAACTATATTCTTCATATTCTGCTTTTTTAGTGTTGTATAGAGTTACTAGCCATTGACCCTGTTCGCTAATAAATGCATCTGGTTTTTTAGTAATTAGCTTACCTAGAACACCAAACTCGCCTTCGAGCACAGCCTTAAGAGCTAAATCAAATGGGCTCGGTTGAATATCAAACTCAATAGAATTAGCAATCATCTCCAATGAACTATATTGACCTTCATTGAATGGATATGGGATTTCATCTTTTGACCAATCTATATTTTCACCTAATAGGAAAAGCCTTAAGTCAACAATACGCTTATCAAGTGCTTGAAAGAGTAATTTTTTAGCCCTCCACTCCCTGGCAAATTGATCAAAACTTTCAGTGTTGATTTTTTCGCCACCGAGCCAATTTACAACTAATTTTTTATCTTCAAACAACGTATCTAGAATAACAAGATTGCGAATAAATATATGATTACCTGCTTTAATAGGCTTTGGCACATAATCGACTGACTCAGATTTTATATCTTCCTCATCAAGTAGTTTAGCTTTGAGATTTTTATCTTTAACGTAATAATTTAAACGACTTCTCAAGCGCTCTGGTAACAAGTTGCGGTCAATTCCCAAGGCTTGACAGGCAACCGCTGCAATACTTTTATTTTTACCAGCCATACTGATTACCATAGCAACCAAGCCGTTGCTCTACTTTATGAACAGTTAAAGCCCCTCTAGCAATGTATGCGTAATTAATGTTGTAAGTATCTACTTTACACCGCTTTGCTACTCTATAAATTGCGCCAATACACATGCCAGCCAAATTAGCCTCTTTGAGGGATGTACTTAAAGAACTGAGCAGCGATTCTTTTTGCTCTAAAAACTCTGAGCAAGATTCTTTAAGATTAACCTCGTAGTACGAATCATACCCAGTGCATTGACCCGCTAAGTGTGCTTCAGTCACAGAGGTTGAAAGCCTTTCTAATAGGGAGCGCTGTTGCTCTTTTTTTTCTTTACATGCAAGCTCTATATCAACGTTTGCTAAACTGCTTGAGCTGAAAAGAATGAATACAACTAATATGAACCCTTTAAACATTAGCTGTACCTGCTTTTGTTAAGTCTTTTTCAACTACTTGCTTTAATGGTTTTTCGTCAGGTTTAAAGTTGATTAGGCACATAATAAATAAGGTAATTATTATCATGTCATCAATCCAATAAGCGTTATATTTACTCACAATAAGAAAAGGAATAATGCCTAGTAGACTTACTTTTATTAGTACGTTTAGTGAATGGATGCCTATCAAGCTGACACTAAATCGAAAAGGGGTAATAGCTAATTTTTTATATTTCCCAATTAAATTGCCCGCTGTTTTAATATTTACAATCCAAAACCAGCCTACTAGTAACTTAACGAACAAATTATCCTGAGTTTTATCCAATACTAAGAGGCTAATAACCCCAAGCACTAAAATAACGATTAGCGTGATTAAGAAGTGAAATAAAGAGTGAACCCAACTGCTTGGTTTTAATAACTGCTCAACTTGTTTAGCTCTTGAAAAAAAGTAAAATTTTGATGAGTCCCCATCGGGCGCGAGTTTTTTTTGCTGCGATAAGTATTCAAAGGCAATCATATGTTTGGCTTTATATGTTGCAAAGCCATTGTCTGATAACTGAAAATCTTCATTTTCATCTAGTAATGTATTTTTTTTATCTAAATACGCTATTGAATCTAGCGCGGTGGTAACCTTTTCATCACTTTTATCGAGCTCTTTAGGTACTTCGAACCCTGTGTCTTTTTTTAGGGATGCAAGGTTTACTCGCCATTGCTGTATTAATTGATTCTGGGAAAGAGGGTTATCTTGAGTTTCTGCTTCTACTGTTTCATTGGTGTTGGTGGTGTTCGAATGCTCGTTATTGCTTTCCATACTTCTCTTAATATCCTTATACAAATTACTAAATTGAAGCTTTTTATACTATTAAAACTAAAGCTCTTATATTTTTATACTTATGAACAGAGTGACAGTTAGGCACTTTAATCCATGAAAAACTACTTCCTAAGATGAATTTAACATGAATAAGCTGATGATACCGCAAAGATTAAAACTTTATAAAACTTAATTTTCAAAAATCGGTGAAGGTTTCTTAATTAATAAACTTTGGCTCATATAAGACTAGCTATTTACACTTAATGGCTTTCACTAACAAAGGCAAATTATAACAAGAGTACTTTTATTAATTAAAACTTACTTCAGTCAAAAAGGGGCTTCTAATAGAAGCCCCTTTGCTCTCATACAAACAAAATCTATTTTTCTAATTCAATCATATTGATTAACAAGTTATCAAAAACTTCTGCGTTTAGCGTTGAAGAAATGATCTCACCATTTGGTGAAAGTAAACCGAATGACAACTCTTGGTTACGCTCAAACATCGCCAAAGCTACATAATCATCAACACGGAAAGCAGCGATGTGATTGCTAGCAGTTGCAGTATAATATTGTAAAGACTGATTTTTAACTGTAATAGTAGGCGTCATTCTCGTATTTTCAATATAATTTAATCGACCTTCGTCTACTTCACCATTTGCATATTCAGCAACTAGGCTCGCTTCGTAGTCAACCTTATAAACAACATGATCATAATCACCTTCGCTGTTTTTAGCAAAACCTGAGTAAATAGAGTGCCACCAATCTCGACCACGTAACCCCATACCCTCATCTTCTTTAACATCATAATTATCAATCCACATATAACCATTTGGAAGGAAATTATCGTTTTCTACTCTTTTGTAAGCTTTGAAAAGCAGCGCTGTTCCCTTATCTGATTTGTGACCATATGCGAAACGATATTGAGCATCACCAGCTATAGCAGTATTGTGAGTATACAAAAAATCTACACATTCTTTCTCTGCATCCAATGGGATAGGCTTATTTGCTGTAATATATTCTTTAACTGAACAATAAGCATCACCAATACCCTCAGTGATCGTTACACGACCAAACCCATCATCTTCGGTAACACGGTCAAAGTAATAGGCACTCCAGTCACCCACTAAAAGAGGCTCAGATAGTTCTTGAATAAATGGACTATCACCCGTACCTCCATCAACGCTTGGCACAGAAACATACATCTGCCCATCGCTATCCAACTCGAATGAAATATCTGCTGGACTAACACCCGACTCCAGAGTTGAATATACATAATCAGCCACTAAAGACACACTCTGCGGCACACCAGAAAGAGAACCCCCCTCTTGCAACAGCTTAACGGCATAATCAGACGCAAGCCCTACCAAGATAGCTTGAGGACTCCCTGACTCCAAAAGCGTTGTGTAGTCTCCTGTCACCATGTTTAAGTCAACAAGCCACATATCAGCAATTGACTGCATTGAATAGCCAGAATCAACTGACATTGTTGTTACAGCACTCACGTTAACAGTACCTGCTTCTGCGTACATTGTGTAAGCGCCATCAACAAGGGTACCAGTATTAATATCAAGTGTTTGCTCTGGCACTGCGTCAATAATAATTGCTGTATCTGCGTAGTCACCCGCTACTGTAAAAGCGCCAGATGTTGATGTTAGGCCCAAAAATTCAGACTCTTCACACACAGAGTTTTGATTTACATCAGCACACACACGAGCATCACTTAATGGAGCCACGGTACCGATAACAAAATCCGTATTAGTAACAGTGCCCGTTGATGTGTCACCAACTGAATCGTTAACTTTTGGTGTAGACTCTGACCCACCGCCACCACACGCCGCAAGTAAACTACAAAGAGATAGAGCAATTAATTTTTTCATTTTGTTTATTCCAATATTTTTTAAGGCAAGTAGGAAATTGAGATAGAAACTTAAAGTATTGATTTTTATTTTTAAGCGCACTTGTCTAAGCACGCTTTTTAAACGGCTTAAAATAACTCAGCTATTAGCAACACTTATAAGATGCTCGAGTAAAACGCCCATCAGCTTTTCATCATATTGTGATGTACCGTCAGGGCTTGCAGAAACAGGATGACTTAAACGATATTCAACTTTTGACTTACCGCGGTATAAAAAAATATCTAAGTCGACATACGCAACTGTACCACCTGAATTAAATGTAAAACGATTCTTGTAGACTCGCTTATTTGATTTGTTTTCATCAGCTCGCTGCTTTAATTTTCTCTCAAAACTTGTTTGAACAGATGCAGGGTCAAAATCAACATCAAATGAGCCACTTGAATAAACATATTTATCAATATCTTTACCCGGTTTATCCATCACATTATCGAGTAACTCTTGAAGTGTTTTGTCGCTTATTGGGGAAGATATTGGAATAAACAATGCGTCAGAAGCATCTTCTGCAGTTGCAGTCACTGCAGGTAAAAGGTTAACTTTAAAAGATTCTGTTGTTTCTTCAATTTGGTAAGGAAATGCAGTGTGAACTTTTGAAAGGTAAGTACTACCTGTGCGAAATTTATCCCCGCGAAAGTAGGTAATCTTTACTTCAGAATCAGTTAGAAAAACGTCTTTACCCCATATTAATTTTATGTCTGCCGTTTGCCATTTACCGCATTCGCTATTGCATTGCGTATATCCAGTTTGTGCTGAAACATGCTCTTTTAAAGCATTTTTAACCGCCCCTAAAGTAACAACATCACTTGCAACGCCTGAAAGTTTTTTATATTCAAATGTTTTATTTTTAGCCGTTTGACTTAACGGGATATTCCTAATATCGGGAGTAGACTTACAACCCGAAACAAAAGACAAAATAACAGCGGTTATAGCAAGTTTTTTCAAGCTCATTATTTATAATTCCTTTTTCTTCAATGTTTTAATTAAATACGAGTCTGTAACCCCAAATATAGAGGGTTTTAAAGCTCATTTTTTCGGACAAGAAATATCTATGATCTTTATAAAAAAAGGTAGTGAATAAATATAAAACAGTGTGATTTAGTGTGAAATATCATAATTATTAAATAGTTATAAATATCATGGTGATTGTTGAAATAATCAAAACAAATGGTTAAACTCCCCGAAAAAATAATAAAGCTCTCCCTGTGAACTATAAAATCAATGACTTTTTAATCTCACCAGATATTAATTCAGCATCAAAAAACAACAAAAAGCTTGAACTGACCTCGCAAGAAATAATTGCACTTAAACTGTTTTTTTCGTCCGATGATGGTTTTGTTGATACACAAACTCTTGAATCAGAAATTTGGGGGGAGCGCATTGTAACTAAAAACTCACTTCGTAAGCTGATAAGTGATCTACGGTTAAAATTTGGTGATAGTGAGTCATTTAAAAACATAAGAGGCAGAGGCTACAAACTCAAATTTGAATCGTTTGAACCCGCAACGGTTAATCACAAAAAAGTAAAGAATTATAAGTACTTGTTCACTTCGCTATTTATTATTTTGATATGTATTGTGGCAATTTTATCTTATAGCTACAAAGGGAAGATTGAAGCGCTACCGAAGGTTTCTACCCAAACCGTTTTTGAATCTAAAGATTATATTTTGGACTACGCAACTTATAACAATTCGCTATTTGTTACTGCGCGAGACAAAAACACATCAAAGTTATACAAAGTTTTAAATCGTCAAAACACAGTGTTAATGTCGGAGAATTATTCTGGTGCTTATCGCGGCTTAGAAATTCATACAAGTGGCCGCACAATAATGCATGTAGTTGAAGATTCAAAATGTAAAATTAAAGTTTTTCAGAGGCCTGTCGAAGACCAAATAGATGAGATCCCCTGTAACAGGCAAAATGCATTCCCCTCTTTTGATTGGATTGATGAAAATAGGTTTTACATTACTTTTAACGTTGATCCGAGTTCATCAATTAAACCTTTTGTATATGACCTGAAAACTAAACGATTAGAAGAAGTTTTTAGCATCAACTTTGAGTCAGAAAATAATAAAAACTTTATTGACGCATACATAAAAGCTCACAATGATGGCGTATTTTCATTAAGAGAGAATCATTTAGATGAGATGTCATTAACTTACTTTGAGGGTAATAATAGACAAACATTTTATAAGTTTAGATCTAAACCTTATTCCATTGCCGTTGCAGAGCAAAACCTATTCTTTGTGGGTAATAATAATGAGCTATTTATGTTGCCGTTATCAGACGACATATTATCCCAAGATATAAATTTATCACTTTTGATGGCACCGCAAGCTACTAAAATTGATGACCCTTTAATCCTTGAAGAACAGCTCTATTTATCTTTAGGTAACATTGCAAAAGAAGTTATATATAGTTCATCAGGGAATTTTACTTATAGCTTAGAAAATGGTGTTAGAGACTTCACCTATACTGATAAGGTGCTTACAGTTTTAGCATTAACTAACAGTGGTTACGCAATAGAACAACTTAAAGATGGGCTTGTTTTTAATTCTATTTACTTCGATTCAAACCTGAGCCTTAGGCATATAGCTTTTTTTAAAAACGAAATATTCTTGGCAGGTGCTGATGGTGTCTATAAGTTAGTTAAAAATAAATTGACCCAAGTTAGCAATATAAAAACTATTCAGCTCGTGTCTAACGGTAAATGTATGATTGCAGAAGGTGAAGGCATTCATTTATTTGACCAAAACACAGACACTTTCACAAAAATAGTGGAGCAAGGTGAAAGAGCATTTCAAAGTGAACAAGGGTGTTTATTTGTAGATACTCTTACAGGGAATATTGTTAATGAAAGTCGTGAAATAATAAGTAAGCAAACAAAGAAAAGACTACTAATTGAGCACAAAGGAAAAATTGCACACCGCTACAATGTTAAAGAACAAACACATATTGTGGATATCAATACCGGTAAAGTAATAGAAAAAACAAAATCACGCGCCAGATTTACGAAGCTTATTTCCTATGAGGAGGATATTCTTTATTTAGGTGAAGCTGATGTTAATACATCCATTTTGAGGTTGAAATTAGATTAAAAGCGTATCAGCTATAATCACCCTGAACTTTTTAGCTAGGGTATTTAATTTCCATTAAGTGAGTAAGCGCATTGAAATGTTTTGGGCAGGTAGCATGTTTTAAAAGTGCGATTTTATTGCCTGATTTGACTAAGTCAAAAGCACCACATTTTTCTAAAAGCACTCGCTTTTTATTATTTGTAATACTGAGGTAATGAGCCAATTAACTACTCACAATTTAAGGTTATAATCACTATCAGCTGCGCTGGTAATAGAATCACTTAAAAATAACCTGAACTAGATTGCTGCATTATTTAAATCATAAAACTAAAAAAGCGCACTAGAATTAGGCGCTTTGCGTTTAGGACAAATAAAAAAGGGGTTATACAAATTTAAGTAGCAAATATTTGATCGCTACCTTCATGCTACGCTTATTACTCTGGCAATATTGCTCATAATTAATAATGCCGAGAATCATTTTAGTGCAAAAAAAACTCAGAGCTATAAACCACGCAAAATTTTGAGTCGATTGGTACTGTAATATCAGTATAGCTGAGCCACTAAATGCAATGGTCGAATATACGATTTCTATTCGATACTGACTAATTGCTTTCAAAACTTTGGGCATTAAAAACCATCATCAAACGAGTCAAAAGCATCAAAACAATCGTGCTCTATAGAGTCCGCTATCGAATCTTCAATCTCATAAACAGTCATTACTCTATCAGGCTGACCCACCACATTGCCGCCAACATCTAAGATGTTGGAACTCGCATTTGTGATAGGTAATCCTGTTGAGGGATTAATAGCAATATCATTAGCGTCATTATTTTTCATTTTTTAACCTTATTAATCATTAATTTCTGCTTTCAAATTTAATGATTTCGTGATAAAAAACAAACTTGTTTGACTGCGCAGCTCAGCGCAAAAAGTTTGAATAAGGCATTCACTTTTCTTCTATTTTCACTTAATTTTTTTAGTAAAAACCCTTTCCTCTTTATCTAAAAAGTTCATTAATAAGTTTATTTTGAAGGCGCTTTTGTCTAAAAGACGCTCTTATAAAACGCATTTTTCGGCACGAAAAACTGCAAAAAAAAAGCGTCTCAGAATGAGGCCAACAAGCGCGTAATGTGTTGTAGGCGAAGCCGTAGACACATGGAGACAGCGCGAATGTACAGCTGGTCTGTACTAACCGCGATAGTGTTTCGCATCAGCGAAATTCGATATCATTTTGGCACAAATTGATATCGAACCATCTATTTTCGCAGAAAATTACAGCAGATGAAAAATGCAAATTATGGGGCACCCATTGCATTGTCAGGCGCGGCAGTATGGCGGTTAGTACAGAGCGTAGCTCGGTGCATTCGCGCAGGGTCTAAAACGCTAGCGCGATAGCGCGTCGAGTTAGCTCGTTGCGGAGCAACACCAGAGCTGGCGGGCGTTTTAGACCCTATGGTTGAGTAGCACAGCGACGAGGCCATCCGCTGACAGCGGCTTTTGTTGCGATTATTATCGCAGCAATCATTACGTGCATGCTGTTAAAGCTTCTCGGAATGAAAAACGGCAATTTAATTTTAAAATGATGATAATTTTTGTGTTGCGGTACTAGTTAATTTTACTAATTAACTAGCCAGAAAGATTTTAGAAAATGACACAACAACCATCAATAAATTTGGAAACGAACAACACTCTTCATACTCACTACCCTCGCTATTTTGATATTGATATGCGGTATTATCTAGGCGCAAATAACCACCAAAAAGGGGTTAACAGAACCAAGGTCTCGGTGCTTATTGCAATTCGGTTTTCTATTATTA
>NZ_JAWJBQ010000015.1:0-123846 GCF_046535955.1 Pseudoalteromonas sp. SIMBA_162 | reverse complement strand
TTACCTCAGGCGTAGGTGCTTTGTAGCAACGTTCAATGAGTGATAGTTAACGTTTAAGTTAATTAATACTAAAAAACCCGAGCTCAGTCTCGGGTTTTTTAATGCCTGCAATTTGCCTCACGTGAAGGTGGCGCTCTTACCTCAGGCGTAGGTGCTTTGTAGCAACGCTCAACGAGTAATAGTTAACGTTTAAGTTAATTAATACTAAAAAAACCCGAGCTTAGTCTCGGGTTTTTTAATGCCTGCAATTTGCCTCACGTGAAGGTGGCGCATTTACCTCAGGCGTAGGTGCTTTGTAGCAACGTTCAATGAGTAATATTTAGCGTTTAAGTTTTTAATACCTGAATAAAAGTGATTAGTTTTCAGTTATCTGACCCGGATAAATATGTGATCTTTAGTACGTTTGAATAAACGAACTTACCTCGATTAAAAGCTCACAAAACTAGCCGCTTGATATGTGTATTTGATAAGGTAGGGTGTCACTTATTAGAGGGGTCTTCATGCTAAATAAACTAATATTTACTGCAAAAGAAGTTAGGGATAACGAGGCACTGGCTGCTAAAAATAGCCATTGTGAGTTATTTACCCTCATGCAGCGCGCTGGGCACGCTGCATTCAACGCTTGGCAAGACTTTAATGCAGAGCATACGTTAGTTGTTGTAGGACATGGTAATAACGCTGGGGACGGTTATATTAGCGCGAGCCTAATTAAACAGATGGGTAAGCAGGTAACTTTGTGTGCCGTTAATCCTAAAAAAGCATTAACAGGAGACGCAGCAAAAGCATTTAAATTTTGGTGTGATGAAGGCGGTGAAGTTAATGCTTATACGAGTGAGTTATTAAACCGTAGTGATTTAATTATAGATGCAATGCTAGGTACTGGGATCACAAGCTCAGTACGCGATAATTTTGCTAAAATTATTCATGAAATTAACGCCAGTAATAAACCTGTATTGAGTATAGATGTGCCTTCAGGCATCAACGCTGATACTGGCCACCCCTTAGGTACCGCAATCCAAGCAAGTAAAACAATAACTTTTGTTGGTATTAAGCAGGGGCTGACAACGGCTATAGGTAAACAACATTGCGGGGAGTTAATATTTGACGATCTAAATATTAGGCCTGCATTTTTTGAGCTCGCTACTTCAAGCGGCACACTTATAAATATAAATAGCTTTAAAAAGCTTGGTGCGCGTAACCTAAATAGCCATAAAGGAACTCATGGTAAACTCCTCTGTGTAGGTGGTAATGAGGGGACGGCTGGCGCAATTAGATTATCCAGCGAGGCCGCACTTAGAGCAGGTGCGGGTATGGTAAAAGTGTATACACATTCAAGTTCTGTAGTGCCTGTAAGTATTGGTAGGCCAGAATTAATGGTAACCAGTACTAATCTAAAAGAAGCGCTTGAGTGGGCTAGCTGCGTAGTAATAGGGCCAGGGCTTGGGCAGGACGAATGGGCACAACAAACCTTTGAGGAGGTTATATATTACTGCCAAACTAATAACATGCCACTGGTTATTGATGCCGATGCGCTAAATTTATTAGCCAAGCAAGCCTCATCGTACACATTAAAGCAATGTGTACTTACACCGCACCCAGGAGAAGCATCCAGGCTATTAAGTAAAACTATTGTGGATGTTGAGTCAAATAGGTTTGAGAATGCTCGACTGTGTGCTAAGCGCTATAACGCTACTTGCGTATTAAAAGGAGCCGGAACATTAATTGATAATGCTGAGAATACGTGGGTGTGTGAAGACGGTAACGCAGCACTGGCCGTTGGTGGTAGTGGCGATGTACTCACTGGTATTATTGGCGCCTTACTGGCTCAATGTTTAAATATTGATGAAGCAGCGCGATATGGCGTAACACTGCACGCTAAAGCCGGTGATATCGCCAGTGAGCGAGACGGGCAGCGAGGTATGCTACCCTCCGATTTATTTAGCATAGTGAGACAGCTGTTAAACTGACTTTCATTAGATTAGTGTTTAGTCACTTTGCTTAAAAGCTTGGTCAGAATGAGATCTTTTTCTGTTTGAAGGAGTTTATCTTCAGTCGCTGCTTTTTCGATATTAGCAAACATCTCTAGGCGCTTTACTTTTTCATAGGCGAGCTCGCTTTGATTGAGCTCACTAACCAATACAGGTTTTACTACCCCAAAGTTAGGGTCATCAACTTTGTTAAAATCAAACTCTGCATCTAAATACTCACCGTAAGGTACGTTGTAAATAACAGCAATCCAGAGTTTTTTTTGATTTACATCGTGAGAGCCTAACCAGTGTGTTTTCGGAACTAATATATCAGCCGAATAATAAATATCATCATAAAAAAAATCGCCATCGATTCTAAAGTAAGCGAGTGACTCACCTTTACTGTCGGCCAGTTCAATTTCGGCCGTAAGTAATTCTTTTTCACTACCAACTAACTCAACAAAATCCTCTTTTCTTAGCCCTATGTAAGGGTTCTTAAATTTTTTACGTTGCTGCATTTAGTAATTAACTTCATAAATTATTAATAATAAATGTACAGCGTTTCGCAAGCACTTGTCTATTGTTAGCTAATAAACGTAATCATTTATTCCATTTCTTCATCCGGCGGGTCGCCTGAGTCTTCCTTACGCTTTCTTTGCTCTTGCTTCGCCTTTTGAACATTTTCGTAGGTAGGTGGCGGAATAGGCATCAGGGAAATAAGCGGAAAAAAAGCTAAAAATAAATATGCCCCTGTCGACATACTTTTACCCCAAGTAATCATTTTTAACAAAAGGCAAACTATTAAAAGCAGCAATGCAGATATTAGGGTTACAAGCACTGCGATGAAAGTAATTCCATTACTGTTAAGTATGTCCATGGTGTGGTTTTTTAATTTATACGTTATTACTATTTGGGGGTAAATTGAACAATAACAATAAAAAAGTACTAAAAAGCAAAAACCCAGCCGAGGCTGGGTTTTATATAAGCAAGGTGTTTAAACGATGATGTTTATCACATCATACCGCCCATATAGAGTTTATCCACATGTTTTTATTAAATTCGTTACATGGGAAAATAAGTGATACCCCACTTTATACCCTACCACCTCGAAACCATGGTTAACCGTCTGAATTGTAACAATTTTACTAGTTTATTTAATGTGAATAACGTTTTATTCGGTTCCTAAGCAGTTCTAGCTAAGAAGTATATTCTTCTAAATAAATAGTCCGCTAATCTCATATTGCTGCCGGTCAAAAAGTTGTCTTGTGATGACCATTCAGTGCGCTTTAGTTTGTTTCACCGTATTCATTATTCCTAAAAAATGGACATTTAAAACGGCAACAACATGGCTTACTACATCGCCTTTACTCTTTTTCTTAAGATAATCAGTTTGGGCGGTTTAGTTAACTTCGGACTTAATTGATTGCTATGAGAAATGAATTTTATTTTGTTCATAACTTGTTCTTATTTCACCAATAGTTAGTTAAATTCACCATTTATTTTTATTACTTAAGTTGTGGTGTTTTTAATTCATTGAATTTAAAGGAGTTATTGGTGGCGTTATTTTTGCTTAGTAATTGAATCTTGATTTATAAGGGAAGTACAATGTTATTGGATATTCAATCACTTAACCATCAATATCAGAGTGGCAAAAAAACTAAGTTTGCAATCAAATCACTGTCGCTGCAAGTTGAGCCGGGAATTTTGGGCTTGTTAGGTCCAAATGGTGCAGGAAAATCTAGCCTGATGCGAATTCTTGCAACGATTACCAAACCAACCCAAGGAAACATCTTCTGGCAAGGGCAAGACATTATTAAGTCACCTCAAGTATTGAGGAACGAATTGGGCTACTTGCCACAGTATTTTGGCGTCTATGATCAGTTATCTGGTATCGAGTTTTTGCAGTACATTGCTAGCTTAAAAGGATTAGATAAATCAACCGCAGATCACATAATTGAAGATTTACTTCATAAACTCAACCTAACGCATGCTGCGCATATGTCACTAAAGGGATATTCTGGCGGTATGAAACAGCGTATTGGTATTGCGCAGGCTCTACTTAATGATCCCAAGTTACTGATTATTGATGAACCAACCGTTGGCCTAGATCCACACGAACGTGCTAATTTTCGTCAGTTATTAACCGAGTTGGCAGGTGAACGTTGTATTCTATTCTCTACGCATATAGTGGCAGATGTTGAATCAATTGCCGATCGCATTGTGATTATGCACTCAGGCCATTTAATTCAATCAGAATCACCAAGTAAACTTCAAGATAAAGTCGCCAATAAATGCTGGCAACTAACGGTCAATTTCAGTGAACTTAAACATATCCCGCATGAATTCATTGTAAGCCATAGCGTGCGAAAAGAATCTAAGGTTGAACTAAATATTGTTGCTGACTTCTGCCCTGATGCAAGAGCCATTTCAAGACCACCGACTCTAGAAGATGCTTACCTTTATTTTACCAGCAACCGACAAGTTCAAACTGCCTATGCGAGGGCAAGTTAATGACTCAAGTATGGCAATGCATCACTGCTGATTTTAAACAACGAACCCGCCAGCAAAGCTTTGTAGTAACACTGCTGGCGATGTCGGTATTAACATTACTTTTTTTCCCTTCCCCTGATGCCCATTATCAAACGCTAGTGATTAATGGTTATCGTGGCATCTACAATAGCGCTTGGCTTGGTGTATGCCTAGCGATGTTGAACGTTTTATTTTTACCGATTATCTGTTTTTATCTGGTCAAAAATGCGCTTGAATTAGACCGACAATCAATGACGGGAGAGCTCATCGCAGCCACTCCTATTAGTAAACTGACTTTTTTATTAGCCAAATGGTGCACGAGTGTACTTATTTTGGTTTCTATTGTGCTGGTTATGTTACTGAGTAGTATTTTGATTCAGATTTATTATGGTGAAAGTTATCAAATAAATCTTTGGGCGTTGATATGGCCTCAGGTAGTTTTTGTCTTGCCAATACTATTAACAATTGCCGCTATCGCGATAATGTTTGAGTCAATTGAATGGCTTAAAGGCGGGTTAGGCAACGTCGTTTATTTTTTCTTATGGATTGGCTCCATTGTTCAAACCATTGAAAGCGTGTCTGGGATTGGAGCATTACTCGATCATTTAGATGCAGAAGTTGCCGAACGTTTTCCATTACAGCAAGGTGATACAAATATAGGGGTAAGTATCACTAATGCAGCAGATGAGATAAACACTTTCGTTTGGCAAGGAATAGAGCCGACAATAGCCAGCCTATGGGGTGCCCTGCCTTTACTTTTTATTTGTCTTAGTTGTTTAGCATTAGCGTTTATATTTTTTGACCGTTTTAGCAAAAATTCAACACCTGAAAATAAGCAATCTTCATGGTTGAATTTCACCTTAAAAGCTAGAGTGACTGACCTACTTGATATTTTCTTTGTTGCTTTAACCAAGCATTTTTCTTTTACTCGCTTATTACGATTAGAGTTAAAATTAATACTCAAAGGTCATTCAGTGTATTGGTTTATCGGTTTGCTGGTGTTAAATATTTTTCAATTGTTTATCAGTCAAGATTTGCTTGTTAGCCTTGTTTTACCTATTTCGTGGTTATGGTGTGTTTTGGTGATCTCTCAACTAGGGCAATTAGAAAAACAAGCGAATACTGTAGAGTTAGTTACTTACAGTAAACAATCATCTATTTTACAAAGCTTGGCCTGCTATTGTGCCGCTTCGATATTATTAGTCTTAGCAAGCATGGGCAGCGTTATCCGCTTTACTGGAAGTGCTGAGTGGTTGTTACTCGTCCAATTGATTATCGCCATTTCATTTACCGTATCGCTAGCCTATTTCTGTGGCGCGTTTACTGGAACAAAACGGATGTTTGAAGTGCTTTATCCTGCACTTTGGTACATAGGACCAATTCAAACAGCATTATATGTCGATTTTTTTGGTGTTAATAGCCAAGCAAGTTGGCAGGCCGGAGTTCCTTATTATTTTGTAGCTATTTCAATAAGCTTACTCATGTTAACGGTTAGTGCCAAAAGCACACGTTAATCTATGTATATAGTAGGGTTCGTTGTAGATCTCTTGCTTGTATTTGATACGTTGAATTGTTTGATAAGCCAATAACAGTCCTTTATAGGAAAGTTGCTAACGGCAGTGATGAGTTGTGAAGCAGGTAATAGGTTTGACTGGAAGATAGCTTTCGCTTTGTTCACAATTAATACATATCAAAACTGTTATTAGATATTCATAAATAGCTAATAAAAAAGCCCAAATATTGCTATTCGGGCTTTCAAAAATTTTAGTAGATTAAGCGGTAATAGAAAAATCTATTACATCATGCCTTCCAAATCTGCCTTAAGCCTCTGTATGTACTGTAAATAAAGGGTTGTGGTATTATTTGTCTCTACATTGGTCTCCACTATTGGGTATATTCAACAATGGCAGAAGCTAGTAATAACAAATACCTTAAAAAACGTAAGAATCGTGATGTCTGGATGTTTCAAATAAGAATACCTAAGGAAGTTAGACACTTATATGACGGTAAAGAGATTTACGTAAAGTCACTTCAAACGAGCTGTATTAAGACTGCTAGGTTACGTAGAGACAGTTTGTTAGGGCAGCTAGCTGTCCAGAAGGAACAAGCTATTGATGGTGGGCGTAGTACCTTTATGAGCTTCTATAATAACTTGGAGCAAGCAAAGCGTGATGCTAGGGGTGATAAATTCGAGGCATATTATCAGTTTGAAGACTCTATTTTGGTTGGAACAGAAGAACATCCAGAGATACGACAAGAAGCAGCTAAGGCAGTTAAGACTGGGACAATACCTGTAAAATATACCTATTCCATGAGAGAAGCTCTTAATGATTGGTTACGTAAAAACAAACAGAGAAACCAAGATACTATAGTCAAAATGAAGTCTACCGCTAGTCGTTTCTTGAGGCACCTAAACGTACACGATATGCCGCTAATGGGTATTGAAAGAAAGCAGGTGATTAGTTTTATAGACGAACTCATTCAGGAGGTAGCAGTAAGTACAGTTAAGGGTCATTTGAGTAGATTGAAAAGTATCTACGAGCATGCGTGGAGAATTGCAGAAATTGATAAACGCGAGAACCCTTTCGACTCTCACATACTTACTCATTATGAAGCAGACAAGACTATTGAAAAGAAACAGCTATTTAGTCGTGATGAAATTCGCGAAATAATTAGCTGGGCTAACTCTGAAGATGAAGGCATCAAAGCTCTCGTTTATTTAGGTTTATTCACTGGATGTCGAATATCTGAAATTTGTGCTGTAACTAAAGAAGATGTGTATATCGAGGGTGAGCTAATGGCGTTATATATAAGAAAGGGTAAGACAGCATCAGCGACTAGAACTGTTCCACTTCCTAAGAGGGTTCATGACATCGTAAGGAGGCGTTTGGAGGATTCTGAAGTAGGTCAAAGTATCATTGGAATGGATGGTAAACAAGCCTCAAGAGTCTTTAGTAACTATAAATCAGCTAATGTGACAAAGGATAAAAGTCGAACATTTCATTCATTTAGGGTGCATATGAGTACGGCTTATCAAAGGGCTGGTATAGATGAGGACAGTGCTGCATTTGCTGTGGGTCATAAAGGCGGTAAGACAATGACTTATGGTTATTACGCCAAAGGTGATGAGCTAAAAGTACTATGCGAATATACGGAGCTTGCTGCTAAAGTAATAGAGCGAGATTGGTTATAATGAAAAGAGGGCGCTAAGCCGCCCTTTAAAACTATCGTTAGATAAACAATTGGCTATTGTAGCCTATATAGGCCTAAGCTTTTATAGCTTGCGGGTTCACAGTTATTGAACTCATAATAAACTGCACAAATTTCCTGTGAATCATTTGGAATGTATATGCCTCTAATTTGTGGCGCGGTAATTAGGTTGTTAGTACTTGGGGTATAATATTCACCTGAATCATCTGCGCCAGTTTGAATATATATACCAGCTTTTAAAGTATGGGTGTTGAACAAATTTGAAATAGTAACAGGAGCCATTAGCTCAATAGCTTTCGCATCTTGATTTGATACACTGTGCTGGGCTTTATCTTGCGCAGTTGTAGCACAACCAGTGGTTCCAAAGGCTAATAACATGACTAAAGTTGCTCTCATTTGTACTCTCTTAATAACGTATTTATAGAGGTTATTTGATCATAGAGTGTTGTTATGGACAAGCTTTAAAAGCGTACCTTTAGGGTATACCTAAACAGGTATGGTCATAACGTGATCAAACAGTACCTGTTAGGGTTTACTTTAAATTAAGACCACATTATTATTTCCCGCCTCTTAGAATTAAACGAGTACAGGATGTGGCACACATAGCTTATATGAGGGTCTCTTCTACAGACCAAAACACGGAACGACAACTTGCTGACGTAAAGATTAGTTTTACAAAGAAGTTTGTTGATAAATGTAGTGGCGGCTCTGCTCAACGACCAGCCTTAAATGAGCTAAAGGAATACATCAGGGAAGGTGACACTGTACATATCCATAGCATTGATAGACTTGCACGTAACCTCTTAGACTTGAAGCAGATTGTTACTGATTGGAATGGTAGAGGGGTCAAAGTGAAGTTTCATAAGGAAGGCCTCTGCTTTAAAGCTGGTGGCTCTGACCCAATGTCTGAGTTAATGCTGAGTATGTTGGGGGCAGTTGCTCAATTCGAGTTATCTATGATTCAAGAGAGAAGGCAGGAAGGCATCGAAAAAGCCAAGGCTGCTGGTAAATACCGTGGCCGCCCTACCAATAAGACTAACCACCAGCAAATCAGGCTATTACGCTCTCAGGGTATATCTTTGCGTAAAATAGCTAAAGAGGTTGGTGTTTCCCTTTCCACAGTACAAAGAGCTCTAGAAGCGATAGAGAAGCCTCAATGAACCAATACATGTCTGATAGTAGTTTTATAGACATTAACCCAAGAGAAGTGATTTTAGACCCTGCTATGCAAGGGCGAGACACTAATTTAATTAGAGATAAGAATACAAGACGCGCTCAAGAGCTTAAGCAAGAGAGCCAATCAAAAGAAATCTTAGACGACCTTCACAATGGAGTAGGAATAAAGCAACCAATAACTGTGTTTGAGGTTTCTGGAAAGAAGCTTGTTATAGATGGTTTTCATCGTATTAGTGCATCCTTAGAGTACATGGACAAAGCTAAATGTGATGATTTTAGGGTAAAAGCTAGGCTAGTTAGAAACAGAACATACACAGAGGCTTTCCTTGCGGCTCAAGAAGTTAACCAAGGGCATGGTGTAGGGGTTACTAAGGACGAAGTCAATCAGTCTAAGTTTAGATCATTAGTTATAGCTGGAAAATATGATTATAGTGTTAGTGAGCTTACAAAGCTTATTGGCTGCAGTCGAGGACAAGCAAACCATGTAATGAGAGCCCTTAGAGCTTGTGCAGAAGCTATTCAAGGTAAGCTGGAAGATTATAGCTCTCTTGATAGTTTTACCCGCCAGCTACAAAAAAAACTAGAGAATAGATACACAGAGGCAGCTAAAAGCTCCACTTGGGATGCAAGAGGGTTTCCAAAGATTAGAAGGCTCTCTGATATTGTCTCAGGAAAAAGCTACACCCCTAAGGATATGGATAATGAAGAATACAGACATTATCTAATAGAAGAGGCATATACCAAGATAGATAGCCTAATAGAATCTGTAGGTGAAGATAACTTTAGGGAAGCCCTACGTAAAACTGCTAGAGGCTCTACCCTTGGTATTTCTATTACCAGAAGGGATAAATGGCTTGAGCAAGCAGGAACGTTAGAGAGTGATGAAGCGCCAGATAATTGGGATGGCGTATCAATACCTGAAAGCTCATATGACGCCTTTTAGATGTCGTTGAATAGCCATCAAAGGAAGACCGCACATAGTCTTTATAAGGAAATAGAGCCTAGTGTACACATGTGTACAGTGTGGTTTCCTTGGTGTACACAACAGGCTTAGAAGATACGAGAGTACGTGTTCACAGCCCTATGAAGTCTTTGAATGAATATTCTCCTTCAGTTATTAACCCCTCAGCCTTCATTTCATTAAACCACTCTAATAAAGCTACTTTTACTACTTTCTCTGGTGTATTCCAGACTGGTTTTAAGTGTTTGATCCATAGTTCAATCTCACGAGCTGTGGTATCTTTTTTGTTAAGTAATAGTCTTGCAACAGACATAATTTCTTTAGTATTTTTTTCATCTATGACTTCTTCAGGGACTGACCAATTAGCTTTGCCAAGACAATCAGTATAAAAGCCTATTTGCTTTAAGTTATCTAGAAGCCTAGGATGCTCTGCATCTTTTTCATACATATTTAAAAAGTCATTCAGCTTCGAACCGCCAGCTTGAACCAAAGACGGAAAGATCCAACTAGCATTCTTTTGTGTGTGTAACCTATATGCTTTCCACGCTTGCTTTACCTCATCACCATTTTTAGCAACCGCTAATTGTCTTAAAATACCAGTCTTACCTGACTCTTCAATTGATAATATAGCTAAAGAAATTGCAGAGGGATAACGGCCTGATTTAAATAATATTTCAGCATCAGTAAGAAGACGTTTGGCATTTTGATTTGCTGCATTCATACCTTCTGCTACCTGCGCAGGATTTAATGTGTTTTTCCATTGTCCTAATCCTTTGGACATAATAACCTCCTAATTTGAAATGTGTTTTTTACAGATTAACCAATATACATTAAGCCATATACAAGATGCGATTATTTTTTGATTAGGAAAAGCAATAGATTCTTTCCTGAAATACTAAAAAGCAAAAAACAGATAAATATAAAACACGTTTTTTTTAATCGTAGTGAGTCGATGCAATCGTCATGCTCTAATACCACGGCCAACTCCCCCCCCTCCTCATGGTTAATTTTTTTGTAATAGCTTGTACTTTTTGTTATTGATAGTGGGTAAGGACTGAATGTTTAAATAAAACTTAAAAAGCTCACTGCAATGAAGCAGCTTAACTTTTGGAGGGATGATGGGGCCTAAAGAATCGAATAACCCAACACTAGATAGTCTGATTAATACACACGGTCTATTAAGAGATCTAGGTTTAGTTTCAAAAGATCTTGAAAAGAATGCATCTATGCTCTACTCAGTGCTCGAAAACTTCAACTCATTATTTAAAGATAGAGCTTGGGTATTAAATGACTATTTAGCACTAGAGTGCTACAAGAAAGCGGTAGACTTGGCTCTGGATGGGAAGCTTTCTCAGGCTGAGGGCGTTTTGATAAAAGGAGTGGATGAGGGACTTTCTGTATTTATACAAAACTTATCAACTGCTAAAGAATTTGAACATCGCGCAGATGCTTTAAAAAATGCAAAAGAACTTCACTTGCAAAAGAACTACGGAGCATCTGTTCCTTTATTGTTAATAGCTATTGATGGGATATCTAATGATATTGCAAATCTTGGGTTATTTGCTCAAGACTCGAATTTAGACGTGTGGGATTCAATATGCCAATACGATAATGCTTTTACTTATCTTCAAAAAAACTTTCTTACCAAAAGTAGAACTATCACAAATTCAGATGAAATTACCGTCCCGTTTAGAAACGGAATATTACACGGCAGAGATTTGAATTATGCAAATATAGCTGTATCGTCTAAATGTTGGAATACACTATATGTGTTACGAACATGGTATCGAGATAAAAAAGATGAATCATTTAAAAAAGCCAAACTTAATTCTAAGAAAAACCTGTCGAATGAAAATAAAAATTTCATAAGCTATTTACAGAAATTCGAACAACGTGAGAGTGACTCTTTATTTATTAACGACTCAGGTGTGTATGAGGTGGCTAAGACTTTCTTGGAGAGTTGGCAGAATAAACAATGGGGTAAGATAGTCCCTTTGCTGCAACACTTCATAGGTAAGCATTCAGGTAAAGCATCAGGAGAAGTTAAACAGACATATGATAAGTTTAAACTACTAGAGTTTAGATATGAGAATGCTCGATTAGATACCTCTTGTAGCGTAGTCATCGACTCTTTTTTAACTATTGAATATGAGGGGAAAAAGGAAGAACATCAAATTAATTTAAGGGTTAACTATACAGCTGAGGACCTTTTACCTTTACCAATCAATCACTTTGACGGTCGTTGGTACATACTACAAAACTCACTAACTAAAATACTATTTGGGCGTTCATAAATACATTTAGAGTCACTAGAATAACCCAAATAGATAATGTTAAGAGTTAGTGGGTAGCATAGATAAGTGCAGACATATGAAGCCTTTAGTCGCTTCTGTTAGAGATCTCAATAAAACTTAGATTGAATGGTTTACCAGTCAGTTGCATCCATCATTTCTACAAATTTACGGAAGCCAGTTATTGCTACTATTTTGTTAGATATATCGAGAGTCTCTTGAGTTATCTGTACGTCTGAGTATTGGTTCATCTCCCTTGCTTCTTTAAGGGTTAAGGTAGAGCATTTACCTTCGAGGTAGGTGTTATTTAAAAGATTTACTTTAGCTATAAAAGTATCTGAGTTAGCTATTTTTCTTATAAATTTTTCTGGGACAATATAAGTTTTATATGAAAAGTTACTTGTGACTCCATATTTGAACTGTGTGGACTCATGCTCTGTTAAGAGGCTTGAGGCTGAGAAGCTATGCACGCCATCATCTAACCTAAAATGTAGTGATGAATCGTTACCTATATTTGTAATTGTGTTCGTCCCTGCTTTTAAAAGAACAATACCTTTTTCTGCTTTGAGCGTGTCTTGGTAAAGCTCAAATCTAATATTAATACACCCCATATTGCTCATACGAATATGCTTAGTTCCATCAAACTCTGAATGTCCAGAGGAAGGTATGTTAAACATACTTGTCGCCATAGACTCAGTGCTTGGTATTGACATGCAACCAGATAAAATCAGTATGCTCAGTAAAAGTAGATGTTTCATTTAGCTTCCTTGCAAGTGTGTAGATGGGTGTTTGTCTTCCATGAATCATTAAAGTATTACATAAGATTCAGCTTTTCAACTGAACGTTGTTTTAAAAAACATGGAGCGACGCAATTGTAAGAGTACTTTAGTACCCACAATATATATGTAGTGAGCTAATCTAAATAATTTAAAAGAGGGTCTGAAGAAGTAGTTTTATTTGCTAGGTAGAATAGGAAAGTAGGGCAGGTGTATACCTAAGTATACAAAAGGGTTTATCCATGTCTCTACATATGTCTCTACGTAGAGTGGATAAACCCTTATAAATCAATGGTTAATATGGGTTGTGATGATTACATCATGCCGCCCATGCCACCCATTCCGCCCATGCCACCCATATCAGGGGCACCAGCAGCTTCTTCTTTAGGGATTTCAGCAACCATTGCTTCAGTTGTGATCATTAGACCCGCAATAGACCCTGCAAATTGTAGTGCAGAGCGCGTTACTTTAGTTGGATCTAGGATACCCATTTCAATCATATCATTGTATTCGCCAGTTGCTGCGTTGTAACCGTAGTTACCTTCGCCGCCTTTAACTGCGTTAATTACAACTGATGCTTCGTCGCCTGCATTTGTTACGATTTGACGAAGTGGTGCTTCCATCGCACGAAGGGCAACTTTAATACCGTGGTTTTGATCTTCGTTATCGCCAAGTAGTTCAACTAGCTTGCTAGCTGCACGTACAAGAGCAACACCGCCACCCGGTACTACGCCTTCTTCAACCGCTGCACGAGTTGCATGTAATGCATCTTCAACACGGTCTTTTTTCTCTTTCATTTCAATTTCAGTTGCTGCGCCTACTTTAATTACTGCAACACCGCCGGCAAGTTTAGCCATACGCTCTTGTAGTTTTTCTTTATCGTAGTCTGATGTTGCTTCTTCAATTTGTGCTTTAATTTGAGAAACACGACCGGTAATGCCTTCTTCTTCGCCAGCACCATCGATGATAGTTGTATCGTCTTTAGTGATAACAACGCGCTTAGCTGTACCTAGGTCTTCAACTGTTGCTTTTTCAAGCTCAAGGCCAATTTCTTCAGAAATAACAGTACCGCCAGTTAATACGGCGATATCTTGTAACATCGCTTTACGACGGTCGCCAAAACCAGGAGCTTTAACCGCTGATACCTTAACAATGCCGCGCATGTTGTTAACTACAAGCGTTGCAAGTGCTTCGCCTTCAAGGTCTTCAGCAATGATTAATAGTGGCTTGCTTGCTTTAGCAACGGCTTCTAATGTAGGTAGTAGCTCACGAATGTTAGATACTTTTTTATCTACAAGTAGAATAAATGGGTTATCTAATTCAACTGCGCCTTTTTCAGCGTTGTTAATGAAGTAAGGAGATAGGTAACCACGGTCAAACTGCATGCCTTCTACAACATCTAGTTCGTTCTCTAGTGATTGACCTTCTTCAACAGTAATAACACCTGTATTACGGCCTACTTTTTCCATTGCTTCTGCAATGATGTCGCCAATTTCTTTATCAGAGTTAGCTGAAATAGTACCTACTTGAGCAATAGCTTTAGTATCAGCACAAGGAACAGAAAGCGCCTTAAGCTCTGCAACAGCAGCAATGATTGCTTTGTCAATACCGCGCTTAAGGTCCATTGGGTTCATGCCTGCAGCAACTGCTTTAAGGCCTTCATTAACAATAGATTGTGCAAGTACCGTAGCGGTAGTTGTACCATCGCCTGCTGCATCATTTGCTTTAGATGCAACTTCTTTAACCATTTGCGCGCCCATATTTTCAAACTTGTCTTCAAGTTCGATTTCTTTTGCTACAGATACACCATCTTTAGTGATCACTGGAGAGCCAAACGATTTGTCTAGTACAACGTTACGGCCTTTAGGGCCTAATGTAACTTTAACTGCGTTTGCTAGGATGTTTACGCCAGTTAGCATTTTAGCGCGTGCGTCACCTGCAAAAAGTACTTCTTTAGCTGCCATGTTTTAAATTCCTCTAAATTCTTAAATGTGTGTTAAACGAAAAGTAGGCTTAGCCTACAATGCCTAAAATGTTGTCTTCACGCATGATCAGGTACTCTTGACCTTCGATCTTTTCAGTTTTCTCAACATATGAGCCAAATAACACAGTGTCACCGGCTTTTACTTCTAAAGCTCTAACGTCACCGTTATCTAAAATACGACCATTACCTACGGCTACTACTTCTCCGCGAGTTGATTTTTCAGCTGCAGAGCCAGTTAATACAATACCGCCAGCAGATTTTGTTTCTTCTTCTAGACGTTTAACGATTACGCGATCTTGTAAAGGACGAATGTTCATGTTTTTTAGTTCTCCTAACAGTTTCTGAACAGTACAGAAAAAAGCTTTTCTAATTTGCATTCATTAATGGGGGTAGAGTAAAAAATTCCAAGAGAAAAAATGATAAATTTTTAATCTTTTCGTTCAAACTCACCATCAATGGTTGTTGGTTGTTCGGTTTGTTGCTGGTCACGCATCGAATGCGGTTGTTGAGCGTATGGGGAAGGACCTTGTTGCATACCTGCACTCATTCTCACAGTTGCCTGACTTGCAAGGCCTGCAGCTAATTTATTACGAATTGCAGGGGTTAATAAAAGTAAACCAAAAACGTCAGTCATGATGCCTGGCGTTAACAATAGTACACCGGCAATAATTACGCATATTCCCGTGAATAATTCTTTAGCAGGCATCTGGCCTTGCGCCATTTGCGTTTGCGCATTTTGAAGTGCGCCCATACCTTGTTGTTTCACCATCTTAGCGCCTAAAATTGCGGTAATAACCACTAGTGCAATAGTCGCTACACCCCCTATTACATCGCTTACTTGAATTAACAAGGCGATTTCGATAATAGGAATGATAATAAACAACACAAATAAAAATCTAAACATAATGCTCTCTAAATAAGGTACTCGTAAGAGTTAATGAAATATAAGTGAGGGTTAATAGGTCTCTTTTCAAGGTTAATGCGTAGGTAGTGTCATTTAACTGGATTTCTACACATTGGCTTACCTATCAGATACTATGAAGCTAGACATCGTTCAACAAGTAAAGGTTCATAATGAATACACAATTTAAATTAATTTTTACTACCTGTAAAAACGAGGCTGAAGCACGCATGCTTGGTAAAGCTTTGGTAGAAAAAAAGCTGGCCGCGTGTGTCAATATTTTACCAGCAATGTCTTCTATTTATATGTGGGAGGGTGAGGTAAAAGAAATGACAGAAGTTAAAATGCTAGTTAAAACCAAAACAGAGAAAATGAACGATGTGTTTTTAACGATAAAAGCGATGCATAGCTACGAAGTACCTGAGATACAAGTTATTGACATAACAACCGGAAACTTGGCTTATTTTAACTGGATGGATGAGGTATTACATTAATGCGCTTTTTGTTTTTGCTATTAGTGACATTATTAATAGCCCCTGCAAAGGCTACATCAAATAATGTGCTTAATGATTTATTAGCGCCCACGCAGCAAACCTTTTTACCCGTAACACAAGCGTTTGAGTTTGACTTTGATCAGCAAGGTCGCACCTTGTTTATAGGGTGGGATATTGCGCCAGGTTACTATTTATATAAGCAAAAAATAGAGATACTCGCTAAAGATGCCAGCATTGATGTAGGAAGCTTAGGTGATGGCGAGATTATCGAAGATGAATTTTTTGGTAAAACAGAGGTGTTTTTTCAAAGCGTTAGTATCATCAGTAAGCTGAGTGACGTAAATGAAGGCGCCGTAGTCAAAGTGCGTTATCAAGGCTGTGCTGAGGCTGGACTCTGTTACCCGCCTGAAGTTATCACTATTCCATTGAGTGTGATTGCAGGCGAGCAATCGCAAAATGCAACACCGTCTAATGCTGCAAGCGCATTAACCGAATCAACATCGCAACCGGATGCTGCTATAACTAAAAAAGATCTTTCTTTTACTGAGCAACTGGCAAGTCAAAGTTTAGCTATTAACTTATTAGTATTTTTTGCAGTGGGTGTGGGGCTTGCTTTTACACCATGTGTGTTCCCGATGTTTCCTATTTTGTCGAGCTTAATTGCTGGGCAACAAAATTTATCAACTAAAAAAGCCTTCGCACTTTCGTTCGTATACATACAAGGCATGGCGGTAACTTATGCGGCATTAGGGCTAGTTGTTGCAGCATTAGGTGGACAAGTACAAGGGTATTTACAGCACCCCTATGTACTTATTAGCTTTAGCTTATTATTTGTATTACTGGCTATGTCGATGTTTGGTTGGTACGAAATAAAACTCCCTAGCAGTGTGATGAATAAACTCACGCAGGTAAGTAATAATCAAAAAGGTGGCAACTATGTTGGTGTATTTTTGATGGGGGTATTATCCGGTTTAATTGCATCACCTTGTACTACGGCGCCGCTATCAGCCGCTTTATTATACGTTGCGCAAAGTGGTGATTACTTAGTGGGCGGGCTAACGTTGTATGTATTAAGTTTAGGCATGGGGTTGCCTTTATTATTGCTTGGTACATCGGGTGGTAAATTGCTACCTAAAGCAGGCGGTTGGATGGAGCAAGTTAAAACCTTATTTGGCTTTGTAATGTTGGTCGTTCCGCTAATATTGTTAGAGCGTTTGATTAGCGCCAACATTATATTACTTATGGCAGGTATATTGGCGTTAGCTGCTGCTTTGTACTTACACCATTGGCAAAGTAATCAGCAGCAAAGTAAATTAAAAACAGCTTTATGGTTTGCAGCCATGTTGTTGGTATTTACTGGATTTAGTTTAGCTAAAGACTATTTTTGGCCTGTACAAGTCCAAGTAAACGCACAAAAAAACGAGTTTAAACACGTTGCCAATTTAGCCGAATTAAAAGTCGCGGTCGATGATGCCAATAAACAAGGTCGACTTGTTATGGTCGATTTATACGCCGATTGGTGTGTTGCGTGTAAAGAGTTTGAACATTACACCTTTCCTGATGAAAATGTGCAAAAGGAGTTTAGTCATTATCAGTTAATTCAAATCGATTTAACTGAAAGTGATAGTAAAACTATTGAGCTAATGGAAGAGTATGACGTGTTCGGATTACCGAGTATTTTGTTTTTTAACACTCAAGGGCAAGAGCTAAGCACGTTGCGAGTGACAGGCTTTTTAAATGCTGAGGATTTTGCTAAACACCTTGCTACAGTGCGTGCCAGCGCACAATAATAGTGCAATAAAGCCACTTAAATTTACTAAGTGGCTTTGTTATTTATACCTTTCAAAATGTACCTTAAATAGTGATTGGACCAGTATTTTGCTGTTATTTACGTCGAAATCACTATAATACCCAGCTAACGTGAGAAAATGTTGCAATTTAGCTTTTTTATGCTTAGTTTAAAGTTAAAAAATAGCTAGCAATGGCTTAACTCATTACTTAGAGGGTATATCGCGTATTATGGCTGCAAAATTAAAGATTTTAGTTGTTAATGGTCCAAATTTAAACATGCTAGGAAAGCGCGAGCCAGAAAAATACGGTACGCAAACACTTAGCGAGATTATGAGCGAACTAACAAATACCGCTAATAGTCTGAATGTTGAACTTACGCACTTTCAAAGTAATGGTGAGCAAGCGCTCATAGAACGAATTCATAATGCTTGGCAAGCGGTTGATTGTATCATTATTAACCCCGCAGCATTTACGCATACAAGCGTTGCATTACGTGATGCATTGTTAAGTGTTGATATTCCGTTTTATGAGGTGCACTTGAGCAATGTGCACGCACGTGAAGCTTTTCGTCATCATTCTTATTTTTCAGATGTGGCACAAGGCGTTATATGTGGATTAGGTGCAATGGGTTACCACGCAGCATTAAATGCAGCGGTTAACCGGTCGCAAAACGCAATTTAATTTAAAAATTAACACACTAACAAACTAACAGGCGGGTCGTGTAATGGATATTCGCAAGATAAAAAAACTTATCGAATTAGTAGAAGAATCGGGCATTGCGGAACTAGAAATCACTGAAGGTGAAGAGTCGGTACGCATAAACCGTAACAACATGAGTGCGGGTCCAGCTTACCCACAATTTGCACCACAACAATATGCACCAGCCCCTGCACAGCAAGCGTCAGCCCCTGCAGCCCCTGTAGCAGTTGAAGCAGAAGCTGCGCCTGCTGCACCAACGGGTCATCAAGTTAAATCACCTATGGTTGGTTCATTTTACTCAGCATCTTCTCCAGAGGCACCTGCTTACGTAGAAGTAGGCTCTAAAGTTAATGTAGGCGATACACTGTGTATCATTGAAGCCATGAAAATGATGAACCAAATTGAAGCTGATAAAGCGGGTACTGTACGCGCAATTTTAGCTGAAAATGGCGAGCCAATTGAATTTGACCAACCTCTATTCATCATTGACTAATAGCATAACGTAAAAGGCCAACTCTAATGTTAGATAAAGTAGTCATAGCAAACCGAGGTGAAATAGCACTTCGTATATTGCGCGCCTGCAAAGAGCTTGGGATCAAAACGGTTGCTGTTCATTCAACGGCGGATCGCGATCTTAAGCATGTATTGCTTGCAGATGAAACCATCTGTATTGGTAAGCCATCAGCAACAGATAGTTATTTAGATATACCGCGCATTATTGCTGCGGCTGAAATAACTGATGCGGTAGCGATTCACCCAGGTTATGGTTTTCTTGCAGAAAACGCAGATTTTGCAGACCAAGTTGAGCAAAGTGGTTTTGTATTTATTGGACCAAAAGGCGACACAATTCGTCTAATGGGCGATAAAGTATCTGCTATTGCCGCAATGCGCAAAGCCGGCGTTCCATGTGTACCGGGTTCTGATGGTCCTGTAACAGACGATAACGAACGCAACATGCAAATTGCTAAGCGCATTGGTTATCCGGTTATTATTAAAGCAGCTGGCGGCGGCGGTGGCCGTGGTATGCGTGTAGTACGCAATGAATCTGAATTAGTAAATTCAATTTCACTAACGCAGCAAGAAGCTAAACAGTTTTTTGGTAACGGTATGGTTTACATGGAGAAATACCTTGAAAACCCACGTCATATCGAAGTACAAGTATTAGCCGACGGACAAGGTAATGCAGTTCACTTAGGTGAACGCGATTGTTCAATGCAGCGCCGTCATCAAAAGGTAGTTGAAGAAGCACCAGCACCAGGTATAACGGCTGAGACGCGTAAGTTTATTGGTGAGCGTTGTACACGTGCGTGTATTGAAATTGGTTACCGTGGCGCGGGTACGTTTGAGTTTTTATACGAAAACGGCGAGTTTTACTTCATTGAAATGAATACCCGTATTCAAGTTGAGCACCCAGTAACAGAAATGGTTACGGGTATTGACTTAATCAAAGAGCAGCTAAAAATAGCAGCGGGTCAGCCATTATCGTTCACGCAAGACGACGTCGTTATTCGTGGTCATGCGATTGAATGTCGAATTAATGCTGAAGACCCTGAAACGTTTATCCCGTCACCGGGTAAAATTACACGTTTTCACCCCGCTGGTGGGCTAGGTATTCGTTGGGACAGCCATATTTATGCTGACTACACTGTACCACCTCACTACGATTCAATGGTTGGCAAGCTAATTACTTACGGTGAAAACCGTGATGTGGCTATTGCCCGTGCACGTAATGCACTAAACGAATTAGTAATTGATGGGATTAAAACTAATACTCCTTTGCATAAGCGTATTCTTGCAGACGAGAATTTTCAAAATGGTGGAACTAATATCCACTACCTTGAGAAAAAGTTAGGTTTGTAATCTTCCTAAATTAAAAAAACCGGCTTTTGCCGGTTTTTTTATGCCTGAAACTTCAATTTATCGCCATAAATAAATAATCTGGTATGATTAGCTAATATGCGCTTTTAAGTTAATTTTGAGGTAATAATGACCCGTAGTTTTGAATCTCACTTAAATGATGAACTTGCAACTGTTGCAATGGGTAAGCAAGTAGCAGCAATTATTGAGCAAGGTGCTGTGATTTATTTACATGGTGATTTAGGCGCTGGTAAAACGACGTTTACACGTGGTGTAGTGCAAGGCTTTGGTCATACAGGTAAAGTTAAGAGTCCAACATATACACTGGTTGAACCCTATGAGCTTGACCGTGCAAACGTTTATCACTTTGACTTGTATCGTTTAGGTGATCCAGAAGAACTTGAATTTATGGGTATACGCGATTATTTTTCACCGCAGGCTATTTGTGTTGTTGAGTGGCCGGAAAAGGGGGGGGAGTTTATTCCTGTACCCGATTTAGATATAACGCTAAGCTATGTAGGTGACGAGCGTAAAATTGTGTTCAAAAGTACCAGTGAACGTGGTGCAGCAATTGTCGATAAACTAAAAAATAAATAATAAAATAGTGAAGGCAGTAATTATCAAATGAATCGAGGCGCAGTTAAATTCTCAGTTTCTCTTATGATTTTCATCATGAGCTTTTCTTTGTGGGCACAAAACACGATAAATAGTGTGCGTGTGTGGCCATCTCCAGATAGTACACGCGTTGTATTTGATTTAGACGATAAACCCGATTTTAGTTATTTTATGCTAAAAAACCCAAGCCGCTTAGTAGTTGACCTAGAAAACACCAAAGAGCTTAAAGTACTACCCGGTGTGCCACCTAAGCATCAAATTGTTAGCAAATTACGTTACTCAAAGCCCAAAAATAAGCAAAGCGTTCGTTTAGTATTTGAGCTAAGCGCACCCGTAAAACCAGTGCTATTTGCGCTCGCGCCTACTGGGCCATACAAAAATAGGCTTGTGGTCGATTTATATAATAAAAGCGAACCAGAACCAGTGGCTTCACCTGCACAAAAAGCTGCTAAAAAACGTCAACTTAGCCAAGAACGCGATATTGTAATTGCTATCGATGCGGGGCATGGCGGAGAGGACCCTGGCTCAATAGGGCCATCAGGCACGTATGAAAAAACGGTCACGTTGCAAATAGCTAAGCGTCTTGAGCGAATGATAGACGCTGAGCGGGGCATGATTTCGCGTATGGTACGAAGTGGCGATTACTTTGTAAAACTTAATACGAGAACAAACAGAGCACGAGAGAAAAAAGCCGACTTTTTTGTGTCTATTCACGCAGATGCATTTACAAGCCCTGGTCCCAATGGTGCATCGGTATGGGTGTTGTCATTACGAAGAGCTAATTCTGAAATCGGTAAATGGATAGAAGATAAAGAAAAGCATTCCGAGTTGCTCGGTGGTGCAGCCGATGTAATGAAAGATGCGGCTAACGAAAAATACTTAGCGCAAGCATTACTTGATATGTCGATGGATCATTCAATGAAAACCGGCTTAAACGTTGCAGAAGAAGTAGTTAAAGAGCTACGAAAAGTTGCAAAGCTTCATAAAAAAGACCCGCAACATGCTAGCCTTGCGGTTCTTAAGTCGCCAGATATTCCCTCTATTTTGGTCGAAACGGGGTTTATATCTAACCCGCGAGAAGAAAAATTATTGAAAAGTGCAAATCATCAAGAGCGTTTAGCCAAGGCTATGTTCACTTCAATCAAAAATTACTATTTGAAAAACCCACCAGATGATTCGTTGTTTGCAAAATTGAAGTCGCAATACCCTACAAAACATAAAGTACGTCCGGGTGAATCTTTAAGTATGTTGGCAAGCCGTTATGGGGTCAGCATAAGTAAAATAAAAAAAGTAAATAAACTAAATTCAAACACGCTTTTTATTGGTCAAGAGCTCGACATACCACAAAGTTAATTACATAAATCTGCACGCAGTTTGCTAGGAAATATCATGAATATTGAAATACTACCTGCCCGTTTAGCCAACCAGATTGCCGCAGGTGAAGTGGTTGAGCGTCCAGCGTCGGTAGTAAAAGAGCTTGTTGAAAATAGCCTAGATGCTGGCGCTACTCGTATTCAAATAGAGATAGAGCGTGGTGGCCATAAGCTTATTCGTATTCGTGATAATGGCTCGGGTATAGGTAAAGAAGAGCTCACACTTGCGCTTTCTCGCCATGCGACAAGTAAGTTAAAGTCGCTTGATGATTTAGAAAATATTTGTTCACTAGGTTTTAGGGGTGAGGCATTAGCTTCAATTAGCTCAGTATCGCGATTAACCCTCAGCTCCAAACCAAAGACCCAAGACGCTGCTTGGCAAGCATTTGCAGAAGGCCGTGATATGGCTGTGCAAGTTAAGCCGGTTGCTCACCCTGATGGCACCACCATTGAGGTTAAAGATCTATTTTTTAATACCCCTGCACGGCGCAAATTTTTACGTACCGAAAAAACAGAGTTTACCCATATTGATGAGCTCATTAAGCGTATAGCACTTAGCCGGTTTGATGTATCGATTACGCTGACTCATAACGAAAAAGTAGTTAGGCAATACCGCGCCAAAACAGATCCCGCTCACGCCATAACTCGCGTTGCACAAGTTGCAGGTAAGGCGTTTGCAGAGCAAGGACTTCATATTCAATCAGGGGAAGCAGGGCTTCAACTACATGGCTGGGTTTTACCGGTAGGCTCTGTAAATACAACGCAGTACACGTATGTAAATAATCGTATGATGCGCGATAAGCTCATTTTACACGCTATTCGTCAGGCATTTGAAGAAGTTAGTGGGGTACAAGAGCTACCAGGGTTTGTCATTTATATTGATATTGACCCACGCCAAGTTGATGTAAATGTACACCCAGCAAAGCATGAAGTACGTTTTCATCAAGGTCGCTTAGTACATGACTTTATTTTACAAGCGATCAAGCAAGTTGTTGTGCCATTGCAAGGTGAGTTTAACAATGAAGCGGTAACGACAGCTGATGAACATTTACCTGCATTTACTCATGCCATGCATCCGTCGACATCTAAAAATGAGACTAGCGGCGGTTACGATTATCCTAAATCTCAGTTACAACCAAATTACTCAGGTAGTTCAAGTTCAACTGGTGCAAAAAGTAGTGGTGGTGAATACAGAGCATCATCAAGTGCAAACCATCAAGACGTGAATGCGTTTTATCAGGGAGTGAGTGAACAACATGCTGCTCACTTTGATGTCGTGGCGCAAACCACTCAGCAAGATTCATCAGTACCGGAACAAAGTGCTGTGAGTATGGTGTCTATTATTAGTTTGTATGATGGAAACTGTGTCTTTAGTGCGCAGCAGGAGCTATTTTGCTCACATTTTAAATACGCCATAGTTGATGATTGGCATGAGCAAATTAAAGAGCAAGGTAGCCTTGAAGGTAAAGCATTGTTATTACCTGTCAGGGTTAATTTATCAAAAGAAGACTGTTTGCTAATCGAAGGGCAGCAATCGAGGTTCACGCTGCTTGGCTTTGAATTGGTGATAGAGAAGCAGTTTGTCATGGTTAAAAAGCTGCCATCATGTTTGTATTTACTTGATGTAAGTAATGCTGTTAACGAGTTACTAAGCGCCTGTAAAAGGCAGCTTGAAAACATAGAAGATTGGTTAAAATGGCAGGCCGAATGTATACCGCCGCGCTTTTATGCTAGCAACGTATTTATAACTCAACAAATGCGCTTACAAAATAATCCACAAACTATTGAACGCTTGCGTGAAAAAGCAGTTAAAATAGAGCTAAGTCAGTATTTAGCGCAATTAAATTAGGGTGTTCGTGTTGAGTCAATTACCAGTTATATTTTTAATGGGTCCCACTGCTGCAGGTAAAACAGCATTGGCTATTTCTTTGTGCGAGCATTTAAATACAGAGATAATCAGCGTCGATTCAGCATTAGTGTATAAAGGTATGGACATTGGCACTGCAAAACCTGATTCAGAAGAATTGGCTCGCGCTCCACATCATCTTATTGATCTGCTTGACCCGAGTGAAACGTATTCTGTTGCAGATTTTAGACGTGATGCAATAAAAAAAATTGATGAATTTCATCAACAAGGTAAAGTACCTGTATTAGTTGGAGGTACAATGCTGTACTTCAAGGCACTTATTGACGGTTTATCGCCTCTGCCTGAGGCAGACCCAGCTATAAGGGCTCAACTTGAAGCAGAGGCTAGTGAGTTTGGCTGGCCACACTTGTATCAAGAACTCGTAAAAATAGATCCACAAGCGGCACAAAAAATGAGTGAAAACGACTCGCAAAGAATTAACCGTGCGCTGGAGGTATATCGATTAACCGGTAAAACAATGACTGAACTGCAAAAGCAAAAGCAGCCACCTTTACCGTATACTTTTCATCAATTTGCCATCGCGCCGCAAGAGCGAAGTGAATTACATCAACGAATTGAAGAAAGGTTTAAAATAATGATAGATCAGGGGTTTGAAAATGAAGTTTCGGCCTTATATCTACGTAAAGATTTACATCACAATATGCCTTCTATTCGTTGTGTGGGCTATAGACAGATGTGGGATTACCTTGCGGGTGAAGTAAGTCATGATGAAATGGTATTTCGAGGTATTGCAGCAACCCGGCAATTGGCTAAGCGTCAATTAACTTGGTTGAGAAGTTGGCCTGATGTTACTTGGTTAACAACCGGCGATGAAGAAAACTTGCATCATGTAGTAAGTTCGCTAAGCTAGTAGTAGTTGGATATGATTTAGCTTTATTAAATGAGTTCAGCCACTTAATTATAATAACACCTAGAACGAAGGAAGAATAACATGGCAAAAGGCCAATCGTTACAAGACCCATTTTTGAATGCACTACGTCGTGAGCGCATTCCGGTATCAATCTTTTTGGTTAATGGCATAAAATTACAAGGTAAAATCCAGTCATTTGATCAATTTGTTATTTTACTTGAAAACACGGTAAATCAAATGGTTTACAAACACGCAATTTCAACAGTTGTACCTGCTCGCGCAGTCAACTTCCAAGGTGTTCAAGGGAGCGATGACACTGAAGAACCAGAAGCTGGAAACTTTTAATTAGGAGCGTAATGCTTGTTTGACCGCTATGAATCCGGCGAACAGGCAATTTTAGTTCATATCGACTTACCTAAAGAAGGGGATCGTGAAGATCTTCATGAATTAGAGATGTTGGTATCTTCTGCTGGTGTTAGTAGTTTGGCGGTTGTGCAAGGCAGCCGTCAAGCACCACATCCGAAACTATTCGTCGGTACCGGTAAAGCAGAAGAAATAGCTGAGATTGTCAAAATCCACAATGCAGATGTCGTTATTTTTAATCATCAACTCAGACCGTCACAAGAACGCAACTTAGAGCGCGTTTGTCAGTGCCGTGTGCTTGATAGAACGACCCTTATTCTTGATATTTTTGCCCAACGTGCACGTACCCATGAGGGTAAATTGCAGGTTGAATTGGCACAACTTCGTCATATGTCTACTCGGCTGATCCGAGGGTGGACTCACCTTGAGCGTCAAAAGGGCGGTATTGGTTTACGTGGACCAGGTGAAACTCAATTAGAGACCGATAGGCGTTTACTGCGCGTACGTATTCAAAGTATTCGTGCACGACTACAAAAAGTGGCAGTCCAGCGTGAGCAGGGTAGACGCGCGCGTAACCGTAATGAAATTCCAACGGTGTCGTTAGTGGGTTACACTAATGCGGGTAAATCTACATTATTTAATCGTATTACAGATTCTGAGGTCTATGCTGCCGATCAGCTTTTTGCGACGCTTGACCCAACACTGCGTAAACTGGAGTTGGGTGATGTTGGCCAAGTAATTTTAGCCGATACCGTGGGTTTTATCCGTCATTTGCCTCACGATTTAGTGGCTGCATTTAAAGCAACATTGACCGAAACACGTGAAGCCGATTTGCAGTTACACGTAATAGATGCTGCTGATTCGCGAATTAAAGAAAATATTGAACAAGTGCAATCTGTGCTTAAAGAAATTGAAGCCGATGACGTTCCTCAGCTATTAATTTATAATAAAATTGATGCGCTTGATAATGTTGCTCCGCGTATTGATCGAGATAGTGAAGGTCAACCTATAAGAGTATGGTTGTCTGCACAAACGGGTGAAGGGTGTGAATTACTAAGCGAAGCCATTAGCGAGTTGCTTGCTAAAAAAATGTTTAGTGAAACGCTTTTATTAACCCCTTTATACGGGCGTTTAAGGGCTTCACTTTTTAGCTTAAATGCGGTGCATGAAGAGCGATTTGATGAACAAGGCAATTGGCTGTTAGATGTTAGAATGCCAATGGTTGAATGGAATCGCTTAATTAAAGAATTTGGTCCTGAAATTGTTGGTTTTATCAACCAAGATTAAAAATTGACGTTTAAATGTCGGTTTTTGTATGAGAAACGCAGTAGATTTGATAGATTTAACACAATTTCCTAATTTATTTAGATAACAATGGAGTATAGCTATGGCCTGGAATGAACCGGGTAATAATGGCAATGACAAAGATCCGTGGAACAATAAAGGCGGACGTGATCAAGGCCCACCTGATTTAGACGAGGTGTTCCGTAAGTTTAGTAACAAGTTCGGCGGCTTATTTGGCGGTAAAAAATCCGGCAATGGAAGCGGTGGCGGACTTGGCGGAGCCGGTATTTCATTTATCCTCATTATCGCTGCCATTGTGTGGGCGTTAAGTGGTATTTATACGGTTAAAGAAGCGGAACGTGGTGTTGTTTTGCAGTTTGGTAAATATGACCGAATTGCTGAACCAGGCCTGCGTTGGAAAATGACGTTTATTGAAACGGTTATCCCAGTTGATATCGAAGCCGTTCGTTCACTGTCGGCGTCTGGTTTTATGCTTACTGAAGATGAAAACGTGGTAAGTGTTGAGTTTCAGGTGCAATACCGTGTTATTGACCCATACCTTTACAAGTTTAGCGTAACGAATGCTGATAGCAGTTTAGAAGAAGCGCTAGACAGTGCACTGCGTTATGTTGTGGGTCATGCAAAAATGGACCAAGTTTTAACGAACGGCCGTGAAGAAGTGCGTCAAAACACATGGGATGAGCTTAACAAGGTAATCGAACCATACAATCTTGGTTTAATTGTTACTGATGTTAACTTTAAAGATTCTCGCCCACCTACTGAAGTTAAAGATGCGTTTGATGATGCGATTGCAGCACAAGAAGATGAAGAGCGTTTCATCCGTGAAGCAGAAGCGTATGCGCGTGAAATTGAACCGCGTGCACGTGGTCAAGTAACACGTATGACACAAGAAGCTGAAGGTTACCAAGAGCGTATTACACTGGAAGCGCAAGGTGAGGTTGCTCGTTTTGAAAAGCTATTACCTGAGTATTTAGCGGCTAAAGAAGTAACGCGTGAACGCTTATACATTGATGCAATGGAAGAAGTGTTAGGTAGCAGTTCTAAGGTGTTGGTTGATGTGAAGGGTGGTAATAACATGATGTACCTACCTCTTGATAAAATCATGGAAAAGCAAGGCACTGCAACACGTGTTGCGTTACCAAGCTCAAGTGACATTCAAGACTTAAGAAACAAAGTAAATACATCACGTAACAGCACCGTTAATAGCAGCAACGACCGCTTTAACAACGATCGCTTTAACTAGGGGAGATAAGCATAATGAAAAATTTTAGTTTAGTAATACTACTAGTTGCCATTGTGATGTCTTTCTCATCGGTATTTGTTGTACCTGAAGGGCAAAAAGCAATTGTGCTATTGTTCAGTAAAGTACAAAAAGATGACGATGATCAAGCGGTTGTTTATGGCCCAGGTTTGCATTTGAAAGTCCCATTTTTTAGCCAAGTGCGTCGTATTGATGCACGTATTCAAACGCTAGATGGAACGCCAGATCGTTTTGTGACAAGTGAGAAGAAAGACTTAATTGTTGATTCGTTTGTTAAATGGCGTGTTAACGACTTTAGTGCTTTTTACTTACGTGCACGTGGCGACAAGCAATATGCTGAAACGTTACTTGAGCAAAAGGTTAATAACGGACTTCGTACTAACTTTGGTACACGCACAATTCGTGAAATTGTATCGGGTGAGCGTAGTGAGCTTATGGAAGAAGCATTAGTTCAAGCATCTGAAAGTGCCCGCGAGTTAGGTATTGAAGTGCTAGACGTACGTGTTAAGCAAATTAATTTGCCTCAAGAAGTAAGTAGTTCGATTTATCAACGTATGCGTGCTGAGCGTACTGCCGTTGCTAAAGAGCACCGCTCTGAAGGTCAGGAAAAAGCGGAAACTATTCGTGCTAGCGTTGACCGTCGAGTGACAGTTATGCTTGCAGACGCTGAACGTAACTCACGCTCAGTGCGTGGTCAAGGTGATGCAGATGCTGCCGCTATTTATGCAAATGCATATAATAAAGATCCAGAGTTTTTCAGCTTTGTACGTTCTTTAGAAGCGTATAAGAAAACATTTAAAGGTAAGCAAGATGTGATGGTGCTTTCACCAGACAGTGACTTCTTCCAATATATGAAAGGCGCTAAAGCGCAGTAGACTATATTTGTACTTTTAAAATTTAAAGCCCCGCACTTGCGGGGCTTTTTGTTGAATACAACCTACAACTTTAAATCACTGTTATATATGTGGTTATTTACTCATATTTTAATTTAATAATTCTTCGCAGAAAAAATAAGCTGAACAGGGGTGATCTTTACTTGGGTTTTCTGGTAAAATCTCGTCCTAATTTTCTCTAAGTGAATTTACAATGGGTAAAAACGTTGTTGTATTAGGCACCCAATGGGGTGACGAAGGTAAGGGTAAGGTAGTTGACCTCCTTACGGACAAAGCATCTTTAGTAGTTCGTTATCAAGGTGGCCACAATGCAGGTCATACTTTAGTTATCGAAGGTAAAAAGACGGTTCTACACCTTATTCCATCGGGTGTATTACGTGACAATGTTAAATGTGTGATTGGTAATGGTGTTGTTTTATCACCAGAAGCGCTAATGAAAGAAATTGGCATGCTTGAAGAGCGTGGCGTACCAGTACGCGAACGTCTTTTAATAAGTGAAGCATGTCCGCTAATTTTGCCTTTCCATGTTGCATTAGATGTAGCCCGCGAAACAGCTCGTGGCGACAAGCCAATTGGCACAACTGGCCGTGGCATTGGTCCTGCGTACGAAGATAAAGTAGCACGTCGCGGTTTACGCGTAGGTGACTTATTTAATCCTGAATTATTTGCAGCTAAACTAAAAGAAGTTCTTGAGTACCATAACTTCACGCTAGTTAACTACTACAAAGTAGACGCTGTAGATTTCCAAAAAACGTTTGATGATGCGATGGCTGTTGCAGATATCTTAAAAGCAATGGTTGTAGATGTAACTGAGCTTTTAGACCAAACACGTTTAGCAGGTGAGCACATTTTATTTGAAGGTGCGCAAGGTACATTACTTGATATTGATCACGGTACTTATCCTTATGTAACTTCGTCAAACACGACCGCTGGTGGCGTTGCAACTGGTGCTGGTTTTGGTCCACTAAACCTTGACTACGTGTTAGGTATTATCAAAGCGTACACAACACGTGTTGGTTCAGGCCCTTTCCCTACAGAGCTTTACGATGGCCTTGATAAGCAAGACCCAGTTGGTAAGCACTTAGGTGACAAAGGTCATGAGTTTGGTGCTACAACAGGTCGTCTTCGTCGTACTGGTTGGTTAGATGCAGTGGCAATGCGCCGTGCAGTTCAAATCAACAGTATTTCAGGTTTTTGTTTAACTAAGCTTGATGTTTTAGATGGCTTAGAAACATTGAAAATCTGTACTGGCTACCAGCTTGAAGATGGCACTGTTACAAACGTAACACCATTAGCTGCTGAAGGTTACGAGAAAGTAACACCAGTATATGAAGAGATGCCGGGTTGGTCTGAAAATACCGTGGGTGTAACTTCACTTGAAGGCTTACCAAAAGCTGCAATTGATTACATCAAGCGTATTGAAGAAATCACTGGTGTTCCAATTGATATTATTTCTACAGGTCCAGACCGTGTAGAAACAATGGTACTTCGCAATCCATTTGCTTAATTACCATAAATATAAAAAAAGCTGCTAAATGCAGCTTTTTTTGTGTCTAAAATTCACCTTGGAACGATCTTTGTATATTATTTAGTAAGATAATTTTTGTACGTGGTGAACATGCGCCTATTTTTAAAAAGTTCGTTATTAGCTGTGCCCTTAGTGTCAGTGTCTTTATTTATATCTTCCAATACGTTAGCAGATGAATCACCTGCTGCAGTACCGCTATACACTGAATCAGAGCTTATCGCGTTAATAAATAAAAATGTGCATTTGCAGCGTGTAAAGGCAGATGATTGCCAGCTAGTTCAAGATATTGAAGCGCGAGCCAATAAAATGGCATTGCCATCCTATCAATTTTTATATGGCGATATGCTTGCTTATAATGTGTGTGTTGAGCGAAATGTAGAGCTAGGCGTGTATTATATGAGAAAGTCTGCTGAGCAAGGCTTAGCGGCAGCGCTTGAGCAGTTAGGTCGCTATTACGATACCGGAAGGCTAGTTCAACAAGATAAAGCCATGGCTATTACGTATTTACGTGAAGCTTCTGCACAAGGTAACTTAAAAGCGCAGTTACGTTTAGTGAAGTTGTTCAATGATGGCTACGGTAGCCCACGGGATTTTGAAGATGCATATCGTTGGTTGTTTAATGCAATGGTAGCAGATAAAGCAACGCATAAAAAAATTGAAAACGCCCTAACTAAGCTTGCGCAAAAAATGCCTGATAGTGTCGTAGAGCGCGCTCGGTTACCTATGTAATACTAATCAAGAATAAACTTTAACTAAGCGAGTTGCTGTAAATTTAGAAAAAAGCCCTAATAAAATTAGGGCTTTTTTGTGAGCGTTATTTTAATTAACTTTATTCTTTGTCTTTAAGTTGTGGGTCTTTTAATAACGACATTTTTGGGGGGTGCAGTGCCACAATACGCTCACCTTCTTGAGGTGGTTTGTCCATATTAAGTGTGAATGGTGTTACTTTAGCTGGTGTATCGTCATCGTTGTCTTTATCTCCTTTGAGAATAAATAAAGGGATAGCCTCAGGGTTCATTTCTAAGTATTGCTCCCAGCTAAACTCATCTGAAATACGTGTAGCACTTACTTTTCCGCCTTTAGCAATGACACTGCTTAAGCGAGCGTACGAACCTTCATCCCCAAATAATATTTGACGCGATAAAAAGGTCGCACTGTCTTTATTAGCTTTAGCGTGTGTTGTTGATGAGCGTAGCGAAAACACGTTTTTTTCATTGAGTAAATGTGAAAAATACTGCACACCTAATGCATTGTGATGCCTGTTTGGTGAAAGCGCTAAAACACTTCGGATAGTTGTAAGCGGTAAGTATCGTTCAGCATGCTCTGATTGCGGATTACCATAATAGCAAGGCAAGCCATCCATACGTGCCATTTTGCAGTTTTCCCAAGCAGGATCTGAAAGGTGGACAGGAATATTTTGCTCTTTTAAACCTCGCCCTATTGCACGTGACACATGGTTAGCCCCAATAATTAAAATAGTATTAGGTGATGGTTGACGTACACCTAGTAACTTTGCCACGGGGATTGCGGTTAAGCTTTGTAGTACAACAGTTATAATAATAACTGTAAAAATAAGTGGAACCATTTTTTCTGCATCAGCCACACCCGCTTCCATCATACTAAGTGCAAACACTGAACCAACAGCGGCTGCTACAATACCCCTTGGCGCAATCCAGGCGAGTACTAAGCGAGATTTAATTGGTAAGTCGGTACCAAAGGTAGAGATAGCAATGCATAAAGGGCGGGCTACAAATAACACAATCGCTAAAAATATAAATACATCACTATCTAACATCATTAAGTCGGAAAGCTGTAAACGGGCTGCGAGTAAAATGAAAAGCGTTGATATAAGAATCATCGACAAGTCTTCTTTAAATTCTAAAACAGAGTCTATTTCTAGGTCATCTTGATTCGCAAGCCAAATACCAAATACCGTTACTGCCAGTAAGCCTGACTCATGGCTTAAGTAGTTTGATACAGAAAAACTAATTAATACCAGCGCTAAAATACCAAACTTATGTAATTCAAATGGCAACCATTCTCGGCGCATTAATTGAGTTGTAACCCAGCCTGCTGCTACCCCTATTGTTAGACCAACTCCAACAGTTTTAACTAAAGCAACAATAGTATGGCTTAGTACCTCGCCTTGGCCTACTAACATTACTGCTTCAAATACCAGTACAGCAAACAATGCCCCGATAGGGTCAATAACAATCCCTTCCCAGCGTAGAATGCGGTCTATGTCTTGTGTGGGGCGCATGGAGTTTAGTAAAGGCGCTATTACTGTCGGGCCTGTTACCACAAGCACTGCGCCGAGCACAGCAGCAACCCGCCAATTGAGCTCAAGTAACCAATAGGCACTTAAACTAATTACAACACAGGTTGCAATCATACCAATGGAGCATAGGTTTCTGACTACTTTACCAATTCCCTTTAACTCCCTAAAGTGAAGGGTAAGGGCGCCTTCAAATAAAATAACAGCCACACTTAATGATACGACAGGGAAGAGTAAGTCGCCTAAAAGTGCATCAGGGTCTAAAACACCACTAAATGGCCCAAGTAACAGGCCAGTGAGCAATAAAAAAAGAATAGCGGGTACTCTAAATGCCCACGCTACCCATTGGGCAAGCACTGAGCAGAGTGCGATACCGGCTATGTAAATTGCTGACATAGATTAAGAATTCCTTATTATGATTTTATTTAAAGTATAACGATTTTAGTTGTTATTAAAGGGGTATACACGGGAAAATCAACTATTACTATTTAATTTTAGCCGCTAACAAAATATTAGTACGTATTAATTATGGTTAGCGTTGCTAAATATTTTATAAATTATCAATAACACCTTCTATCTTCATGATTTGAAAGTAAAAAAGTTTGTTACTAAACGCTTTTCAATGTGGTCGTTTGAATTTTAGCCTTGATCTTACGACCTAATTTAGCGTATTATACTTCGAGTTCGAATAATTAGGTATCTAATTAAATTACCTGGGAAATAAATTCGTCGTTAATGTTACGGTCATATTTGCTAGGTATAATCGTTATTTAGAAGCTAGTTCAGTATTTGAACGTCTAAAATATAATTTATTTGATTACTTGATTCGGTTTATCTCAAGCATTTAAAGTTTGAGTTGAATTGATATCTTCCAATGTTTAACCCCCATCGTGGCGGTTAAATCTCGGTCCTTTAGTCTTCACCCTATCTGTTGGTGTACCAGACTTTAGAGGCTCTATGTATGTTGTTAATAAAAAAGTCACCAAGGCTTTTTACAGCGATGCATAAACAACACTTTTTAAACTTTCTTATAGGCATTACTTTCATTGCAAGGTATCTGCTTTTTATATCTGAGCTTAAATTTAAAGCCTTGCTTTTAGATTTTGGCTTTCTTGTGTGTGTTTAAAAGTGTTGCCAAAAAACACAAATTCGAAGCTACATATATTGGTAGCTATTTAGTTTAGCTCATTAACACTGAGCACAGATAAAATGGAAAGTAGAAGACTTATGCAAAAGTTAAATTGGCGACGCATTGTTTTAAAAGTAGGTAGCGCACTTATTGCTCCAGATCAAGACGGTTGTCGTTCTCGTTACATACTTACTATCGCACAGTTTATTGTTCGTTGTCGTGCTCGCGGCATTGAGGTCATTTTAGTTTCATCAGGTTCTGTTGCGGCAGGTTCGCATCTATTTCCATCAGATCAACCCCGTTCAGTTGTATTAAAAAAAGCAATGGCCGCCGCTGGTCAAACTGAAATGATTGCTATGTGGGACCGCTTTTTTGATTTTCCATCTGCCCAGCTTTTGCTAACTCATGGTGATTTGCGCGACCGAGAGCGTTATCAAAGTATTCGTGAAACCGTGTTTACATTATTAGAGCATGGTGTTTTACCTATCATTAATGAAAATGATGCGGTAACTACTGATGACCTTAAAGTAGGTGATAACGATAATTTATCAGCAATGGTTGCAGCAGCCGCTGATGCAGACGCTTTACTGATTTTTTCAGACGTAGATGGCTTATACGATAAAAACCCAAATCTTCATGACGATGCTGTTTTATTACCTGAAATAAAATCAATTGATGATTCTATTTACGCCATGGCAGGATGTGCTACTAGCGCGGTAGGTACTGGCGGTATGAAAACTAAAATAGAAGCGGCAGAAAAAGCAACATCACACGGAATCGCAACATATATAATTAATGGTTTTAAAGAAGAGACATTTAATCGTTTATTAGAGGGTGACAACCCTGGAACAATATTTTTACCATACGAAAAACCAATGCAAGATTCGGTGCATTGGATGACACACACTGCGAATGAGCAAGGTGAAGTTGTGGTAGATGGAACATTTGATGAATCAATCGAAGGTGAAACAGGCATAATTCGCGGCGATGAAATTGTTGAAGTACATGGTGAGTTTGCAATTGGCGACACCATACTCGTTAGAAGTGAAGATGGTACGCGATTAGCTAAAGCGACCGCAAATTACAGTAGTTGTTTGTTGAATTTCATTGCAGACAACGAACAAAGTGAATTTAGTGAAAAAATGCAGGATTCTATTGGACCTGTTATTTCAGAAAAAGATATCGCATTATTGGAGAAGTCATGAGTTTAATTACGGATATTTCGCGTCAGGCAGCTAAAGCTGCAAATACACTTGCTTTACTCGACACCGAGACAAAAAACCAAGTGTTAACAGAAATGGCTGCGGCATTAAGAGAGCAAAAAGCATTTATAATTCAAGAAAACGAAAGTGATTTAAGCGCTGCGCGCGACAACAATTTGCCTGCGGCAATGGTTGATCGTCTAACTCTGAACGATGAGCGCATAGAATCGATGGCTGAAGGGATAGAAGTTATAGTAAGCCTTGATGATCCAGTGGGTCAGCTTCGTGAAATCACCGAACGACCTAATGGTATTAAAATTCGTAAAATGCGCGTACCACTTGGTGTTGTTTGTATGATTTATGAAGCACGCCCTAATGTGACCGCAGACGCTGGTGCTTTGTGTTTTAAATCCGGTAATGGCGTTATTTTACGCGGTGGTAAAGAGGCGCTTAAAAGCTCACAAGCGATTGCCAGTGTAATGCACAGTGTACTTGAAAAGCACAACTTACCCGTTTCATTAATCTCGGTTATTCCAGATCCCGATCGTGCACTTCTTATGGAGTTGATGCAGCAACGTGATAGCATCGATTTAATCATTCCTCGCGGCGGTGAAGGGTTGATTAACTTTGTTACCGAGAACAGTACCATTCCTGTTATTCAGCATTACAAAGGTGTATGTCATTTGTATGTCGATAAAGACGCAGACCTAGAGGTTGCGATTAATTTATTACTTAATGGTAAAACACAACGAACGGGTGTATGTAATGCACTTGAAGGTTTGGTTGTACACGAAGATATCGCAGATGAGTTCCTAAATTTATGTGCGGTAGTACTTCGTCAAGAAGGTGTAAAGATCAATGCTGATAGCTTTGCTGCCAAATACTTCGATAATGCAACTGTTTTAGCTGATGATGAGTTTGGTGAAGAATACCTAGACTTAGAAATCGCGATACGCGTAGTACCTACATTTTCAGCCGCTGTTGAGCATATTGCTCAATTTGGCTCAAATCACACAGAAGTGATTTGTACTAAAAACCAAGCCGCAGCTGAGTTATTTCAACGTAGTGTAGATGCGTCAGTTGTGATGGTGAATGCATCGTCTCGTTTTTCTGATGGTTCACAGTTAGGATTGGGTGCAGAGATTGGCATTGCTACATCTAAGCTTCATGCGTATGGCCCTATGGGGCTTGAATCACTCACAACAGAAAAATATTTAGTGAATGGCGAAGGCCAAGTTCGCGAATAAATTTTATATTAATTTTACAAAAGCCGAGCATAGCTCGGCTTTTTATTTTTGATAAAATCACTTTAATTTAGCTAGCCAATCGTTTACTAGCTCAGGTTTATGCAAGTGATAACCCTGTAGTATCACCTCCGGGTATTCCTGTAGTAAATCGAAGTGTGATTGGTTTTCGACACCCTCTGCAACAACGTCTAATTCAAATAAACGTCCCAAACTCACAATCATATCTATTATTAGTTTATCATTTTTATTTGTTGGCGCTTCGAGCACAAAAGAACGGTCTATTTTAAGCTCTTGAATTGGTAATTGCTTTAAATATGTGAGGCTTGAATAGCCAGTTCCAAAATCATCAATTGATACTTTAACACCCAACTTTTTGAGGTTATGCACAGCTTCAATAGCAGAGTCCATATTATTTAGTAGCGTACCTTCAATAATTTCTATAGTGAGTTGCGACGCAATAACATTATTAATTGTTAGCTGTTCAACTAAAAAGGCTAAAAAGCGTGGCTCATGGAAATGTCGACCACTTATGTTTATTGATAAACTTAAGTGAGGGTGTGTTTGATTAATCTTAGCTAATGTTTTTAAGGCATTTTCACATACCCAGCAATCTAAGTCATAAATAACGTCAGACTCTTCAGCAATAGAAATAAACTCACTGGGGCTAATAAAGCCTTTCGTTGTGTGTTTCCAACGAAGTAAAACCTCAGCTCCTTTTAAAATTTGATTACTATCATATTGGGACTGTAAATGAAGTAATAACTCGTTATAAGCGATTGCTTTACGTAGGTCTTGCTCAATTTCAAAACGTCTTTTTGCTTGTTCACCAAATGAGGTGTCAAAAAATGTTACTCGGTTACCCCCTTTCTCTTTTGCTTTATAGCAGGCAGCTTCACAGTTTCTGATAGTCTCAATAGCGCTTTCCCATTGCCCATGTTGTGGGAATATATACATACCAATACTTACTGTTAGGCTAACCTCTTGCAAATCAACAAAAAAAGGTAGTCTTACGGATGTAAGAATTTCTTGTGCTTTTTTCTCTGCAATAATTTGAGCTCTTGCTCTGCCAATGCCTTTATCTAGGACTGACAACGTTGCAAAGGCATCGCTTCCCAAGCGAGCAATAATATCACTATTATCAGTATTTTCATGGATACGCTTAGTTAGTTCTTTTAGGACATGGTCACCGGCTAGCAGGCCCATTCCATCATTAAACGAGTGAAACCCATCTACATCGATAATAAAAATATAGGCAAAATTTTTGTCAGTGGAACAGCTTTGTAATTGCTGCTCTAACTGCTTTAAGAAGCTGTTACGATTAGGTAGTGCGGTTAATTCGTCATGCCAAGTTAAGTAATCTATTCGCTCCTGAGTCACTTTTAGGCTTGATATATCGCTAAACACACCGATGTAGTGATCGTTGGTATCGTGTTCATTTTTTACAAGGCTTAACGTTAGCAATTCAGGGTATAACTCACCACTTTTGCGTCGGGTAACTAACTCACCACTCCAGTAGCCGGCTTCACTTGCGTGTTGCCATACTTGTTCAAAGTTTATATTTGGCTGGTTATTTTGTTTGATATCGTGAATATGCATATTCAACGAATCAGCTTCATCGTAACCCGTGATGCGGCAAAAAGAAGGATTAACCGCGATTATTTTGCCTGTACTGTTAGTTATCACAACACCGTCAGCTGTACTCGTTAGTGCGTGAAAAAAGAGTTGATGTTTAGATGATAACTGCTTTAATTCTTTTTCTCTAACATCGAGCTCCATCGCTAAAGATTCTATTTCAAGCAGCTTTTCATGTAGGTCAAAGTTTTTCTCTATTAATCGGTCTAGCATACCTTGTGCTGTTATATGTGTACGAATACGAGCTCTTACCAAGGCTAATTTATAAGGCTTGTGAATATAGTCTATGGCGCCCATAGCAAAGCCTTTTTCTTCTGACTCTTCTTCTGTCAGTGCGGTAACAAATATAATGGGGATCCCTTTGGTGCTTGGTTTGCCCTTTAAAATATTACACACTTCATAACCATTCATTCCCGGCATCATTATGTCGAGTAAAATTAGATCTGGGCGGGTAGACTCAATAAACGTTAGTGCTTGCTCTCCACTTGTCGATATTCGAACATCGTAGTCGGTTGAAAGTCCTTCTACCAAAACATGTAAGTTACTTGGTTCGTCATCAACAATTAGAATTAAAGGTTTTTGTCGCAGCGCTTTTTGTTCACTTTTATTTGTGGTTGAATAAGTTAAATGCACTATTAATCCTTTTTACATAGTATTTAAGCTCTGTATCGCTCAATCATTAATGCTTTGTGTCTGCTTTATATGTTTCAATAATCGAAATTACAGACGGATAGTCGAAATTATTAATCGCCTCTATTAATTTAGATAAACCGTGTTCAGTATCATAACTATTCGCTTCTAAATGCCTTTTTAGGTCGTTTGGGATAGGACGAGACGCTAATGCTAGTGAGTGAATCTCATTTATCACTACCAGCTCATCTTCAATATTATATTGTTTCGGCTCTATTTTTTCCAAATTGAGTGTCGCTAATAATTCTTTAATAGAAAAAAGCGTTGCTGCCAAATTTTCTTTTAATAAATCTATATTAAGCGATTTTTTCTCAATGATTGCTTTTTCAGTCTCTAATGCACATTTTTGCAGCTTTTCTAGCCCTAATGTACCCGCTAACCCCTTCAGTGTATGCACCGTTCGCTTTAAAGTAGCAACATCATTATTGTTTATTAATAAATCAGTCTTCGCTGAAAAGTTATTATTATCATTTATGAATCGAGTAAGCAATGTCATGAGTAAGGTTTCATTGTTATCAACGTTTTGCTTTGCTTTTACTAAATTTATTGTTTGCAAATTATCTCTACTTTTTAGGTTTTTATCTAAGCTTTCGTAAAGCGCGTCAAATACAATGGGTTTAACCAAAAAGTCATCCATACCTGCATCAGCGGCTGCTTTTCTATCTCTGGGCTCTACAGCAGCACTTAAAGCAATAATAGGCATATTGTAGCCTTTAGCTCTTAGTTGTTTAGTGGCTTCAAGGCCGTCCATATGGGGCATTTGTATATCCATAAATACAATATCAAAATGTTGAGCCGATACTTTATCTATAGCGTCTAGCCCATCGTTTGCAATTGTTGTATTAAGGTCAAATTTACCTAGCATTGCAGAGGTTATTTCTTGGTTAAGTTTGTTATCGTCCACAACAAGTGCTTTAAAATCAGTTAGTTTTGGCAGGTCTACCTTTGCAGGTAAAGGGTTCTTTTTGCTAGCAGTGTTATTAATTAATTGCTGTTCTGCAATGGTGAATGGAAGAGTAAATAAAAACTCACTTCCTTTGCCAAGTTCGCTTTTTACTTGTATGTCACCACCTAATAATTTGGTTAGCTGTTTGCTAATCGTTAGGCCAAGCCCTGTGCCTCCGTACTTTCTTGTTGTACTTGAGTCGCCTTGAGCAAATGATTCAAACACCCTATCAGATTGGGCTTGCGTCATACCAATTCCGGTATCACTAATGCTAAAGCGCAACTGTACTTTGTTTTCTTTTTGAAAAATGACTTCTATGGTTAATGACACCTCACCCTTATCGGTAAACTTAATGGCATTACCAATGCAATTATTAATTATTTGATTTAGCTGTATAGGATCGCCCAACAGAGTCAGGTGTCTGTCGGCATGCACAACACAATTTAGAGCTAGTCCTTTTTGTTGTGCATTAATCGAAAATAAATCTTCAACGTTAGATACGATCGTGTCGAGTGTAAAAGGAATTTTCTCAAGTTTGAGGTTATCAGAATCGAGTTTTGAAAAGTCTAAAATATTGTTTAAAACTTGCAGCAGGCTCTGCGCACTAGAAAATGCTTTTTTAGCATATTGTTCCTGCTTTACTGGCATATTGCTTGTTTGTAGCAGCTGAAGCATACCCAATATGCCGTTCATTGGTGTGCGAAGTTCATGGCTCATATTTGCCACAAAGTCGATTTTTGTTTTATTAGCCTTGTTTGTTTCCTCTATTGCTTGAGTAAGCTCTGTATTCATGGCTTCCATTTTTACATTTAAAGCGCGTGTTTCATCAAGTAATTGCTTCGTTTCCTCACTTTTTAAATAAAGTGTATTAGCCGCTTTTAACACAGATGCAATTTCGCTCAGCTTTGTATGCTTATTTTTTAGTGTAATTGGCTCACCTTCATTCATACTATTAAGTAGCAAGGTAAGCTGTGATAGGGGTTTAATAACAAAAGCAACAATAAAATAACAAAGCAGCAAAATAATAATCAGAATTAGAAAGGTAAATAGGCTGCTTTGCTTGGTTTTTTTCGTTAATTCACTATTAAATTGCGACTTAACCAAATTTAATTTTTCTTCTTCAGCGCTTTTAATTTTATTAGTTAGGTATAAAAGTTCGTTTTCGATCCCTGTCAGCACAACATTCACAGAGTAGGTGTAACTACGTGTTAGCAGTATTAGTTGGTTATGTGTTTTTTTAAGATTAATTGTTTTATCAAGCAAAGAGTCATTAATAGCTGACATACGGTTAATTTTTGTGTGCAAAAACGCTAGATTTTGCTTCACATTTTGAGCTTCATCAAAATTAGGTTTATAAAGGTAGCTGACAGCTGCATGCTTAAGGTTACTAATAGTTAGTAAAATATCATTGTAGAGAATTTTTTTATCTTCATTTGATAGTGACTCAAGTGCCATTACCTTTTTTTGTAGCTCTTCAATGGGCTGTTTAAATCCAGATGAGTATATTTGCTCGCGCTTTTGTCTGTTAATAACTACTTTTTCAAATGTTGTTTCATAGTTTTTTAGGTGCTCGCTGAGGCGAGTAAGCATATTTTTATATTCAGGGGTTTTGTCTAGCGTGTTTAATGTTAATTGCCCTAAATGAATATTGGCTTGGTCTAAATATGTTTTAAACTTTGCAATATTATTTTTATTAGCGTCATCAATAAATGCAACGGCATGGCTTTGTAAGGCCATTACATCTCTTTCTAGTTTTACTACAGCCTCACTTTGGCTAATTGCATTGTTTTGAATGTTTTGTAAGCTGGTTAACGATTTTTGTAAGTGATTAAATAAATAGCTTTGTATAAAAAGCAGTCCAGCTAATACAGCTAAGGTCGCAATTATTTTTGACTTAATAGAGCGCATTATCGACTTATCAACTCATACCACTTTTGTAAACTGTAGTCGTATGTTGGCATAACGGTATTCCATACTGCAACATTACTGAAGCGTTTAGTGTAACTTCCACCATTTCTTTGTTCGCCTTTTCTAACCGCAATATTACCATTTGTTTCTAGTAAATCAGTGTTTGCGATTTTGCCGTCATACCAATAGTCCCATTCATTCTGTGAAAGTAATGGTTTAGAACGCTGCGGATTGCTTATGTAATAACCTTGGCGAGCAATAAACGCACCTGGCCAGCCAGATAACCACCAATTCATATAATCGTAAGAAGCATCTTTTACACTATCATGCGTTTGTGACGACAAGCACATTACGCCATGCCAGCCTCTGTAACCTTCTTTAGGAGCAGCAAAACGCACATTTATGCCTTGGCCATTTAGCGCAGATACTGCAGGAGAAAACATGCTTTCAATATGAACGCGTTCATCTTTCATATACTGAACAGATTCAGGCACTGAGTTCCAATAACCGCTAAAGTGGCCTTGGCGTTTGAGCTCAAGTAGTACCTTAAATAAGTTATCCAATTCAATACGAGTCATTGCCCCTATATTGTTAATTTTCACAAGCCCTTTAGCTTTAGCAGCAAGCGCTAAGTCAAATAAACCAATAGTAGGCGCATTTACAATACCTACTTTTCCTCTGTGTTGCTCATCAAGTAACCATCCCCAACTTTCAGTTTCATAGGCAATTCCGGGTTTAATAAATTTAGTGTTATAACCAAAGGAGTCTACATTGTGCACGTAGGGTAAAAAGCTTATTAAGTCGCTTTCTTGCTCACTGAGTGTGCCATCGGGTTGTACGTTTAATATTTTAAAGGGAGCGTCACCTGCACCAATATTGGCATCTTCTGATAACTTTCCTGTTTTTGTAAGGCTATTTATTTCGTTAAAATAAGTAAGGCGTTTTTTTTCTATGGGTTGTATTGAGCCTGCATTCCACAACACATTAATACTGTTTGACCACTGCTCGTATAAATCAAATGAGCTGGGGTCCATTGAGGCTCTTTGCAAAACAGCGGCACTACCAGCGGGCGTAAATTCAATATTAATGCCTAAATCACTCATGGCTTGCTTACGAATTGCGTCCTGTAAGGTTACATGTGTGCCAAGCACTCTTATTGTGACCTTGTTACGAGCAAAAACATAAGGAACATGCGTTATAGCGCCTGCAGTTAAGCCTATAGCTGCAAGCTTTTTAAGTGTTGAGCGTTTTGGAGAGTCCATGATTTACCTAAGGCATTAATAGATATACAAGTATGTATAGCTAATAATTGATAAAGACTCAAGATAATAGAGATAAATGAAAAACAAAATAAAATGAATGAATTAGGGTGTTTTTGAAGTAAAGAATATATTTGAGAAAGGAGTAGGAAAGTGGTGGAGCTAAGCAGGATCGAACTGCTGACCTCCTGCGTGCAAGGCAGGCGCTCTCCCAGCTGAGCTATAGCCCCACATTCCTAGTTTATGCATAACATAAACGCTTGGCTGCTGAGTTCCAAGCGGGACGAACTTTAAGTTTTTTTATAAATTTGGTCAAGTATTTTTTCGCTAATTTTCACAGTTTAGATGAATTTTTGATAGACTCGGCTTAATTACTCTTTAAAACGACAGAAAATAATGAAAAAAAGCGTTTTGGTACTGATGGTTATACTTTCGGGTTGTGCATCAAATGAAGAGCCGCCTTTTGAAATAAACAACAAACAGTTTTTTGAAAAACAAGATGAGCAAGGAAATAATGTATTTGCTTATGTTGTATCAGTTAAAGCTAAGCACCGTGAGAACTTTAATCTCGATCGTGGACGTAATAACAGACCTTCTCGCAGTGAAGTTAAGGAATATATTGAGCAAGAACACTTTGAAGAGTCGAGTGTGTTAAAACTAAAACTAGAAGATCGGGCCGTTGAATTATTAAAGCAAGAGCTTACAACGCGTGAATACTGCGCTAATAATCATGTAATAACAGACGTTCTGTGGCGAGATCTAAGCGTGCAATTAAGAGGGCGTTGTTTGTAACTATGTTAGCGGACAAAACAAAATTAGAGGCGTGTTTAGCGCATTTAAATATTAATTACGATGTTATCGAACACCCACCTTTACATACTAGCTTAGCAGCGGATGAATTACTGCTTGAACGCCCAGGTACCCGTTTAAAAAATTTATTTTTGCGTGATAACGAAGGTAAACGTCACTTTTTAGTAATTACAGCTCACAATAAGCAGTTGGACCTAAAAGCGCTCTCTAAACAGCAAGGTTTGTCGCGTTTAGGGTTCGCTTCAAGCGAACGTTTAGCAACCTATTTAAAAGTTGCACCAGGATGTGTATCAATGCTTGCGCTACTAAACGATAAACAAAATGCGGTAACAGTATGGTTAGATCAAGATATTTGGTTTGGTGAGTTATTTCACTGCCACCCCTTTGAAAATACGCTGACATGGATTTTGAGTAAATCAGACTTAGAAACCTTTTTTAAGCATACGGGTCATCAACCGCGTGTCATGTTTTTACCGTCAAGATAAGCCCAGGTAATAAGAAAAAAGCCACACAAACAAACAACAAGTAAGGTAAACATAAATGCTGTTTGTCCGTACTGTTGATAAACTAAACCCGGTAATAGCGAGCCACAAGCCCCGCCACTGTAATAAAACGAGACATACCCTCCGTCTGTCACGCTTGGTGGTGCTTTACTTATTTGATTGACCAGTGGAGCTGCGGTTGAATGAATAATAAACATAGCCGCACAAAATAGCGTGAATGCAGTTAAAAATACGCTTAGCTGATGGCTTATTAGCGCAACAATACTAAAGCTATAAAAAATGAAAGTCGCCGCTAATACGTGCCAAGCTGAAGGTGCTTTTTTCAGTAACCAAGGCGTCGCAATAGATGCCAAAGCACCAATTAAATAGCCGCTATAAACTAATCCGATATTACGAGTGTTGGTAATTAAAAATGTTTTTTGCAGTATAAAAGGCAAATAATTAAGTAAAGCAGCAAAACAAAAAAACATACAAAACACAGCGCTGTAAACTTTTAAGACAGGACCTTTCTTAAGTTGTTTGATGTAATCTAGAGGTGATTTTGAAGCATGGGTGCTCATGTTATTGAATCTATAGGGCTTTATTAATATGGCTAAAAAAACAAGCATAAAAGCAATTAAGTAATAAAAGCTTTGCCAATGCCATAAGTCACTAAACAGTGCAGCAAGTACTCTTCCAAAGTAACCACCTGCAATACTGCTGCCTATATAAAGTGTCATATTTTTTTGAAGTGTATCAGCGCTAAAGCTTATCCCTATGAAACTGGTCATGGCGGTTAATGCTGCGGGAAGAGTAAGGCCTTGTAAAAACCTTACTAACAGCAAGAGCTCAAAACTAGGCACCCAAATAAATAGTAAGCAGCTAAGGCTCAGTACTATCATTGCAATGCGAAGTATTTTTTAAAGGATTCTGTTTAGCTAAAAACAAGCCGTATACTAATGGTGCAATAGCGAGTGGCAGCATAGTTGCCGTCATAAGGCTACCAGCAACGGCAGGCGATACATTATATTCACTCGCAAATAAGTTCAGTAACGGTTGAGGTGCATAAAGCACAAAAAATATAACAATGGAGCAAGCAAGTAGATGAATTAAGCGCATTATTTGGCTTATGAGTTAGCTAGTTGGCTACTTTATTGTATTGAAAGATAACTATAATTGATAATTAAAAGTACGATTATTGTTTTATATCATGCTTAGTATGAAGGAGTTTGTTAGATTAATACCAATAGCACTGTCATTTGAACGCGTTGATGATTAAAATGAGCGTAATATTAGTTTTTACTGGAACAATGCCATGGGTTCATTACAAGACCAATTGCTTCAAGCAGGATTAACAACATCGCATAAAGCTAAAGTTGCTAAATCAGAAAAACGTAAGCAACAAAAAAAACAAAAAAAGGGGGCGACAAGTAACCCTAGTGATCTGCAAAAGCATATTCAACAAACTAAACTTGAGCAGCAGAAAAAAGCAGAAGAGCTTAACCAAGTTCGCCAAGTTAGCCTTAAACAGCGTGAGCAAGAAGCGCGCGTTAAACAAATTTTAGAGCACAACAACCAAGATGCTATTCGTGGTGAGCGAACCTTTAATTTTACTTACGACAAAAAAGTTAAAAGTATTGAAGTGAATGAAAACACTCAAAAAGCATTGTCGGGTGGTCGTTTAGCAATTTGTGTCCTAGAAGGGCAGTTTTATGTATTAGAAGACGAACCCGCTCGCAAGGTGGCTGAAGTTGACGAAAAATACATTGTTTTTCATGTTGAAGCTGAAAATAAACCAAAAGATGAAGACGATCCGTACGCAGATTTTGAAGTGCCAGACGATTTAGTATGGTAACAATCAGTTAAGCGTCTGCTCATATTTATTTGCTAAACTAATTATGAGCATAAAACGAGCTAGCAGTGTAGGATTAAGTTGATCGTCTAGCATCGTTTCTAACGTATGCTTTTTATTTGATTGTTGACTACAATCAATTGAACAGTTTTTTCTAACCGTCAAAAAAGAAGAGTAAATACAATGAGCAAGATGAAAACACTAATACTAGGCGCGGGCATTAGTTTAGCCGCAAGTTTCTCGTTTAATGCAGCTGCTGCCGATGGCGCCGCTCTTTACACTGCAAAAAATTGTCAAACCTGCCATGGTGCAGATGGTAAAGCACCAATCATGGGTATGTACCCTAAACTTAATGGCCAAAACAAAGATTATTTAGTTGCACAAATGAAAGACATTAAGTCGGGTGCGCGTAATAATGGTATGTCTATGGCGATGAAAGCAATGGTTGCTACAGTAACAGACGAAGAGTTTGAAGCTATTGCAGACTACTTATCTAAAGTAAAATAACTCAAAGCAGTTATTCGCCCTTTAAAAAACAGCCACACACGTGTGGCTGTTTTTGTTTGTTGATTGCTATAAAAGACAGAGTGTTTTAGACTTCTAAACATCTATTCGCACTTGTTATGTGTGTATTTTAAAAGGCTTACTATGTTTGATTTACCCCAACTCGATTTAAAAAATAAAGTATCTGCTCAAGAGTGGCAACTTCGTGTCGACCTTGCTGCCTGTTACCGGCTAGTGGATCACTTTCGCTGGGGAGATTTAATTTATACGCATTTATCAGCGCGTTTGCCGGGCACTGACCATTATCTTGTTAATGCTTTTGGATTAACATTTGACGAAGTAACCGCGTCAAACTTGGTTAAGGTAGACTTAAACGGGAATATAATCGACGACACTCCCTTTAGCATTAATCCTGCTGGTTTTACTATTCATAGTGCAATACACGAAGTAAGAGAAGATGCGCATTGCGTTATTCACCTGCACACCAAAGAAACCATTGCTGTGGCTACGCAAAAAAAGGGCTTATTACCATTGAGCCAGTATTCTATGTTTTCATTGCCGTCGCTTTCATATCACGGTTACGAAGGCCTTGCAGTTAATGATGATGAGCGCAAAGTCCTCCAGGATGATCTAGGCTCAACTAATCACATGTTATTAGTTAACCATGGTGGGTTAACCGTAGGCCCTACTGTAGGCGATGCGTTTATGCGTTTTTACGACTTACAGCGCGCCTGCGAAATACAATTAGCGCTGCAAGCTAGCTCGCAAGAGGTAATTCCCGTGCCTCAACCAATTATCGACAATATTTATAATCAAGCCAATGTGGTTCATAGCGGCAGCACCGGAGGCCAGCTTGCTTGGCCTGCTATGCTACGTAAAGCGTATCGGCTTGATCCCAGTTTTGCAAAATAACCTTAACAGGTTAATAAGGAATTTTTATGAAGGTAAATCGCGTAGAAGTATTTGATATTCATTGTCCAGAGCGCCCAGCATGGACACCTGTATTCGTTCGCATTCATACTGATGAAGGCATTAGTGGTGTGGGTGAGGCGGGTCTTGCTTATGATTTAGGTCATAGCGCAGCTGCCGCCATGATCAAAGAAATGGCAGATGCTTTTTTAATTGGGCACGACCCGTTTCAGACAGAAAAGCTATGGTCTCGCATGTTACGAGAAAGCTTTTGGGGTTTAGGTGGTGGACCCGTTGTGTACGCTGCAATGAGCGCAATTGATACTGCGCTTTGGGATATTAAAGGTAAGGCACTTGGGTTACCGGTATATCAATTACTTGGTGGTAAAGTTAACGACAAGCTTCGTACTTATGCATCGCAACTGCAGTTTGACTGGGATAGCGAATTTAAAGCGCTAGTTCAGCCACAAGAATACGCAGAGGCAGCATTAAAAGCCATAGCTGAGGGTTACGATGCGGTTAAGGTAGATCCAATTCAATATGATAAAGACGGTAATACCTATTACGACCGAACTAATATTATTTCACGCCCAGAAATGAAGTTGTATCGCGCGCGTATGCAAGCTATTCGTGAAGCCGTGGGTGATGAAGTGGATATTATTTTTGAATGCCATAGTTTACCGGGTGCTACATCTGCAATTCAAATTGGTGAAATAGCCGAAGAATTTGATTGTATGTACTTTGAAGAGCCTGTGAACTACTTAAATCACTCATTGCATGCCAAAGTAGCAGATAAAGTTAATGTGCCAATTGCAGGTGGTGAGCGCTTGTATAACCGCTGGGGGGTTCGTCCTTATTTAGAAGATCAGAGTATTGACGTACTTCAGCCCGATATCGGTTTATGTGGTGGTTTTACTGAAACTAAAAAGGTATGTGATTACGCTGATATTTTTGATGTACGCATTCAGGCGCACGTATGTGGTGGCCCAGTAGCTACTGCGGCTTCATTGCATTTAGAAACAGCTATTCCTAACTTTTTAATTCATGAGCATCACACGTATGCAATTAAAAAGTGGAACCGCGAGTTGTGTTTACAAGACCCACAACCTAAAAATGGTTTCTTTGAAGTATCTGAAGAGCCAGGTTTGGGTATTGAGTTAAACGATGAGATTGTAATGCGGTCGCAACGTGTAGAAATAAAATAATAACTAAGCTTATTATTATAACAGCCGGTAAGTGACTATTCACTTACCGGCTTTTTATTAGCAGAATTAAGGTTGTTCGTTAATTACGCACTCAACACCTTTGAGCTCTTGAGTTGCTTTGCTATCTACGTGGCGTATAAAGCATTGTTTGTTTTTTATCATCAGCTCAAATTGGTCGGGTGGATTAAGCTGATGACTTTTTATTATGTTATTTTCGTTTAAATTACTCAGCGTAACCACACTGTTTATTGTAAATACATCGTCATCTAACGTTATATTTTGCATATTCATAAGGGTATTGATTACTTTGTTAACCGCGCTTTGATTAGGCGCTAAAAGTAATGCATGTTGTAATTTTGGAGTGGGTTCAGCGTGTTGCGATATGCAGCCACTTAATAAAGTGCACAAAGCTAAGCTCGAAATGAATAATGTGTTTTTCATAAAACCTACGCCATTTTAAGCATAATAAAATTTAAATATAACGACTTTTACTTACACTTGGTAGTAATGCTTTGCATTTGCGTAGCTGAGCTTAAGCCAAAGGCTATGGCTATTACATAGCGCATAATGCTGATGCCATAGGGCATTGTAATACGTGTTTATTTGGCATACCGGAAAGTTACTAGCAAACATAATACGCTGTTCGCCAAAATGCTTTAAAAGCCACTTAAAGCAGGCTTCTTGTTGTGATTGTGTCAGGTCTAATAATTCAAAGCCAGAAAACTTAATGGCAATGTTGCTATATTGGGCAAGTAGTTCAACGCCTTTTTGCCAAGAGATCAAATCATCAGGCAACCCTGCATGGTTAAGAATAATTTGTAGGTGAGGTAATTGTTTTGCACAGTGAGCAATATGATTGGCCACACTAATATTGTGTAACTCAAATTGCGCTTCAAAATGCAATTTGTTTGCTGCTAATAAGTCAAGATTATGAATACAACGAGGGCTTTTTAGCCTTAATGCGTCATCCCCTTCGGTTATATCTCTAATACCACATAAGCTTGAATGAGCAAGCGCATTTAGTGCATTACTAAATTGCTCAGCAGGGGCATCTATTTGGTTAAAGCTAATGGCTTTAAATGGCATTTCACTTAAATGCTTACTTAGCCAATTTAGCTCCTTAATTGGGGCTGAGTTATCAAAGCCTGCTTCTATGTGTACAAGGCCTTTTAATTTAAAGTCGGTACTGTTGGCAAGTTGTTGTGCGCTAATAGGCCGTTTTATTTTTTCTAAATTGGGCCATGCCGGAGGGTTACTTCCTTGTAGCCAAGTGTATTGACCATCGAGTAAATTAAAAAAATGAACATGCGGGTCAATTATATTTGTACTCATTGGGCTGTATAGCCGCCATCAATACTTTGTAAGCTGCCAGTAATAAAGCTTGCATCGTCACTTGCTAAAAAATTAACAAGAGCGGCTACTTCATCGGCTTGACCTAATCGGTTTAGCGGTTGAAGACTGGCTTCTTCTGCCACTATATCGGCTTTGTTTGCACCGCTTTTATCGCAGTAAGCGTCTATTGCGTTATGAAATAAAGGGGTTTCAATTGTGCCTGGACACACTGCATTAGCACGAATATTAAAGCGTGCATAATCAAGTGCCGTAGTTTTTGCCATTGAGGCGAGGGCATGTTTAGTGAGGTTGTAGGCAAATGAATTTTGCTTGGCAATTAATGCTTGGTCGGATGCTATTAATATAATAGAACCCGCATTATTTGCCTTCATCGTTGGGAGTACGCTTTGTACTGCCGCATAGGCGCCTTTTACATTAAGCGCAAATAGCGCATCGAGCGTTTGCTCATCAGTGCTTTCTATATTTGCGCTTAAGTGTTTTCCAGCATTAGAAACCAGTACGTCAATACGTTGATATTGTTCATGTATCGCGTTGATCGAGCGGCGGACAGCCTCTACATCACTTACATCGCAATGATGAAAAACACCTACATCACTTGGTGTGATATCAAGGTTATGTACCTCATAGCCACTGGTTAGTAAGCGTTTTACTACCGCTAGGCCAATCCCTTTTGTACCACCTGTTACAATTGCAACTTTTGACATACTTGTTCCTTTTTCGCTAATTAGTGAGCGTGGCCACAACCGCCTTCAGCGTGAACATGGCCATGCGAAATCTCTTCGCTGGTTGCTTCGCGTACCGATACAACTTCAACATCAAATGTCAGAGTTTTACCTGCAAATGGGTGATTTAGGTCACAATCGGCATTAAAACGACCAACTTTAACAATAGTCACTTGATGACGGCCTTGGTTAGATTGAACCATTGCGGTCATACCTGGTTTCCATACTTTAACATCGCCTTGTAAATGCTTTAGTGGAATGCGTTGAATTAAGTCATCAACTCGCTCACCATAAGATTCACTTGGTTCAAGTGTTACACTAAATTTATCGCCGGCACTTTTATCTTCAAGGGCTTTTTCTAAACCTGGAAGCATGCCTTCGCTACCATGGATGTAGCTAAGTGGTGCATCATTTACACTACTTTCAATTTGCTCACCTGCTTCACTGAGTGTGTAGTGAAACTCTACTGCCGAATTTTTACTAATTTGCATGCTGATCTCTTTCAATAATAACTATGTTAGGGCGTGATTTTACGCGAAATAGATTGGTTTATAAACTTAACGTGGTTGATTTAGTGTTTTTTGCAGATCAAGCAGAAGGTCTTTTTTGATTGGCTTGGCTTTAGGTTTTTCAGCTTGAGGAATAAAAAGTACTAGCTGACTGCCGGGCTTTAAAATACTTGAGGCTGATAATTTATTCCACTTAGCTAAATCGCTATGTGGTACGTCGTAAAGTTGGCTAATGCTCCACAGGCTATCTCCAGTTTTTACGGTGTAGTCGATTTCTATTGTTGGAATGACAATATCTTCTTGAGGTTCTAAATAAGGGCTTATTTTGTAATCTATGGTTAAAGAGCTTGGTAAGGTTTTGGGTTGCCCAACCAATAACTTTTCGCCTATACCAATAAAGTTATTGGCTTTGTTATTAAGCTGTTTAAGCGCTTTGACCGACATACTATAACGCTTTGCAATGCCATAAAGTGTATCGTTTTGCTTTACTATGTATTCACCAGCAAAGTTAGATTTAAAAAACTGACTTTTTAAAAGTGCCTCTTGGCCTATTGGCAGTAGTAAGGTATGAGGTCCGTTTGGTGAACTTTGATTTTTTAAATACCCTTGGTTAATTGCATGTAACTGCTTTGAGCCAATTCCAGACAGCTTAGCAATAACCGAAAAATCGAATTGCTGGCCTATATTCATTTGTGTGGTGAGTGGTTTATAGGCAAGTTTTGGTTGCTTCATGCCTTTTTGTGGATGCTTAACTAAATAACTTAAAGCGAGTAATTTGGGTACGTAATCAGCAGTTTCTTTTGGCAAGCTGAGCGACCAAAAGTCAGTGCTTTTTCCTCGTTTAGAGTTTTTCTCTATGGCCCGCTTTACGCGTCCTTCACCGCTATTGTAGGCGGCTAATGCATGTAGCCAGTTACCATTAAAGCGTTTATGTAAATAACTCAGATAATCCAGCGCGGCATCGGTTGAAGCAAGTACATCTTGGCGTCCGTCGTACCATTGATCTGACTTTATACCAAAGTGATACGCAGTCGCACCGACAAGTTGCCATACGCCAACAGCTTGCTGCGATGAGGCAGCGGTAGGTCTAAAGTCACTTTCCACAAAAGGCAGTAACGCTATTTCCATAGGGAGGTTTCTTTGCTCTATTTTTTTTACAATGTGGTATAAGTAGGGGGCTGCACGCTTACTTACCGTGGTTAGGTATTTAGGCTGTTTTAGATACCACTTAATGCGTTTTTTTAAAGCCCGATTTTGATAAACCGTAAAGTGTAAGTTGTTAGCAATGTGCACCCATAAATCAGTCGTTTTTGGTGGGCGCTTTTTTACGACTCTATTTTTAACCTTTAGTGGCGTGCTTTGTTCTTCAATAAGAAGTGCTTGTTGCTTTTGGGGGATCGGTTCATCTACGTTTTGGTGATTAGCGTAATCAGGCTCAAAATGAGTAAATATTTGAGGTGCCTCTGCCTGCTTTTGCTCAGTTGATTCACAACCAAACAAAAAAAGTACTAAAAAGCATAATATCAAACTGCGCATAGTGATCACTTGAATAAATTCCTTTTATTATTTTAACACAATCCGTTGTGTTGGGTTATTGTGAGCTTTTAGCGCGATTGAGTCCTGCTTGTAAAAAAAACTGGCTCGACTTTTGGTTTAATGTGTTTTGTTGATAAGGAGCAAGCACATTTTGTGGAAAAGATTCGATGAGTGCTTCAGTTGTTAGGTTTTGATTACTTTTGACGTGCTCAGTTAGGGCATTTAAGAATGCCAGTGGTTGCTTAAGTTGTTGTTTATTTAGAGTATCACCATGGCCTGGTATAATGAGTGATAGCTTTTCATTACTTATGTATTGTTTAAGCAACGTTTGCCAGCTTTTAAGCTCACCATGGCCAGGGTAAGGCAGCCAATCAACAATATCACCGCCAATTAACGTGCTCCCATTGTTTGTAGTAATGGTTAAATCGCCCGTAGTATGCGCTTTGTGTGGTGTGATATTTATTTCAAAGTTCCCTAAATTAAGCGTTTTACTTACTGCTAATGCTATTTTTGGTGGATTAAGCTTATATTCGCGCCAGCGAAAAAGTCGTGCTTTGGCCAGTTCTAACTTTTCTCGCCATGCTGTTTGTTCTTCTTTGGGAATTGAAGCTAAACGCTGATAACTCAGTTCAATGCTTTTTTCATAGCTGTCGAGTTTATCGATGTAGGCTTTTTGATAGGTTTTAAAATCAGCGCTAACTTGCTGGTGGGTAATGAGTTTAGCGTTTGGATAGTAGTGTTGAACCACCGCCATGCCCAGTAAGTGGTCGTCGTGATAATGAGTTGCAACTAAATAACAAAGAGGCGTTTTAAGACGTTTTTTTAGTTGAACAACTAGTTGTTCAACACCGGCAAAATTCCCGCTGGTATCAACAAGTAGGGCGCATTCAGCGCCTTCAATCAAAACTTGGTTTGAGTCGTAAAAGCGTAAATCGTCCTGTTGTTTTAAAAATTGGATATTGTTATTAATAGTTTGCCAGCTAATAGCTGCATTTGAATTGGCTGTGGCAAAAAGTAAACCTATCATCAGGAGTGTATATTTTAACGATGAGTGAATAGTGAGTAAGGAGTACTTCATTTGCGATCTCTTGCAGGCCATTTATTACCCTAATGATAAACAAAAAGCGCAGGTTGCGCTTTTTATTTTTTTTGTTCGGGGTCACTTGCCAAATGTTGGCTGAGTTTATCAACAAGTTGGTCTTGGTGTTGCTGCTCAACAGTTGCTTGTGTTTTTGCTTCAAGCAAATCGTGGCTTAAATTAAGTGCTGCCATAAGCAATGCTTTTTGATCGTTTCGAACGGTTGAACGCTGTTTCATTTGTTCAACTAAGTCGTTTAGATTTTTAGCTGCTGCTATCAATGCCTCTTCTTGTCCTTGCGGACAAGCAAATTGCTGCTCTTTACCTAGCAACTCAACAGTGACCCGCTGGTTTTGCAGCTCAGACATTAGCTAGCCTGTTGTGCGCTTTGTAATTTATCAAGCAAGCCAGTTAATGTTGTGCTGGCATCTTTTTGCTTTTCTTCGTTTTCAAGCGCTTCTAGTTGTAAAAGCTCATTATCATCAGCAAGTTTGCTGTTTTGTTCTTTTAAGCTAGCAACGTCAGTTTGTAATTGATTATTGCGTTCAATAAGTGAATCGATCAGTTGTTCGAGTTGTTGAAGAGTATTGTTGTCCATAAGGCGCTCATATAACTGTAATTAATGTCTTGCAAATGTAAAGCAAAGTACATTAATTTACTAGCATTTACGCGAGTTTTAGCTGATTTTTCTTCTTTGTTAAGGGATAATTCATACAACGTGCTTTTTTGTTCATATATGGTTCATTTAAACACCCTTTATCCAAGAGGTTGTTGAATTTTGCGGATTAAAGTTTGTTCAAACTAGGGGGTATTTAATCGTGGCGCGAGGTGTGTAACTCAGTGGACTAGGTAACTGCTCCCGCGTTATTCTACCGGCTTAAATTCATGTAAGTATAACCGCACTATGTAGGCTCTACTTTGCCTAAATATCAAACAGGCCGCTTAAACTTTAACCTCGAACGGTTAACAGACCCTAGTGCAAGTTGCTAAAGCCCAGTGCTTATGGTTCACTTGCGATATTAAATTGCGTATGGCGAAAATAAATAATGCTTAGTTACAGACACTCATTTCATGCGGGTAATCCGGCCGATGTTCTAAAACATCTTGTATTGGCTGAGGTGCTTAAATATCAAACAGTTAAGGATAAGCCGCTAGATTACATTGATACGCACTCTGGCGCAGGCTTTTTTGAACTCGCAGCAGCTGATGCTCAAAAAACGCAAGAATACCAAGACGGTATTGAAAAGTTGTGGGCGCACACAAGTGAGCATGAGGCACTTAACGAGTACATTGACCTAATTAAATCGTTCAATAATACGAGTGACCTCGATTTTTATCCGGGTTCACCAAAAATTGCTGAACATTATTTACGTCGTCAAGATAAAGGTTGGTTTTTTGAATTGCACCCAAGAGACTTAGTCTTGCTAGAAAGTAATATGCAGGGTAAGCGCTCTATTCGAGTGCGCGGTGAAGACGGGTTCACTGGTTTGGTAGGGCTACTGCCACCTGCGTCTCGAAGAGCGTGCGTATTAATCGACCCACCATACGAAATTAAAGATGATTATGAACGCGTTGTAAAAACATTAATTAAAGCACATCAACGATTTGCAACGGGTACTTATATGATTTGGTATCCGGTTGTTGATCGGGAACGCATTAACAATATGGAGCAGGGTTTAATTGATTCCGGTATGCGAAATATTCAGTTATTTGAGCTGGGAACCGAGGCCGATACTGACGTTCATGGCATGACTGCATCAGGTATGATAGTGATTAATCCGCCATGGAAGCTTAAACAAACTATGGATAATGTATTGCCTGAGCTAGTGTCATTATTAAGTGAACCTACTGGCTTTTATAGGTGTGAGCAACTGGTCGATGAATAGCCACTATTTACGGAAATGCCCAGCAGTTCTGGGCATTTTTGTTCTAACTTATTACTCACAGTTAAAAGCGAAGATAGCGTGAGTTATTTGCTGACTACTTTTTAACAAACTTAGTTAAAATGACAATGCGCTGGCCATCAACACGCCCTTCAATGTGTTCTGGGTTACTGGTTAAACCAATATTACGCACCGCAGTACCACGTTTTGCTGTAAGGCTACTGCCTTTTACATCTAAATCTTTTATAAGTGTCACGGTATCGCCAGCTTGAAGAACCACGCCATTACTATCGACATGTTTAACATCGTCATCTTCAGCAAGTGCTTTATTAGCCCACGCCAGAGTCTCTTCTTCTAGATATACCATGTCTAGTGCATCTTGTGCCCAACCGTTATCTGGCGCTAAGCGCGATAGCATTCTATAGGCAACAACTTGAACCGCAGGTGTTTGGCTCCACATGCTGTCATTTAAACAATGCCAATGCGTTGGAGTGATTTCGACGGTGTTTTCAATTTGTTCTTTGCATGTTTTGCAAGTGTAAATGCATTTGTCTGAATGTGTTTCGGTTACAGGTGGAACTTCATAAACAGATAAGTCATTGGTAGCTGTACACAATTCACACTGGTTATTGCTGCGTTCAATTAAAGCTTTTTCAATACTCATAGGGATTACTTTTTTGGTCGGGTTGATATTTTTGCATAGTATAACTCAGCGCACTGGGTGTGTGTTATAAATCCCTTAGTTTTGTATGGGTATTTCTTTCATGTATTTTTCAGCTATGTTGTTTATATAACCAATGCTGTGGAGGTTTTTTATTACTTTATTAATGATAGGCATTAAGTGCTTATGTTTGCTAAGCAGGCGAATTCTCAAAAAACCATGAGAATATTGAGCACCAAAACCAATGTTGATATTAAGTTTTTGTGACCAATATAAGGTTGGTGAGTCACCTATTATGGCAACATCTACTCTTTTTCGTACTAGCGCCTCAATGAGTTCTTTTTCCGAAGGAAAATCAACGCGTTTAAATGTATCAGCATTGTGATAATAATAACCCAATACTGTGCCTACATTTTTACCCTCAATATTGGACACATGTTGCCATTTTTTTGTGTTTTCGGGCAGCGTTACAAGCATTTCTGTTACTGTAATTAATGGGTCAGAAAATACATATTTGGTGTTGTTTCTTTCGCTTTGAGGTAGCCAATCAAGCGAGATCACATCAAAGTCAATAATACCTTCATTCAGGTATTTAGTGATTCGCTTTGCAGGTAGCGATTCATGAGAAGCAGAGATATTAGCGTCAATCAGTACTTTTTCAATGATTTCTGGTAACACACCCGGGCGTTTAGGATTGTTGGTGTAGAAAGGGTAATGACTTCCAGATGAGCTAATGTTGTACTTTAGAGGATTGTTGCTTTGTGCTGCAATATTAGGAAGCGAGCTCAATGCTAAACATGTTATCAATAACCATTTTAAAATACGCAAACCCGCTCCTATACTACGAACTTTTTTATTAGTTTTATTTACTTTGCAAAATTTTGCAACGATTAAGATGCATTTACTATACTTTTAATCTTTAACATAGATTAGACTCAAAAGATTAGCTTTAATTTTGCACAAACTTATAGGTGAATTCTATTGAACGTGTCTGACACTCCATCGTTAACGCCTACCTTGACACAATATGTTGCTAGGCAACCAATATTTGATGCAGACAAAGCAGTGTTTGCTTATGAGTTGCTTTACCGAAACTCAGCAAATAATGCGTTTCCTGTAGGTACTAGCGATGAACACGCGACCAGCCGTTTGTTTTTTAATACCTTAATGCTAGTTGGTGCAGAAAAGCTTACAGCTCACCAACTTGCTTTTGTAAACCTTTCTACAGACGCTTTGCTGGATGAATTCCCTAAACTATTAAACCCTGAACATACTGTAATAGAAATTGTGGAGCGTACGGTAAATATTGCAGCGGTTGCTAGTCGTATTAAAGCGCTGAAAGGTCAGGGTTATGTATTTGCACTGGACGATTATGACGGCGATGAAAAATGGGAGCCGTTACTCGCCCTTGTTAGTTATATAAAAATTGAGGCTGAAGAGCCTATTATTAAAACTAATATGCGGGTTAAAAAGCTGAAACGAAGTTACCCTCATTGCAAAATAATAGTAGAGCGAATAGAAACTTACGATCAGTTTATAAACTTACGTGATGCAGGTTGTGATTATTTTCAGGGATTCTTTTTTGCCCGCCCAGAAATGCTAACTTACAGTGGGGTCGATCCTTCAAAAGTTACCGTTTTCGAACTCCTTAAAGCAATAGCAAAAGAATCGTTATGCTTTGAAGAAATTCATCAGCGTGTAGCTAAAGATGTAGGAATAACGGCGCGAATTTTACGTTTGGCAAATGCACGTTCTAATAATAGTAATTTAGTTATTACGTCCATATCGCAAGCTGTTGTTTATTTAGGTGAGGACGTAATTCGTCAATTTGTGCGTGTATTAGCTGTTAGCGACTTAGGAATAGATAAACCAACAGAGTTGACTAAATTTGCTCTTGTACGCGCTCGGTTAATAGAGCTTATATTAGCTGAAACAAACAAAAATTTATCTCAGCAAGGTTACTTAGTGGGTTTGTTTTCGATGCTTGATGCGATATTAGATATTGAGCTAGCAACTATTGTAAAAGAGTTTACGCTAGATAAAAGCATAACAGATGCTTTGCTACTGCAAACCGGTTTGCTAGGCGATTGCTTATTACTGGCAAAAGCGATTGAAACTAAAAACTGGGCAGTGGTTGAAACACAACTTAAGTTGGTTAACCCAGAAATGGAAATAGAAAAAATATACAGCTTTATATTAGAGTCAATGCTTTATAGTGATGATGTAATAGAAGTTATGAGCGAATAAGTATGCGTAATTTTTTATCTGTTGTAAGTGTAGTTATTGCTTTATGTTTGTTATTTCCGGGTATTACAAAACCCGTGCTAACAATTGAAGGGAATATTGATAAATCAAAACTTGCTCAAGCGGGGATTGAAATGTTAGCTGAAGAGGGCGATGGCCGAACGCGCAGCATGCTAATGATGTTTTCAAACATGTTGGGCCTAGATAAGTTAGACGGTGAGATTAGCGCTTATAGCAAAACGCAAAGTATTTACGGCACTATCACAGACCTAGCAAATAATAATAATTTGCTTGTGGCTGCCTTGGTTGGTCTTTTTTCAGTTGTGGTGCCAAGCTTAAAGCTATTATTACAGCTACTGTATTGCTGCTTACCAGTGAATAGACTTAAGCAAGTATGTGGCAATATTGTTTGTGCACTCAGCAAATGGAGTATGGTTGATGTATTTGTAATAGCATTAATTGTTACGTATTTAGCGGGCAATGCACACGGTAAAAGTGGTGAATTACTTGTTATGAATGCACAATTTGGTGAAGGGTTTTGGTATTTTAGTGGCTATTGTATATTTACAGTAATTGCCAGTTATTTAATTAAACCCCAAACCAAACTACAAAACACGCCCTAAATTATTTGTAGTCGTTTATAAGTTACTTTAAAATCCCCTTTTTTGATTGAGGTACTATTTTGCAACGCTTGTACACTATTTTACTTACGCTTACTTTACTGCTCACGTTTGTGGGTCAGTCGTTTGCGTCTGTAGCAAGTGAATGTGAAATGCCTCATCAGTCTAACGTTCACGTTAACATGCATTTAGACAAAAGTAGCGCAGAGAATAACAGCGCTCACCATTCCATGATGCAAATGGATTGCTGCGATGATGAAGCGACTGCTCAAAATGAATGCAGTTGCCCTGTTAATGGCTGTACGGCTAACTCAATGCTTAATGTCGATATTCTAATACTTATTACAGTTACAAGTACTGAAAAAGTTAATACATGCGAATCGCGTGCTCAAACAACCTCTCCCAAATCACTTTACCGACCTCCAATGTTTGCTTAAATAGCAGGATAGGTGTGTCTAAATTTTATGGAACCTCAAGCTGATTTTTATCTTTTGAAAACGTGATTAGTTTTCGTATTAGGTGCGGCTGATATAAACACCTTTCTTGCCAATTTAAATTTTTATTAATTTTTAAATGGAGCAAGTGATGAATTACGCTTTGAAAATAAATGCAGTGCTATGTTGTTTGACTTTGTTCAGCAGTGCGGCGAATACCCAAGAAGAAAAAACGACTGGCGCAATAGATGAGTATAGCTCTGTACGTACGCTAAACTTATCTCACGCCCTTAGTTATGCACTTGAAAATGATCCGTGGCTATCTGCAAGCCGCCACCAAGAGCAAGCCGTTATGGCTCAGAGTATTATGGCGGGCACTTTACCCGACCCAACACTAACGCTTGGTCTTATGAACTTACCAACAAATGGTTATGCGTTTGATCAAGAAGGGATGACTCAATTTAAAGTAAGTGTAAGTCAAAAGTTTAGCCGCGGTGATAGCCTAGCACTCAAGCAAACGTCACTTTTACAGTCATCGCAGCAATATCCATGGCAGCGAGCTGATAGGTTGGCTCAAGTAAAAGCAACCGTCACCGAGTTTTGGCTAAATGCGTATAGGGCACAGCGCAGTATTCACTTAATAGAGAAAGACAGAGAGTTATTTACTCAGCTTATTCAAATAACTGAGGCCAGCTACGCAAGTACACAGGGTAAGACACGCCAGCAAGATATTATTCGGGCTCAGTTAGAGCTTACCCGCTTAGAAGATAAGCTACTCACACTTGAGCAACAACTTCACAGCGCTAAAAATCGGCTAGCGCAATGGTTGCCCATAACAATGTTAGAAAAACCTTTAGATGGTAAATTTATAACCCCTCCCGCGCTTACTAATTTTAATACACTTGAATTTGGTCAACTTATGCAATTACTCATGGCTCACCCAGCCATTGTAGCCATAGATCAAAGTGTATTGGCCAAGCAAACACAAGTGCGCCTAGCTAAACAAAGCTACCAGCCACAGATAGGGGTTAATGTAGGGTATGGCTATCGAGCAGACACACCAATGGGCCAATCAAGGGCCGACTTACTTTCTGTGGGAGTTAGCATTGATCTCCCTTTATTTACGGATAACAGGCAAGACCAACAAGTTAAATCGGCTATATCGATTAAGGAAGCGACTAAAACACAAAAAAGAGTCGCTTTGCAAAAACTCAAAGGTATGTATTTTAAAGAATATAGTCAGCTATCTCAGTTACAAAAGCGAAATACACTATATCAAAATACGTTATTAGTACAAATGGCAGAGCAATCACAAGCAACCTTAAATGCTTATACGCGTGATGACGGTGACTTTTCTGATGTTATGCAAGCACGTATTAGTGAGTTAAATGCCAAAATTGACGCGCTCAATATCCAAGTCGATCAACACATTATTATTGCACGCTTAAATTATTATATGAGTAGCTTAGACTCTCAAGTTATGGGCGAACCACGTGAGGAGCAGCCTGATGAACACTAATTTGAAACTATTCATTGCCGCTATTGTAGGGGCTGGTTTATGGGCTGTTTTTACGCAAATTATAATTGATGAAAAACCGGCCGTAAAACAACCCTTATATTGGGTGGCACCCATGGACAGCAATTATAGGCGTGACGCTCCAGGCCTCTCTCCTATGGGGATGGATTTAGTGCCCGTTTACGACGAAGTTGGTAATAGTGAAAGTGAAAAAGGAGCGATTACTATTTCGCCAGTGGTGATTAATAATTTAGGAGTTAAAACCACTAAGGTGCAGTTAAAAACACTGCAAAGTAACATCAATACAGTGGGTTATGTGCAATATAACCAAGACAAAATTACTCATATTCACCCTCGTGTAGAAGGGTGGCTTGAGGATTTATATGTAAAAGCGCAAGGCGATAAGGTAAACGCCGGCGAACCTTTGTATACCTTATATTCACCGCAGCTAGTTAATGCACAAGAAGAGTTTTTATTGGCAGTAAATAGAAATAACAATGTACTAATTCGTGCTGCAAAGGCACGTTTAGAGTCGTTAAATGTATCTGCTGAATTTATTGAGCGCTTACAAAAAAATAAGCAAATAATGCAAAATATTACCTTTTATGCGCGTCAAAGTGGGATTGTTGATGAGCTGAATGTGCGAGAAGGTTTTTATGTAAAGCCGGGTACATCTATGATGAGTATTGCTCAACTTGATGAAGTATGGGTGGAGGCGGAAATATTTGAACGTCAATCGTCGCTTATTAGTGTTGGCCTACCGGTAACCATGACCCTTGATTATTTTAAGGGAAAAATATGGCAAGGACAGGTCGATTATATTTATCCGGCGCTGGATGCTCAAAATAGAACACTTCGGGTCAGGCTCCGATTTACAAATAAAGACCTTAAGCTAAAAGCGAATATGTTTGCTCAGGTGACTATTCATACAAAAGCGAGTGAACCTCAGCTTGTAGTACCAAAAGAAGCTGTAATTCGTACGCAACATCAAAACCGCGTAGTTATAGCATTAGGCGAAGGGCGCTTTAAATCTGTTGAAGTACAAGTAGGACAAACAAGCGTTGATGAAACGATTATTTTATCAGGTGTGGTGGTAAACGATAGCGTGGTTACCTCTGCACAATTTTTAATAGATTCTGAGTCGAGTAAGCTTTCAGACTTTAAGCGAATGGAGATGCCAGCTGCTGATAGTAGTAACGATGACAACTCTCAAAGTGCAACCGTAAATGGCGTTATAAATACAATTGATGCAGCAAATCGAGTTGTAAATATTAGTCGTGAAGCTATTCCAAAGTGGAACCGAGGTCCAGCAACAATGAACTTTGTTCTGGCACCGCATATAGAGGTTAACTCGCTTATTAAAGGTCAAACCATTGATTTCACGTTTAGTATTATTAATGATGATTTTGTGATCACCGCTTTAAATAATATAGACGCAATAGATCACTCCTCAATGCAACATACGATGGGCGAGGAAGTAAAATGATTACTGCTGTTATTTGCTGGTCTGTTCATAACCGGTTATTGGTATTGTTGCTTACATTAATTTTAGTGGGCGGTGGTGTGTTTGCCGTTAAAAATACGCCCGTAGATGCCTTGCCCGATTTATCTGATGTGCAAGTTATTGTAAAAACATCGTATCCAGGGCAAGCACCACAAGTGGTTCAAGACCAAGTTACTTATGTGCTTACTACTGCTATGTTATCGGTGCCAGGGGCTAAAACCGTAAGAGGCTTTTCATTTTTTGGCGACTCGTATGTTTATATTATTTTTGATGACAGCACTGATTTGTACTGGGCGCGTAGCCGAGTGCAAGAATACCTAACCCAAGCTGCAAACCGTCTGCCTGAAGGTGCAACGCCAGAGCTTGGACCTGATGCAACGGGTGTTGGTTGGGTTTACCTATATGCCCTTATTGATAAAACAAATACGCTTGATATTAGCCAATTGCGAGACTTACAAGATTGGTTTTTAAAGTTTGAATTACAAACTGTGCCGGGTGTTTCTGAAGTAGCCTCTGTAGGGGGAATGGTTAAGCAGTATCAAGTAAATGTAGATCCTAACAAGCTGCGTGCTTACGGCATTCCGTTGAGTCTTATTCAAACTGCAATACAGCAAGGAAACCAAGAAACAGGCGCCTCTGTTATTGAAATGGCCGAAGCTGAATACATGGTTACCAGCACAGGGTACATAAAAAGTGTTGCCGATTTAGAGGCTATTCCATTAGGTACTAATGCAAATGGCACTGCTTTGCAGTTACGTGATGTCGCAAATATTCGCCTAGGCCCACAAATGCGCCGTGGCGTGAGTGATCTTAACGGTGAAGGCGAAGCTACCGGTGGTATTGTTGTTATGCGCTACGGCGAAAATGCACAAAAAACCATTGAACTGGTTAAGGCTAAACTCGAATCGCTTAAAAAAGGATTACCAGAGGGCGTTGAGATTATTCCTGTTTACGATCGCTCAAACTTAATTAACAACGCAATAAGTAATCTGACAAGCAAACTTGTTGAAGAGCTGATTGTTGTAGCGCTTGTGTGTGTTGTGTTTTTGTTTCATGTGCGCTCATCTTTGGTGGCTATTGTTACCTTACCGCTGGGTATTTTAACGGCGTTTATTGTGATGTATTGGCAAGGAATTAACGCTAATATTATGTCTTTGGGCGGGATTGCGATTGCCATAGGTGCAATGACCGATGGCGCCATAGTAATGATTGAAAATATGCATAAGCATATGGAAAAAACGCCTCTGACTGATCAAAACCGTTGGGAAGTCGTTATTAAAGCGACAAGCGAAGTAGGCCCTGCGCTGTTTTTTAGTTTATTAATTATTACCGTGAGTTTTTTGCCTGTATTTATTTTAGAAGCGCAGGAAGGGCGAATGTTCTCACCTCTTGCTTACACTAAAACTTATGCAATGGCGGCTTCAGCAGGATTAGCGATCACCCTAGTGCCTGTATTGATGGGCTATTTTATAAGAGGTAAGGTAATACCTGAAAATAAAAATCCCGTTAATAGATTGCTTGTAGCGACTTATCGGCCTTTGCTCAGATGGGTGCTTAGTTTTCCAAAAACGACCTTAATATTTGCCTTAGTTATGACCTTGGTAGGTTTTTACCCACTTAACAAAATAGGTAGCGAGTTTATTCCACCACTTGATGAGGGTGATTTAATGTATATGCCCTCTACATACCCAAGTATATCAATAGCTAAAGCTCGAGAGATTTTGCAGCAAACAGATAAATTAATCGCAACCGTGCCAGAGGTTAAAACAGTTTTTGGTAAAGTCGGGCGAGCTGAAACAGCCACCGATCCCGCTCCACTGACAATGATTGAAACGTTTATTCAATTAAAGCCCAAAGACGAGTGGCGAGAGGGAATGACTCTTGAAAAACTCAAAGCCGAACTTGATGCATTAGTCACGTTTCCTGGTTTAACTAATGCGTGGGTTATGCCAATTAAAACACGCATAGACATGCTGGCAACCGGTATTAAAACCCCAATAGGTATTAAAGTGGCAGGTCCACAGTTAAGTGAAATTCAAAAAATGGGTGAGCAAATAGAAACGCTACTTGCTGATATTCAAGGCACTGTATCTGTTTACTCTGAACGAGTGGCTGGTGGGCGCTACGTAAAAATTGATATAAACCGTGAAAAAGCAGCGCGTTATAATTTAAACATAAGCGATATACAGCAAGTTATAGCAACGGCAGTTGGTGGTAAAAATGTAACACAAACAATAGAAGGGCAGGCTCGTTATTCGGTTAACGTGCGTTATCCGCAAGTTTTTAGGGACTCACCTGACGCCCTTATGTTATTGCCCATTGTGACGCCACAAGGACAGCATATTGCGCTTGGAGATGTCGCTAATGTATTTATTGAAAATGGCCCGTCTGGCATTAAAAGTGAAAATGCACGTTTAAATGGTTGGGTTTATATTGATATAGATGGCGTAGACATTGGCAGCTATGTTGAAAGCGCGAGAGCTGTGCTCGATGAGCATTTAATACTGCCATCGGGGTATTCTATTTCATGGGCTGGTCAGTATGAATATATGCAACGTGCAAAAGAGAAGCTCACCTACGTAGTGCCTCTCACCTTGGCCATTATTGTTGTGCTGCTCTATCTTAATTTTAAAAGCTTTGCTGAAGTAACTATTATTATGTGCACACTGCCATTGGCTATGATAGGTGGTGTATGGCTCATGTACCTTCAAGGTTTTAACTTTTCAGTCGCCGTAGGGGTTGGTTTTATTGCGCTGGCCGGTGTTGCCGTGGAGATTGGGGTGATTATGCTGGTTTACTTAAATCAGGCATATCAAAACATGTGCTTAACTGCTAAGCGAGCTGATAAACCACTTTCGTTAGCTCAGTTACAGCAAGCAATTATTGAAGGTGCCGGGTTACGTGTGCGTCCTGTCATGATGACGGTGGCTACTATTGTTATTGGTTTATTACCTGTGCTTTATGGTACGGGTAGCGGTAGTGAAGTAATGAGCCGAATTGCAGCGCCTATGGTGGGTGGTATGGTAAGCGCAATAATGTTGACCTTATTAGTTATTCCAGCGGTTTACCTATTATGGAGAAAAAAGGCTATTAAGTAACAGTGATAGGGTAATGACTTATCATTGCCCTATAAAAATTACCTATTGTCTGTAAGTTATTCTATTAATTTGTATTTTAATTTATTTTTAAAGTGTAACCCATTGTTTTTAATTGTGGTTTTTATTGGCATGATTCAAGCAACTAGTAACTCATAAGTTAACTAAGTAAGGAATGCACATGCAAGTTAAAACAATTAAAGAGGTATACGATTGGACAGTATTATTTCATACGCAAATGGCGGCTAACTTTCATAGCGTTAAACCAATACTTGATGAGCGTAATGCCATGCTGGTGGATTATTACCTTAATTACGAAAAAAAACTCGCTGAAGATTTAGTGGGTTTTAAAGCGATTACCGAAATTAACACGCTCGACACATTTTGTTATGAGTACTTTGCCAGTAACCCCGAACTTATTACGTTTAACGATATCAGCAAAGATAAGCAGTTAGATGAAAAAGCAATTCAAGATTACTTATCGAGTCAGCATCAAAAAGTTATTGCGCTTTACGATTACCTTCTTGAGCGTGCAGAAACGCAAAATGCGCAAGAGAAGCTAGCGCAGCTACTAGAGCTTGAAAAGCAAGGGCTTAAACAAATGATGCAAAGTACAAATCGCCATATGGATATGTAATTAGCTAAAGTATACATAGCTAAAAGTAGGGTGTAATTGCACCCTACTTAATTATTTACTCGTCAAAATATTATGAGCAGTTAAGACTTATTCCTACCTTTTTCAAATAACGTTGTTCTAGTTCTAAATCTGCATTAAGTAACGTGTGAGTTTGTAAATAATTATCGTAAAATTTAATAAAAAGCCCTGTGGCATTAGCGCTAATATTCATATTAGGTTGCTGGCTAATTTGGCGTTTTTGATTAAATAAAATAGCTAAGCGTAAAATAGTAACAAGCTTAATTACATGTTGCTGCGCGATTGTTGTGAACTCTGGTAATTCATCACGTTTAATTTTTTTTCGGTAAAAGCGAATTAGCGAGCTTAAAATGAGTTGTTCTTGCTGAGTAAAACCAGGAAGCTGGCTATTTGCCACAATGTAAGCGCTGTGTTTATTAATACCTGAAGAGTTAATAGACAAGCCAATTTCGTGTAGCTTAGCAGCCCAATTAAGAAGCGCTATGTCGTTATTATCATTTAGTTGCCACGCTTTGCTAAGGCGTTCGTATATCCAAGTAGCTGTATTAGCAACGCGTGAGGCATGGGCTTTATCTACGGTGTATCGTTCACTCAGGTTATTGATTGTATTGCTGCGAATGTCTTTATCGGCGAGTTTTTGCTGCATTTCATGAAGTAGCCCCTCTCTTAAAGAGAAGTCACTATAAGAGAGCTGATTGATTGAGAACTCTTTAAAAACAGCAATAAGAATGGCAAGTCCTCCACATAGACTCTGCTGACGCTCAGGCGTTAATCCTTCTATACTTATATTATCGACGTGTTCAGCGGCAATGCATTGCTGCTTAAGAGCCAGTAAATCGTCAATACTTACAAATGTTTGTTGCGGGTTTTGTGCACACACCATGGTTAAAATTGATTTAATAGTGCCTGATGTACCAATTACATCTTGCCAACCTTCGTTAATGTAGTTGGCAAAAATAACTTCGATTTCTTGTTCCGCTTTTATTTCAGCTCGATTAAAACGCTTAGCCGTAATAGCTCCACCACTAAAAAACTGTTTTGTGTAGCTAACACAGCCCATATTTCGGCTGGTAAGAAGCTTATGTTTGAAGTGCTTACCAATAATTAGTTCGGTACTGCCTCCGCCAATATCGATAATAAGGCGGTTCTCTTCGTTATGTACATAATGAGCCACACCTTGATAAATAAGCCGAGCTTCTTCTTGCCCTGGGATCACATCAATATGAAATGGAAATACCTTACTCGCCTGAGTTAAAAAGGCATGAATATTTTTGGCGCGCCTAAAAGTGTATGTAGCAGCTACTTTTACATTACCAGGAGGAAAGTCTTCAAGGGTGTTTGCAAACTGCTTAAGTACAAGTAGTGCACGGTCTATGGCTGCTTGGTTTAGTCTTAATTTATCGTCTAAGCCATCGGCTAAATAAACACGCTGTTTCTCTTTATGCAGAATTTGTAATGTGCCATCCACTTCGCGCGCAACGACCAAGTGAAAGCTATTCGAACCTAGATCGACGGCCGCTATTGATGGGTGATCATTCATTATTATAATTACCCTCCCATTTTTTTAAGTGATCGTATATTGCTATTTGTGAGCGAATTTTTTTTCTGTTACCGCGCCTAACATAGGTATTTTTTTGCTCGCTATCGATTAGCCGAGCTTTTGTGCGGTCTTTAAATTGTAGCTCTAAAATATCCATAATGAGCTGTTTTAATTTATTATTTAAAATAGGCACTCCCACTTCAACGCGTTGATCAAGATTGCGAGTCATCCAATCAGCGGAAGAAATATACACCTTATCATTGCCATTATTGCCAAATACCATTACGCGAGGATGCTCTAAAAAGCGATCAACAATGCTGATCACTTTTATGTTTTCGCTAAAGTGAGCCACCCCCGGTATTAATGAGCACATACCACGTACAATAATTCGGATTTTTACTCCACGACGACCGGCATAATAAAGTTTATCTACAAGTTGTTTATCAACTAAATTATTTACTTTAATTGTAATTTTTCCTGTGAAACCATCTTCAACATGCTGAATCTCTTTATCAATTAAATCCAATAAAGTGTCGCGAGCATTAATAGGGGAGAGCATTAAATATTCAAAATTAAAGGGCTTGTAGCTGCTTTCTATAAACTTAAATACGCTATCGCATTCTTCACAAATACCGTTATGTTTTGTGAAAAGGCTAAAGTCAGTGTAGATTTTAGCTGTTTTTTCGTGAAAGTTTCCGGTACCGATATGGGCGTATTTAACTATTTTGTTTTTTTCTTTACGGTGAATAACACATAGTTTGCTGTGCACTTTTAAGGCTGGAATACCAAAAATAACTTTTATTCCAGCACTGCTAAGAACTTTAGCCCATTCAATATTGTTCTGTTCATCAAAGCGTGCTTTAAGCTCAACCATTACCGTGACACTTTTGCCATTTTTAGCGGCATTGATGAGTAAAGAAATAAGCCGAGACTTACTCGCCACTCGATAAATATTTACTTTAATCTGCGTCACCATAGGATCAAATGCGGCTTGGCGAACATACTCCAGTAAATGATTAAATGTGTGATATGGGTAGTAGAGCAGTATGTCTTGCTCGCTTATTGCGTCAAATACGCTGCTGTGTTTGTTAAAAGCTGTGCTTTGTATGGCTGGAAGTGGTTTGTTTTCAAGGTACTGGCGACCGACATTAGGAAAAGCAATAAAATCTCTAAAGTTACGGTATCGACCCGCAGGTATCAGCGCATCATGATGACTCACGTTTAAACGTTTTTTCATCACTTTTAACATACTTTCTGGCATGCTCTCGTCGTAAACAAGGCGCACAGGCTCTGCATAAATACGTTGTTTAAGGCCCTTAGACATTTTATCGAGCAGACCTTCTTCTAGCTCATCGTCTAAATTGTATTCTGCATCTCGTGTGAGTTTTATTGCATGACCTTGAATTTTATCAAAGTGAAAAAAGTTACTAAAAACATCATTTAAAAAGTAAGAAATAACGTCATCAAGCATAACAATGGTTTTACGACGACGTGTCTTTTCAGGCGGTAATATAATAAAACGGGGTACTCGGTCTGTGGGGACTTCAAGCATAGCGTAGTGGCTTTTTTCGTCACTCATTTCAATAAACAAGTAAGTCATTGTGTCGTTTATATAGTCTGAGTAATCTTTATTTTCATTAAGTAAAATGGGTGATATATGCTGTAAAACCTTGTCATGAAAATACGCTTTAAGCCAATTAAGATGAAAGTCTGTTAATTTTTCGGGGCGATCTACATGGATATTATGAGTGGTTAAATCGTTTAAAATTTGTTGGTGTATTAGGTTAAATTTTTTGCCTAGCTGCAAAACTTTTTGTTGAATTTGACTTAATAAAGCTTCGTCTTCTTCAAAATTAGCATCGGGAAGTTTGTTTAATAAAATACGGCGTTTAACGTCGGCAACACGCACCCTAAAAAATTCATCAAGGTTATTAGAAAAAATCCCCAAAAACCGCATGCGTTCAATTATTGGATTATTTTTGTCTTTAGCCTCTTGTAGAACGCGCTCGTTGAATGACAGCCAACTAAGCTCTTTAGCAAAGTATTCAACGGTTTGAGTATGTTCTATGTGGGCATTCATATTATATTCCATTATCTAACGCTGAGTTAAATATAGAACAATTTAATGACATTAAAATGACATGCGTGTCACTTGTATGACACGCAATAAAAAATTATGCTTCTTCTGTGTCTACTATTAAGTCGCTGGTTATTGACTCAAGCGCATCAATTACTTCGTCTTTATCCATTCCGTTAGGTAAGGTAACGGTTGCAACAGCGCTAAAAATAGGGACTCCCCAATTAGGTGCGCTTTGTTGTCTAGAATTTAAATGAGTAATACTTGCTCCTTTGTGTCGTATTACGCTCGCGAGCTCTTGGACAATACCAGGGCGATCGTTTCCTGTGATCACTAAATTGATTTGTTCACGTGGTGAAGGTTCAATTTCAGTATTGCCAGCTTCAATACGCACTTCAAGTTTTGGTAAAGCGGTAAGCGCGTTTTGCAGTTCCTGAAAATGCTCTTCAGCAACTTCTAACTGAATAATCCCTGCAAAATGACCTAATAAATGGCTAAGGTTACTACATAACCAGTTGCCGTGATTTTTTAAAACTACCGATGAAATATCTTCTACTAAGCCTGGACGATCCTTTCCTAAAATAGTTATTACCAACTGTTTCATAAATTGTGCCTCTTTTTAAGCCCGAAGAATGTAAATGCGTAGGCATTAAATAAAATATGTTTTGATGCTGACGCGCTTTTATAGGTTAATGATTTTATTATGTTAATAATTAATTTAACGTGAATGAAAGAAAGGTAAGCGCATCCCTTAATTTACCATTTGAGTATTAACCTCGTTAAATGCTTTGTCCAATTATTTTTGTTATTTAGTTCCCTTCTAAATGACTAATCTAACGCTTAATTAATACAATAACTTATGCCACCTTAGATATACCTTTAATTAGAGTGCTTATTATGACCGTTGTAACATTACTGTCATCTTGATGAAATATAATTTATAGAACGTTAAGATTTAAAGGTGTTTTGATGACTTCCAATCCGAATAAACCGTCTTTTAATACGGATCGAAGCCGTCTATTTAAAGACAGGTTTGCCAAATTTGGCATAACCGCCGGTGGAGTAATGGTATTAATAGCGCTGTTGTTAATATTTTTCTACCTTCTTTATGTAGTACAGCCAATTTTTGAGTCGGCTAAAGTTGAAAAGCGTGACAGCTTCACAGTAAGTAACGCAGATCAAATAGTTGGCTTAGGTGTTGAAGAGCAAACCGAAGTTGCTTATTTACTAAGCCAGCAAGGCCAAGTTGATTTTTACAATGTAGAAAAAGCAAGTTTTGGTAAAAAACTCAAGACGCTTAATGTTGCTCTTCCAAGCGAAGTAACAAGCTTTGCAACGAGTGCACCGTTTCAGGGCCAATACGCCTATGGTTTAGAAAACGGCACTGTAATGGTGGTTGTACCTAAATTTTTAGTTACCTTTCCAAATAACGAACGCAAATTAACGCCACGCGTTGATTACCCGCTTGGTGAAATGGCGTTAGAAGTTGATGCTCAAGGCGCTGCTATCAAGCGTTTTGCGTTTACTCACTATGAAGATAAAACGGCGGTTGTTGCATTAACCGCAGATAAGCGCGTTTTGTTTAGCAGCTTTGTTGCTGAAGAAAATATGTTTACAGGTGAAGTAGAGTGGGTTGTTGAGCGAACAGAGCTTGATGTTGAAGGTCGTGTAGATGAGCTTTTAATTTCGCCAGATACAACACGTACGTTTATTCGTTCAGCTAACCAAATTTACGTTTATGATACGCGCTATCCGAGTGAAGTAGAGCAAATCCAGTTATTATCGGCTAATGAAGAAAACGCTAATATAGTGTCTGCTCAGTTACTTGCGGGTGCAAACTCATTAATGCTTGCTAACGATAACGGTGAAGTATCGCAGTGGTTTGAAGTAAACACAGACGCTGGTCGTCAGTTCCAAAAAATTCGTGCGTTTGAAACAACCAAACAAAGCAAATTAAATATTTTTACAGAATTTTATCGTCGTACTTTCTTTACTACCAGCAGCAACGGTGAGCTTGGTGTTTACTACACAACAAGCGAAGCTAAGTTGTGGCAGGGTAAAGTAAGTGAAGGCGAAATTAAACACTTTGCAATTGCTCCACGTTCAAATGCTGCGTTAATTTTAGCGGATGGCAAATTAACGGTATTAGAGGTTCACAACGAACACCCTGAAGTAACATGGTCTGCGTTATGGCAAGAAGTGTGGTACGAAGGTTACCCAGAGCCTGCATACATTTGGCAGTCAACATCTGCAAGTGATGACTTTGAATCTAAATTTTCGCTAGTGCCTATTTCGTTCGGTACAATTAAAGCGGCTTTTTACGCTATGTTATTTGCAGTACCCATTGCGATTTCGTCGGCAATTTACACTGCGTACTTTATGTCGAGTGGATTACGTAAGGTTGTAAAGCCAACCGTTGAAATAATGGAAGCACTTCCTACGGTTATTTTAGGCTTTTTAGCGGGCCTTTGGTTAGCGCCTTTAATTGAAGAGCACTTACCTGCAATTGTTGGCTTACTCATTTTATTACCTATTGGTATTTTAGGTTCAGCACTTGCGTGGACGAAGTTACCAGCAAGTATTCGCCATAAAATACCTGAAGGGTCTCATTCAATTATTTTGATTCCTGTTGTGTTAGTTGTTGGTTGGTTTTCGTTCGCAATGAGCGAAACAGTAGAGCTGTGGATGTTTGACGGTAATGTACGCCAGTATCTAACAAACGAGTTGGGCATGACATTCGACCAACGTAATTCATTGGTAGTGGGTATAGCAATGGGTTTTGCAGTGGTTCCAACTATTTTCTCTATTGCGGAAGACGCCGTATTTAGTGTACCTAAACACTTATCAAATGGTTCATTAGCACTAGGGGCTACTCAATGGCAAACACTCGTACGTGTTGTGCTATTAACTGCAAGCCCAGGTATATTCTCTGCGGTAATGATGGGCCTAGGCCGTGCCGTGGGCGAAACCATGATTGTACTCATGGCAACAGGTAACACACCGATTATGGACTGGAGTATTTTCCAAGGCATGAGAACGCTGGCAGCTAATATTGCGGTAGAAATGCCTGAATCAGAAGTAGGTAGCTCTCATTACAGAATATTGTTTTTAGCCGCCTTTGTACTATTCATATTCACCTTTGTATTTAACACGTTAGCTGAGTTTGTTCGTCAGCAGTTACGTGAAAAATACAGCTCAATGTAAGTGGAGAGACACGACATGGTAAAGCAGTGGTTTAAGTCTGGTTCTCCTTGGATTTGGATGACCGGCGGTGCAGTGAGCATCAGCTTAATTTCGGTTTTAGGTATATTAGCGATGATAGCCTGGAAGGGATTGAGTTTTTTCTGGCCTTCTCAAGTTGTACAGTTTGAGCTTGAAGGCTCGATTGCCAAGCAAACCGTTATTGGTGAGGTTTACGACCGTGAACTCGTACCAAAAGAACGTTTGGCAGCGACTGGTGTTGATGTTTCAGCATTTGATAAAGAAGAATTTGAACGTTTACTTATAAAAACAGGTAACCGTGAATACGTAGCTCTAGATTTTCGTTGGATACTTGAAACCGACATAAAAGCAAAGTCTACACCCGCTACGCTTGCAGTATTTGAACGTAGTAAAAATGGTAATTTTTACGGGTATGTAGAAGGTGTATTTAAAGACGGCAAGCCAGTAGAGGGCGATAAAGTAGAGGCTTTATATGACCTTGTTGAGCGTGCTGTAGATTTAAATGATGAAGCACTGGATTTACAAAATGGCGATATAGGTCATATCAACTATGAACTTGAGCGCTTACGCTTAAAAGAGAAAAGCTACTTACTTGATAACCAGTTAACAGATGAACGTGTTGCAGAGCTTGCAAAAACGCGTGCTGAATTACGTGCCGAGTACGGCGAACTTGAAAAAGAGTTATTTGCACTGCGTAAACAGGCAAAACGTGACCATGTTACGGTAAAAGATATGCGCGGGGAAATAGTTACGATCCCTATGTATCAAGTACTTGATGTGTGGTTTCCGAACGACATGGGCTTTTTTGCAAAGCTAGGCCATTACTTTGGTCAACTAGGCAAGTTTGTATCTGATGATCCTCGCGAAGCAAATACAGAAGGCGGTGTATTCCCTGCTATATTTGGTACTGTATTTATGGTTATGTTGATGGCTGTGATAGTAACGCCGTTTGGTGTTGTTGCTGCTATTTACTTGCACGAATACGCGGCTAAAAATGCGGTCACTAAAATGATTCGTATCGCGGTAATTAACTTAGCGGGTGTACCTTCTATTGTTTATGGTGTATTCGGCTTAGGCTTTTTTGTATATATGCTTGGTGGCAGTATTGACCAATTATTTTACCCAGAGTCTTCACCAACACCAGTATTTGGCACGCCGGGTGTAATGTGGTCTGCACTAACATTGGCAATACTAACGTTACCCGTGGTTATTGTATCTACGGAAGAGGGGTTATCACGTATTCCAAGCACTGTACGTGACGGTTCATTAGCATTGGGTGCAACTAAAGTTGAAACCCTATGGCGTATTGTAATTCCAATGGCAAGCCCTGCAATTATGACGGGGTTAATACTGGCTGTTGCACGTGCAGCAGGCGAAGTTGCGCCCCTGATGTTGGTAGGTGTTGTTAAAATGGCACCGACGTTACCATTAGACGGCAACTTTCCGTATTTTCACTTAGACAGAAAGTTCATGCACTTAGGCTTTCATATTTACGATGTTGGCTTCCAAAGCCCGAATGTTGAAGCGGCACGCCCGCTGGTATATGCAACGGCATTTTTACTTGTGTCGGTTATTATCACACTCAACATAACGGCCATTGGTATACGTAACCATTTACGTGAAAAATTCAGATCGCTTGAACACTAATTAGTAAAGATTTAATAGGTAACAAACATGATTACAGTCGCTCCAAAAGTAAACCAAGCCAATTTGGGCATGAAGTTAGATTTAGACAATTTAACAGACGAGCAAAAAGCGTTAGAGATTAAAGATCTCGATCTTTACTACGGTGATAAACAAGCGCTTAGTAAAGTGAATATGAATATTCCAAAAGGCCAAGTAACGGCGTTTATCGGTCCATCAGGTTGTGGTAAATCAACGCTATTACGCTGTATTAACCGCATGAATGATTTGGTTGATATTTGTCGAATTGAAGGTGAAATACTCCTTCATGGACAAAATATTTACGATAAAAATGTAGATGTTGCGGCGCTTCGCCGTAACGTTGGGATGGTGTTTCAGCGTCCTAATCCATTTCCAAAATCGATTTATGAAAATGTAGTCTATGGTCTACGCTTACAAGGCATTAAAGAAAAGCGTAAGTTAGACGAAGTAGTAGAGCAGTCATTACGTGGCGCTGCTTTATGGGATGAAGTAAAAGATAGACTGCATGATAGTGCGTTTGGTTTATCAGGCGGTCAGCAACAGCGTTTAGTTATTGCTCGTTCTATTGCGATAGAGCCTGAGGTTTTATTACTAGATGAACCAACGTCAGCACTTGATCCAATTTCGACTTTAGTTATTGAAGAACTAATTAACGATTTAAAGAATAAATTTACCGTTGTTATTGTTACGCATAACATGCAACAAGCAGCGCGAGTGTCTGACCAAACAGCCTTTATGTACATGGGTGAGCTGATTGAATACTCAGATACAAATACCTTATTTACAACACCAACAAAGAAAAAGACTGAAGATTATATTACAGGTCGTTACGGCTAAATAATTAACAGTATCGTGTTGTACAAGATTTAGAGAGAAGGTAATTATGGAACATAATATTAATAAGCATATTTCTGGTCGCTTTAATCAAGAGCTTGAAAATGTTCGTAACCATGTACTAAGCATGGGTGGGTTAGTTGAGCAACAACTAAGTAGTGCGCTTGATGCGGTAAGCACAAACGATGCAGAACTTGCAGAAAAAGTGCGTAAAAACGACTACAAAGTTAATGCTATGGAAGTGAGCATTGATGAAGAATGTACTCGTATTATTGCGCGTCGTCAGCCCGCTGCCAGCGATTTACGTTTGGTGATTGCGATTGCAAAAACTATTGCTGATTTAGAGCGTATTGGCGATGAAGCTGAGCGTATTGCAAAAGTGGCTCTCGATTCTTTCACTAAAGATCAACAAGATTTGTTAGTGAATATTGAAAATATGGGTCGTCAGGTTTTAAAAATGTTACACGATGTACTTGATGCGTTTGCACGTATGGATGTGCAACGCGCATTTGAAGTACACAAAGAAGATGCTAAAGTTGATCGTGAATATGAAGCCATAACACGTCAAATTATGACGTACATGATGGAAGATCCACGTTCTATTCCAAAAATCATGGATTTAGTTTGGTCAGTGCGTTCATTAGAGCGGATTGGCGACCGTTGTCAGAATATTGCTGAGTACATTATCTACTTTGTAAATGGTAAAGATATTCGCCATATATCACAGGAAGATATTGAAAAATCGCTTTAAAGTTCATTAGCGCATTTTAACAAAGCGGCTATAAGCCGCTTTGTTTATTTAGCTATAAGTTAAATAATAAAAACCGTTCACAATTGTTGTGAATACTGTAAAATCGCATGCTGCACGCATGTAATTTGATTAAAGGGTCAGTTATGCCTACAAACGCGTTTTTAGGAGTTTTTGCAAAATCTCCTTTCAAACCAATGGAAGATCACATCAAAAAAGTTCATCAAGCTAGTAAAGCTTTGATACCTTTTTTTAATCACGTTTTTAAAGAAGAGTGGACACAGGCAGAAGAGCTTCGTATCACTATTCGTAATTTAGAGCGTGAAGCCGATGACATGAAAAGAGACATACGTTTACAGTTACCACGCGGTTTATTTATGCCGGTAGAACGTACGGACCTGCTCGAGTTAGTAACCCAACAAGACAAAATTGCTAATAAAGCAAAAGACATTGCTGGGCGCGTAATCGGTCGTGAAATGACCATACCAGCAGTAATGCAAGCTGATTTCTTGGCTTACTTAACTCGTTGTGTGGATGCGACAAAACAAGCATCTAAAGCAATAAACGAGTTAGAAGAGCTATTAGAAACAGGCTTTAAAGGTCGCGAAGTGACCTTAGTAGAAAAAATGCTCGTTGAATTGGATGCAATAGAACAAGACACGGATGACATGCAAATTAAAGTACGCCGCCAACTACGTGAAGTAGAAAGTGAACTTAACCCTGTAGATGTAATGTTTTTATACAGCATTATTGAATGGGTTGGTGAGCTTGCAGATATTGCAGAGCGCGTAGGATCACGTCTTGAGCTGATGTTAGCTCGTTAATTTAAAATCAGTTCAAACACGAAAGATTAAGGTTATACAATGGATATCATTGCATCTTACGGCACGGTATTAGTTTTAATTGCCGCAGCTGTTGGTTTTTTCATGGCTTATGGTATTGGCGCGAACGACGTTGCGAACGCCATGGGTACATCTGTAGGTTCAAAAGCATTAACAATCAAACAAGCTATTTTAATAGCTATGATTTTTGAGTTTGCAGGTGCTTATTTGGCAGGTGGTGAAGTTACATCAACTATTCGTAAAGGAATAATTGATGCTGCACCGTTTGCGAATATTCCTGAACTGATGGTTTTAGGTATGATTGCCGCGCTATTTGCCGCGGGTTCATGGCTACTAATCGCTTCATTTTTAGGTTGGCCAGTATCAACAACTCACTCTATTATTGGTGCAATCATTGGTTTTGCGCTAGTTGCTGTGGGTACAGAAGCAATCCAGTGGAATAAAGTAGGCGGCATTGTAGGAAGCTGGATCATTACACCAGCTATATCCGGCTTTATTGCGTATCTAATATTCATGAGCGCGCAAAAGCTTATATTTGATACAGATGCACCATTAAAGAACGCTAAACGCTACGTACCAATCTACATGGGTTTAGCGGGTTTTATCATGGCTTTAGTTACAATCAAAAAGGGTTTAAAGCACGTTGGTATTAACCTAGGTTCTGTTGAAGGCTATGCGCTTTCAATTGGTGTTGCAGTGGTTGTTGCCATCATTGGTAAAATTGCTATTTCTCGCTTAAACATCGATCCTAAAGCTGATAAGCAAATGCAATTTAATAACGTAGAAAAAGTGTTTGCGGTATTAATGGTGTTAACCGCTTGTTGTATGGCATTTGCTCACGGTTCTAACGATGTTGCTAATGCAATTGGTCCACTAGCTGCTGTTGTAAATATTGTTGAAAACAACGGTGAAATTGCTAAGAAAGCAGCAATTGCATGGTGGATTCTTCCACTAGGTGGCTTTGGTATTGTTGCAGGTCTTGCCATTTTAGGTAAAAAAGTAATTAAAACAATTGGTGAAGGCATTACACATTTAACGCCTAGCCGTGGTTTTGCTGCAGAACTTGCCGCTGCTTCTACTGTTGTTATTGCATCAGGAACTGGTATGCCAATCTCTACTACTCAAACCTTAGTGGGTGCGGTACTAGGTGTAGGTATGGCACGTGGTATTGGTGCACTTAACATGAGCGTTATCAGAAACATTGTAGTTTCTTGGGTAATAACGTTGCCAGTTGGTGCTGCCCTTGCTATTGTTATCTTCTACGTACTGAGAACCGCATTTGGGGTTTAACAAAAAAGTACTAAAAGACTTTTAGCTTGAAAAGATCTCAATGCCCTAGGTATTGGGGTCTTTTTATTTGTGGAAAGAAAAAATGACCAATCTTCCAAGTATTAAACAGCTTCAGTATTTACTCGCTGTTCACCAGCATCAGCACTTTGGCCGTGCAGCCAGTGCCTGTTTTATTGGCCAGTCGACACTAAGCAGTGCCATTCAAAATCTTGAAGAAACGCTGGGTTGTCAACTTATTGAGCGTGAAAACCGAAGCCTTATGTTTACAAGCATAGGTGAAGAGGTTGTTGAGCGTTCACGAAAAATAATTAACGACACTATCAGTTTAAAAGAGCTTACAAAAAGCTTTTTAACGCCGCTCAGCGGTAAGTTAACCGTTGGCGTAATCCCTACTATTGCAAGCTTTATTGCAGCGCCTTTGTATCACTTTTGTCAGCAAACTTTTTGTGAATTAGAGTTGGTACTAATAGAGGATACCAGCGACAAATTACTGGATAAGCTAGAGCATGGACACATTGATTTAGCGTTACTGGCATTACCGTATGCAACCGACAAGTTTCATACCCAAATTTTAGCAAAAGATCATTTTAGCTTAGTGCACCATAAAGATTATATGCCTGCAAAGGGCGTAGAAGACTTTAATCTATTACCTGATGCCAGTGTGTTTTTGTTAGAGCGAGAGCACTGTATGACAGGGCACGCGCTGAGTGCGTGCCATTTAAACCGCTCTAGCTGTATTAACCCATTTGAAGCGGCCAGCTTACATACATTACTCAGTATGGTTGAACACCAGCTCGGGGTGACCTTTTTACCACAAATGGCCATTAATGCCGGTATTTTAGAAAATAAACAGATGGTAGCCACACCGTCGCAAAGCGATGCTTACAGAGATATTGGTATTCTCTGGCGAAAAACTACTGGACGTATTCGCGATTTTAAATTGTTTAGCGAGCAGCTTGAGGTGTTTTTACAACGCCAATGTAGTTTAAACTTTAATGAGCCAAGCAATTAAAGTTAACCGCTATTAAAAAATTAAAGCAGCCTACAATGGCTGCTTTTGACGTTGAACATGGCTTTCAAATGGCTCCAGTTCAGGTAAAAAAAGTAAGTAAATCCATACCACTACATTAAAGTAGGGCACGCATCCTAATACGGTAAATACTTTGACGGGGTAACCTTTTAAACTTGAATACCTGTAACATTGGTACGCAATAATAAGGTGAATTATCAGTAATAATATAACTAGTTGCGCCATACCTTCCTCCCTAAAACCCTTGTAGCTTGTAATCAACCATGTATTGATTGGGGGTTGATGTCATGTTTATACAGCGTAATCCTTTAAATTACATGACATCCTCTTTATCTGATAAGGAAAGTATAGGCAAGAAAGAAAATAATGGAAGAAAAAAGTGACGTTAAATTGTTCGAATTTGTTAGTTTTACCCTAGGCTACTGTTGGTAAATACTTTTATTTTGATAAATTTTTTCAAGCTCATCATTTATTTTTTCAACTGGAACGGGGCGAGCAATAAAGTAGCCTTGTCCGTAGTCGACACCAATGTCTCTTAAAGTAGTAAATAATTCTTTATTTTCAACGTATTCCGCAACAGAATATTTATTAAGTGAGCGGCTGATATCGTTAATAGCCTTTACTAAAGCAAGGTCTATTGGGTCATTAAGCATGTCGCGAACAAACGAGCCATCTATTTTCACATGTTGAGCAGGCAGCTGTTTTAGGTAACTAAAGGTACTAAAGCCAGTCCCAAAATCGTCTATTGAGAAGTGACACCCTAAAGAGTTAAGTTTATCAATCATCTTACGTGTAGCTTGTATGTTATTTATGCTTGCGGATTCGGTGATCTCAAAAATAATCCGTGTGGCGGGAACATTGTACTTTTCAAGGTTCGATTCAATGAGTGGTAGCAGCCGTTCATCTAAGAATGATTGTGCAGATAGATTAATAGCAACTTGGCTAAGTTGAGGGTATTTTGCAACACTGGCAATTGCATTTCTAATTACGCACTGATCCATTAAAAAGGTGTCGTTAAGCATTTCTAGAGACGGAATAAACTGATTAGGGTAAATAAGAGTGCCTTCATGCTTTAAGCGCAATAGTGCCTCAAAGTAAGCAACTTTTTCTGCTTTAAAATCCCATATAGGCTGGTAATGCAATTCAATATTATTCTGTTTAAGTGCTTGGCGGATTTCGTGTCCCCACTCAAGACCTGTTTGAAGTGTATTGTTGTGCGCATCTTCTTTTGAATAGCAATGTACTAAGTTACGGCCTAAGTTTTTTGCAATATACAAAGCAATGTCGGCTTGTTTTAAACACTCATTAGGGTCGTTATTGTTTACTGTAATTTGCGTTAAGCCGATAGAGCAGCTTATTGTGTAGCTTTGCTCGTTTGACTTAAAGGTATGCTGCTCTATGGCACTACAGACACCTTCTGCAATAAGGTGCGCATCGAGTAGGTTCATATTTTTTAGAAGGACGGCAAATTCATCGCCACCAATGCGACATACTAAGTGTTCTTTTTCAATGTTGTCTTTAAACAGCTGAGCCACATCTTTTAACACCAAGTCGCCTTGATGATGACCTTGGCTATCATTAATAATTTTAAAATGATCAAGGTCAATGTAAATCAAGGCATGCTCAATATCGCTGTGAGTATGTTTGGGTTTACAAATACGACTTAGCTCTTGGTCAAAGTGGTATCGGTTGTGTAGGCCAGTTAATGGATCATGCAGCGCAAGGTGGCGTAATTGAAGTTCGGCTTGCTTACGCTCGTGAATGTTATCAATAGTGACAGTGATCGTTGCATTATTGCGTCTGTTTTTAATTAGCTGCAACCTACATTCAACCCAAATTTGGCCACCGTTTTTATGTTGGAGTTTTATTTCTATTTGCTGATGATCGTTCCCACCACCGAGTATATCGTCGATGGTTGCTTTGAGCTTTATCTGACATTCACCAGTATAAAATTGCGTTAGGCTTTTTTGCAGGCTTGTTTTAACGCCAAAACCACTTAAGGTTTCCCAGGCTGGATTTATAAAGCGAATTTTTCCTAACTGGTCGAGCTCAAGAACAACAGTATTAAGGTGCAATAATATGCGCTGATGAGCTGAGAATAGTTCTTTATACCTCACTTCGCTTACGCTTAACTGCTCTACTTTTTGAGCAAATTCAGCGTAGCTCACCATAAAGTCTTCTCGACGAGCGGCATGATCACATACTTTATTTAAAAATGAAGGTTCGTAAGGGGCGCGAATAAAATCGGTTACGCCCGATAACAAAAGCTGTTCGGCATAATCTGCATCAGCGCTATCTATAATAGTAACAATGGCTTGCTTTGGGTTATGTTGTAAAATATTTTCGACAAGCAAGCTAGATTCATCGGTTTTTTCTTGAGTGGTATCAAGCAGTACGATTGAGAACTGTTGTTGGTTGTACTGGTTCAGTGCGGCTTTACACGTTGTGACATGTGTAATAGCAAAATTTAGTTTTAGTTCTTCAGTTATAGACTCCGCTTTATTTGTCTGGGGCTCTAACAAAAGTAGGTTTAGTCGACTGCTTTTTTCTAAATGTGTAGATAAAACATTAGCCAGAACTTGCGGTAGCATATCTTGGTTTTCAAAAGGCAAAACAGCATCGATTCCGTAACTACGGGCGGTTGTTTCTGCAATTCGTTCGCAATAAGTCGGGGGCATCAACAAAATAGGGGTGTTTTTAGGGGTTTTTAATAGCCCTGAGCGAATCATACGAGAAAAACGCCAACCGTCTATTTTACCCACATTTAATCCAGTGATAATAATATCAACCGGTTGTTGCTTAAGAGTTTTAAGAGCTTCCTGGCTATCATTTGCTTCAATAAAGCTAAATACGTTAAGCTTTTTTAAAGTATCTTTAATCACCCTGCGCTCAGCACGGCTTGCATTTAAAATCAGCAAATTTAATTGTTCTGCCACGCAGGAGATCCTAAAAATCGTAATTTACTACCATTACTAAGGGTAATAAGTTTTGTTAGTAAGAACAAGTAGATTTGAATAATCCCCCCGAATAGAGGGATGCTCAGGTTTACAGTAGTTGGATTGGCTTCTTGAGCTTAATTGACGATAGATATACACTTGGCGCGATTTTTAATGATGTGGATTACCAACTATGCGCGTAGCTGACTTTAGTTTTGACTTACCCGATGAATTAATTGCTCGCTTTCCAAAAAAAGATCGTACGAGTAGCCGCTTATTAAGCCTCGATGGTCCAACAGGGGAGATAAGCCATAAAGTATTTAGTGATATTCTTGAGCTAGTTAACGAAAACGACTTACTCATCTTTAATAATACGCGAGTAATACCAGCACGTATGTTTGGCCAAAAAGCATCGGGCGGTAAGGTTGAGGTACTTGTAGAACGAGTATTGGATGAACACCGTGTGCTTGCTCATGTTCGTGCAAGTAAATCATTAAAACCAGGCAATGAGGTTATTTTAGAAGGCAAAGCTAAAGCCACTATGATTGCCCGTCACGACACCTTATTTGAGCTGGAATTTGATCACAGCAAAAATGTACTCGATACACTTAACGATATTGGTCACATGCCGTTACCGCCTTATATCGATAGACCAGATGACGAAGCTGACCGCGAACGTTATCAAACAGTATATGGTGAAAAACCAGGGGCTGTGGCAGCACCTACAGCAGGCTTACATTTTGACGAGCCGCTTATGGCTGCGCTTAAAAATAAAGGTGTAAACATGGCCTTTGTCACGTTACACGTAGGCGCAGGTACATTTCAGCCGGTACGTGTAGAGACCATTGACGAACACGTCATGCACTCAGAATACATTGAAGTACCACAAGATGTTGTGGACGCTGTAGCACAGACTAAAGCGAGCGGTGGGCGAGTGATTGCTGTTGGTACTACATCAATGCGTTCGCTCGAATCAGCTGCAAAAATACATGGCGGTCAATTAGATACTTACTTTGGCGATACCGATATTTTTATTTTTCCGGGTTACCAATTTAACGTCGTCGATGCCATGGTCACTAATTTCCATTTACCTGAGTCAACTTTAATTATGTTGGTGAGCGCGTTCAGCGGACAAGACAACATAATGGGTGCCTACAACACAGCAATAGAACAAAAATATCGCTTTTTTAGTTATGGCGATGCTATGTTTTTAACACGTAAATAGCGCTGTTTTATTTATTATCAAATATAACTAACACTCAACCCCAGCATACTTGCTGGGGTTTTTAGTTGCATATGATTATAACGAGCGAATTTACCGCAGCTAATAGTATTAGCAGTGCAAAAAGGGTAGAATCGAGCGGTTAAATTATAGCTTGTTGGACTGTTTTTCCGACATTGAGGATGATATGAAATTTGAATTAGACCGCACCGACGGTAAAGCGCGCCGTGGCCGCTTGATTTTTGACCGTGGTGTAATAGAAACACCTGCATTTATGCCAGTAGGTACTTACGGTACTGTTAAAGGCATGACACCTGATGAAGTTAAAGCAACAGGTGCGCAAATTTGTTTAGGTAATACCTTTCACTTAATGCTTCGCCCTGGTACTGAAATTATTAAGCAGCACGGTGATTTGCACGACTTTATGAATTGGGACTTCCCAATTTTAACTGACTCAGGCGGCTTCCAAGTATTTAGTCTTGGCGCAATGCGTAAAATTACCGAAGAAGGTGTTTTGTTTCAGTCACCTGTAAACGGTGACCAAATAATGATGTCGCCAGAAAAATCAATGGAAGTGCAACGTGATTTAGGGTCAGATATTGTAATGATATTTGACGAATGTACACCATACCCTGCTACTGAAAAAGAAGCTAAAGACTCTATGGAGTTGTCTCTTCGTTGGGCTAAACGCTCAAAAGAAGGTCACGGCGATAACCCTTCTGCGTTATTTGGTATTATTCAAGGTGGTATGTACCCAGAATTACGTGCACAATCACAAGCCGGTTTAGAAGAAATTGGCTTTGACGGCTATGCACTTGGTGGTTTATCAGTTGGTGAACCTAAAAACGAAATGATGAATATTCTTGATCATTGTGCGTACAAAATGCCTGAAAATAAGCCGCGTTACTTAATGGGTGTTGGCAAGCCAGAAGATTTGGTTGAATCGGTACGCCGTGGCATAGATATGTTTGACTGTGTTATGCCAACGCGTAATGCGCGTAATGGTCACTTATTTATTACCACCGGTATTATTAAAATACGTAACGCAGTGCATAAAACAGATACCGGTCCACTCGACCCTGATTGTGATTGCCATACGTGTAAAAATTACTCGCGTGCTTATTTACATCACCTTGATAAATGTAACGAAATTTTAGGTGCACGACTAAACACAATACATAACTTACGTTACTATCAGCGTGTTATGGAAGGCCTGCGCAATGCAATTAGCGAAGGTAAACTAGAAGAATTTGTAAAAGATTTTTACGCTCGCCGCGGCCAAGAAGTGCCAGAGCTTGCAGATATAAAAAATTAAACTTTAAATTTAAAGAGGAAGTATTATGAGTTTATTTATTTCAAACGCACACGCATCAGCTGGCGCACCTGCAGCCGGTGGCGGCATGGAAATGCTAATCATGTTAGCTATTTTCGGTTTAGTTTTTTACTTTTTAATTTACCGCCCACAAGCTAAGCGTGTTAAAGAGCATAAAGGCTTAATGAATGCGATGGCTAAAGGCGATGAAGTGCTAACCCAAGGTGGCTTAGTAGGTAAAATTGTTAAAATTGCAGAAGATAAAGATTTCATCGTTATCTCTTTAAATGAGCAAGCAGAAGTTACAGTTCAAAAAGCGTCTGTATCTGCTGTATTGCCAAAAGGCACAATGAAGTCGCTATAAAAATAATAAGGACGACCCCGTGTTAAACAAGTTTCCAGTGTGGAAGTATTTACTTGTTTTAGCTGTGGTTGCCATTGGCCTTTTATATGCCTCTCCAAACTTGTATGGCCGTGACCCGGCTATACAAGTTTCGGGCGCTAAAGGTGCTGATGTTGATCTCAGTGTAGTAGACAAAGTAAACGCAACCCTTAAAAAACATAACGTAGCAGTTAAATCAACCAAGCTTGAAGGCGGTCAAATACTTGTTCGTTTTAAAAATGTTGAAGAGCAATTAAAAGCACAAGATTTACTGCGTGACTCGCTAAGTGACGATTACATTTCAGCCATTAATATGGCGCCGGCTCAACCTCTTTGGTTAAAATCCCTTGGCGGAAATCCAATGAAGTTAGGTCTAGATTTAAGTGGTGGCGTACATTTCACCATGGAAATCGACATGGCAACAGCGGTTGATAACCAGCTTGAGCAAATGGAGCAAGATTTCCGTAGCGATCTACGCGAAGAAAAACTTCGTTATCGCAGCGTTCGTCGCGTGGCTGGCTCTGACCGTATGCGTGTTGAAATGCGTAATGAAGAAGATAAAAATGCTGCAGAGCGCTTTTTAGAATCTCGTTACCCACTTAACGTATACATTGATGACAGCAGTAACGATAATGCATTTTTTGCCACTATGAGTGAGCAAAAGCTGAAAGAGATTCGTGACTACGCCATCAAGCAAAACGAAACAATCATTCGTAATCGTATCAACCAAATTGGTGTTGCAGAGCCAAACGTACAGCGCCAGGGTGCTGAACGTATTATTGTGCAATTACCCGGTGTGCAAGATACCGCTCGTGCTAAAGAAATTTTAGGTGCGACAGCAACGCTTGAATTTCGTGAAGTAGACGAAAACGCCGATCCAAGCGCTGCCGCTCAAGGCCGTATCCCTGCCGGCACTGAAATGATCATGAGCCGCGACGGTTACCCTGTGGTACTTAAAAAACGCATCATTCTTGAAGGTAGCCATATCACTGGCGCGCAATCTGGCGCAGATGAATACCAACGCCCACAAGTAAGCATTTCACTCGACAGCAAAGGCGGTTCAAAAATGAATGCCTTTACTAAGCGTGCTATTGGCAAGCGTATGGCAACGGTATTTATTGAATACAAACCATCGGGTAAAAAAGACGAAAACGGAAAAGCACTTCCGCCTATTAAGGTAGAAGAGGTTATTAACGTGGCAACGATTCAAGCTCGTTTAGATCGCTCTTTTCGTATTACCGGTATCGATAACCCAGCTGAAGCACATAACTTAAGTTTATTGCTTCGCGCAGGTGCACTTGTTGCGCCAATTCAAATTGTTGAAGAGCGTACAGTGGGGCCAAGCTTAGGCCAAGAAAACATTGAAGCAGGTATGACTGCGGTTGCACTTGGTTTTGCGTTTGTACTTGCCTTTATGCTTATTTATTACAAAGGGTTTGGCTTAGTGGCTAACTTAGCGCTTGCGGCAAACTTGGTGCTTATTGTTGGCATAATGTCACTTATTCCAGGCGCTACGTTAACCTTGCCGGGTATTGCAGGTATTGTACTGACAGTTGGTATGGCGGTTGATGCTAACGTACTTATTTTTGAACGTATCCGTGAAGAGCTGGCCGATGGTCGTAGCCCGCAACAAGCCGTTCATTTTGGTTACGATAGCGCATTCAGTACTATATTTGATGCCAATATCACTACGTTAATTGCGGCAGTTATATTGTTTGCTGTGGGCACGGGCCCAATTGCAGGCTTTGCCGTTACATTAGCTATTGGTATTTTAACTTCAATGTTTACAGCCATTGTTGGTACCCGAGCGGTGATCAACTTATTTATTGGTGGTAAACGCATTGATAAACTTTCTATTTAAGGAGCAGACATGCAAATTTTAAGTTTGGGTAGCAGAACCCTTCGTTTCATGTCTCTTCGAAAAGTGGCAATGGGCTTTTCTACGCTATTAATTGTAGCGTCGATAGTATCAATGTTTACGAAGGGCTTAAATTTTGGTCTTGATTTTACCGGCGGCACCGCGGTAGAAGTGGGGTTTTCTCAACCGGCTGATCTTAAAAAAGTGCGTAATGTACTTGGTGAAAATGGCTTTGCTGATGCATCAGTGCAGCTATTTGGTTCGAGCCAAGATATATTAGTGCGCTTAGCTCCACGTGGAAGCGATGTTAAAGCTGAAGTAATTGGTAACCAAGTAATTGATGCACTGAAAAAAGCGGACGACAGCGTAGTCATGCGTCGTATTGAGTTTGTTGGCCCAAGTGTCGGTGAAGACTTGAAAGAGCAGGGTGGCCTAGCCATGTTAACTGCACTTATTTGTATCTTAATTTACGTTGCATTTCGTTTTGAATGGCGTTTTGCTGTGGGTGCTGTAGGCGCACTATTACACGATGTAATTATCACTTTAGGTTTGTTTTCAGTACTGGGTTTAGAGTTTGATTTAACTATATTAGCGGCAATATTGGCGGTAATCGGTTACTCACTCAACGATACTATTGTTGTATCTGACCGTATTCGTGAAAACTTCCGAAAAGTACGCATCGACGATACCGTTGAAATTATTGATATTTCACTTACGCAAACACTTAACCGTACACTTGTTACATCAATCACCACAATTTTGGTATTGATTGCATTGTTTGTATGGGGTGGACAAACCATTCATGGTTTTGCTACTGCATTATTGTTTGGTGTATTTATTGGTACATATTCTTCTGTATATGTTGCAAGCTCGGTTGCACTTGCAATGGGAGTAAGTAAAGAAGATTTAATACCAGAAGTGATAGAAAAAGAAGGTGCAGATCAAGATCCGATGGCAATGCCATAATCTTAAATGCATTAAAAAACCGCTCTATGAGCGGTTTTTTATTGCCTGTAACATAGGGGCTTGAAATAAAAATGTCATACAGAATTGATATTTTGTTGCTCTATTTAAAATAATAATTGAGCCAGTAGTGACCCTTCAACGACAAGCCTTAGAGGCTATTTTAGATAGTGGGGAAGTAACCACGTTATTTCAGCCTATTTTAGATATATCTGGTCAGCTCATTCTTGGTTACGAGGCGCTTAGTCGTGGTCCACAAAATAGCCCATTAGAAATGCCCAATAAGCTCTTTAAAGCTGCGCATCAAGAGGGCCTTATTTCTGAGCTAGAGCTACTATGCCGCTCAAAGGCAATAGAAAACTTTGTTAAGCTAAATTTGCAAGGTAAGCTTTTTTTAAATGTGAGCCCAAAAACGCTACTAGACCCTTGCCACCCAAAAGGCGAAACACGCCACCTAACCGAGCAGTTTGGTTTAGCGACTAATCGTGTTGTTATAGAAGTAACAGAGCAAGACAAAGTAGATAACGACGACTTATTACTTAAAACCATTGCGCATTACCGAGAGCTCGGTTTTACCATTGCAATTGATGATTTAGGTGCCGGGTACTCTGGCTTAAAGCAGTGGTCTGCACTGCGTCCTGACTATGTAAAAATAGATCGTTATTTTATCGATCATTGCGATCAGAGTGAGGTTAAAAAGGAGTTTTTAAAATCAATTATTGTTTTAGCTAAAGCAACAAACACCTTAGTGATTGCAGAAGGCATTGAGCGCTCTGAGGAACTCGCTCTGGTTGAAAGTTTAGGCATTAATAATGTACAAGGTTTTTTATTTGAACGACCGAACTTGCAACCAAGTCGTGATTTTAGCTCTGCTCAAATACAAGCACTTACATTTAAATTATGTGATCAGTTTGATCAGTCAATGGCGATTGGCGCGCTAAGCCAACCACAAAAGGCCATAGCAAGTGATACCCGATGCAAAGACGCTCATTTACTCTTTGAGCAAGACAAAGCCATTATTAGCATACCTGTAATTAATCAACAGGGTCAGCCAGTGGGCCTACTACATAAAGACCAACTTACCGAGGTATTTGCAGCACCCTATGGTCATGCTCTTTATGATAAGCGCCCTGTTATAGAGTTAATGGATAAACAACCCCTGATTGTTGCTGAGGACCAAAAGCTAGATACGGTGAGTAAGCAAATAACTGAGCAAGACTTCGATATTAGGCGCCATATTGTTATTACTAGAGGCGGCAATTATTTAGGGCTTGCGCCTCTTAGAGACATTTTAAAACATATAACAGAAGAAAAAATTCGCCACGCACAACATGCAAACCCGCTAACAATGTTGCCAGGCAATGTCGCAATAAACGAAGCTATAGAGCATAGGTTACGTAATAAAAATAAATTTCATCTTGCTTATATTGACCTGAATCACTTTAAACAGTTTAACGATCTTTATGGCTACGCGAGTGGTGATAGTGTTATTAAATTATTGGCTGATGTAACAGTGCAAGCCTGTACAAATAGTGCTAACTTTGTAGGACACATTGGTGGTGACGACTTTATGGTTGTTTTTGACCAAAGCGATGCGGTAAGTATTTGTAATCGTATTATTGAACAGTTTGAACATCGTTCTCGTGCTTTTTTTACGCCCGATCACATAGCTAGCAAAGGGTATTGGGCTACAAATCGTGAAGGTGAAAAGCAGTTTGTACCGTTACTCACCTTATCTATCGGATTAGTTGAACCCGATTTACAGCAGTGCAAAAATAGCCATCAGGTTGCAGCATTAGCAACGGATGCAAAGAAAGAAGCCAAACGATTTCGTCATAGCTATCTTTTTACATGCAAGCGAAGGCGCCCAGCGCCTCCAGTAGTAGCGATTAGCAAATAGTAAAAAGGTAATTTACTAATAGGTGATCATGATGTTGCCATTAAAGTGTATCGTATGTGTAGTGAGCTTGTTTATTGGAAGTGTTGTAGCAAGCGAAGTTAATATTGTAAAAATTCCGAAAGATCAACATGCGCATTTTGCCCGTGATGATTACCTCAATGACATGCTAACCAAGGCATTGATAAGAGCCCAGTATCCTGTCGAAATAGAACGTGTTGCTGTACACCCGCATCAGCAACGCAATTTAATGTCACTTGATGATAGCTCGCTTGATTTATACTGGAGTATGAGCAGCCCTGAACGAGAGTCACTGGCAACAGCTATTAAAATTCCATTGTTCAAAGGGTATATAGGCAAAAGAGCGTTAGTTACAAATAAACAGAATTTAGATAAATTTAAAGATATAAAAACGCTTGAGCAATTATCAAAACTGAGCTCGGTACAGGGGCATGATTGGCCTGATACGCGCATATTGGTTAATAACGGTTTAAACGTGAGACCATTATCAAACTTGAAAGCCATGTTTGCGCTTACTAGCCAAGGCCGCATAGATTACTTTCCGCGATCATTTATTGAAGTCAATTCTGAGCTTTTAGAGCGAGATCACAAAAATTTACGTATTGTGCCTAATTTATATATTAGCTACCCAACAGCGCTATATTATTTTGTGTCTAAGGATAAGCCTGAGTTGGCTAAAGCGCTTGAGCAGGGAATTAAAATAATGCAGCAAAACGGCGAGTTTGATGCGTTATTTTATGAATACTTTGCTACAGATTTAAATTCCCTTCCTTATACAAAAGGGGAAACTATAGAGATTAAGCTAATAAACCCATATTTTTAACAACAAAAAAGGAGCCTAGGCTCCTTTTTTAGTTGTACCAATTATATTGGTAAAAGCAATTTATTAGCGAAGTAACGATTCAGTTAACACTGGACGAATTTCACGAATAATAGCTTGAGTCAGTTTTGGCGCGCCACAGATGATATTGCCACTGTGGTTGTAGTTATTACCACCAGCAAAATCGACAACCATACCACCTGCTTCTTTAACCATAAGCTCGCCTGCAGCAGAGTGCCAAGGTTTTAAGCCAATTTCAAAAAAGCCATCAACACGGCCAGCAGCAACATACGCCATGTCTAATGCAGAACAACCTGCGCGACGAATATCTGCAGTGTGAACAAATAACGCTTTAAACGCTTCAGTGTATGCATCTGTATGTTGTTTATGCTTAAAAGGAAAGCCCGTTGCTAAAACTGTACCAGCAAGAACAGTTGTTTTACTCACGCGTAAACGCTTGCTGTTAAGTTGTGCGCCTTGACCTTTAGATGCAGTGAAAAGCTCACCACGAATCGGATCATAGATAACGGCTTGGTCTAAACGACCTTTAACTTTAAGTGCAATAGAGATTGCGTAATGTGGAATACCTTTGATGAAGTTTGTTGTTCCATCGATAGGATCTACAATCCATTGGTAATCATCATCCTTGCCTTTGTGTTCACCTAGTTCTTCGCCCACAACAGAGTGAGTAGGGTAAGACTGTAAAATAGTGTCACGGATTACGGCTTCGGCTTCTTTATCAATATTAGTTACTAAATCGTTAGCGCCTTTTTGTTGCACTTCAACTTTTGATAAATCTTCGCCAGCGCGAAGTAAAATTTTGCCTGCGTTACGCGCAGCGCGAACCGCAATGTTTAACATTGGATGCATGGAGTTACCTTTGGGTTGTAAAAGAACGTTTGTATTTTCAGCCGGCGTATTTTAGCGACTTTTGACATAAAGTAAACAATAAACCCTAAATACTTGTGGGTGTTTTTTGTACAGCCTTGAAAGTGTTGCACATTTAATTAAAACAAAAGTGTATTTTTAATGACCCACTAAAAATTTAAAAAAAGCGCTTTACCTAAAGTTAACTTGAGGTTTTATTGTGTGTTTAAATTAACTCACAAGGAAACAGTATGTATTTAGAACACGTAAATTTAGTTGTTAAAAACATTGATACCATGATTCGCTTTTACCAAGCCATTTTTCCCCACTGGGTAATACGAAGTGAAGGGCGGGGTGAATGGTATGGAAAACCAAGGCGTTGGGTCCACTTTGGTGACGACACGCAATACATAGCAATGAGCGATCATGGTGAGGGTGAAAACAGAGCGCTTTCAGGGCATCAAGTTGGGTTTGCTCACTTTGCTTACGTGACGGCTAATTTAGATAATACGGTGTCTCGTTTAAATAAAGCGGGTTTTTCAGTTCATAAGCAAGGCAATGAAAACCCATTTAGAAAAAATATCTACTTCAGAGACCCTTCGGGCTTTGAAGTTGAGTTTGTAGAGTACTTGTCGGATATACCTGCAGAACGAAATAATGATCTTTAAGCCCACCACTATATGGCTGCCAAAAGCAGCCATATTAAAGCAAATACAGTTGCACTTATTTACTGCTGACTCCAAGCTGTGACTTTAAATCGTTTGCAAAGCTCATGAACTTTTCTTTTATGGTACGTTTTATCTTTACTTCAACCGACCCTAGTATCGCTTTGCCTTCAATATGAATGGTAGGACCTTGACGCTTATTTAACGTTACTGATTTGTTTTCTAGCGTGCTTAAAATACAAAACATTTTGGACACAACATTAACATGCTCGGGTACGTAAATTTCGTCGCTACCAAAAATACAATTAACATGAATTGTCACGTTTTGATGCGTAAAGATAGCGTCGGTGAAATCAAGCACCACAGAGCCCATATAATTATTTAGGTAAATATTTTTAGGAACCACCCATTGTCCGCTTCGCTCGTTTGAACCCAAAATACTGCGCAGTGTGATGTCGTCATCGCTATTTTGTTGAGCACTGTAATTAGGCGTAAACTGCGATTGCTTTTCAGCTATGTATTGCTTGTCGGTATTAAGTGTTAAGTCTTCTACTAACGTAAGCAGCACAGAATTGTCTTTTGCATCCATTGCTTTGTCTAATCGTCTTTCAAATGCCTCAACCGATATAACGCCATGGCTATAGTTATAAATTAACTGATCAATCACTTGTTCGCGTACTTGCTCTATTGGGCGGTCTTCAACTTTTACAGACATGGGGCATTCCTTAATTGTATTTGCTATTAGTTAACTAGTTAGCAAACCGTATACCAAAATTAATTTTGTTTATTATCAACAGCTTAATTTTTAAAGGCTTTTTGTTTAGTTGTTATATTAACGATACATTAACCAAAATAGCAATAATCTAGTAATTTTCACACTTTGAGAAAGTTTTACTCACTTGCCTGTAAATAGGGGAATGCGTTAAATCTATAAGAGTCTATACTTCTCGTTAAGTTTATGATTTTTAACGGTAAATAAAGTTGGCTTGATGTTCGCATTAGTTAAAGTGTCTTTAATCAAAAGGAGAAAGATTATGAAAACATTTAACAAATCTATTATCGCCGCGTTAGTTCTTGGTACAACAGCAATGGGTGCACAAGCAAACAGCTGGGAAAACGAAAGTAAAGATGCTTGGATTGATGGCAAGGCAGAAACTGTGCTTCTTATGAACACAGACCTAAACAACTTTGACATAAACACTGATGTAACAAATGGCAAGGTAGTACTTACAGGTAAAGTTGATAGCGAAGTAGAGAAAGAGCTAGCAGAAGAGCTTGTACTTAGTCTAGATGGCGTCATGGACGTTGAAAACAGCCTAACCGTTGTTAAAAACATGAGCGCTAAACACACAGATTCTAAAATGATGGATGATGATAACGACCTAACGGACGCTAAAATTACCACCGTTATTACAACACGTTTCCTATTTGATTCTGAAGTAGGTGGAACCGATATTGATGTAGATACCGATAATGGTGTTGTTACATTAAACGGCTCAGTTGAATCATCAGCGGAAAAGCAATTAGCAATCGAAATTGCTAAAAATGCTGAAGACGTACGTGATGTGGTAGATAACTTATCTATCGTAGCTGAATAACGTTATACTCAAAGCCCAGCATTGCTGGGCCTTTTGTTTTTAACTGTTTGAAGGAGCTAAATAATGGATATCATTCGCATAATACTGTCTGTTTTGCTACCACCACTAGGTGTTTTTTTACAAGTGGGCTTAGGTATGCATTTTTGGATTAATATTTTATTAACGCTATTGGGTTACTTCCCTGGGTTAATACATGCAATTTATATTATTGCTAAAAAATAATGCGCAGCTGAGCTATGTTTACGCCAGTTGTAAGTAAATATCGCTCAGCGCATTCTATTAATAAATATTATTTTTAATCATTTTTACTTTATTTTCCTAAAACTCCCCAAATTTACCCATTCACACTCTTTAAAAGATTACAATTTAAGCAGTTAGCTTATTGATTGTTAAAATAAAGGTTTTTGGTAGTGACAAGCCCTAAAAAAGTTTTTATACTGCAACCCGCTTTAGTCGCTCTGTGGCTGAACGCTTCAAAAATTAACTGCCTTGCAGTTATATAAAGTTGGCCCCTTAGCTCAGTTGGTTAGAGCACACGACTCATAATCGTTAGGTCCCCAGTTCGAGTCTGGGAGGGGCCACCACTTTTCAAAGCTTTCCAAGTAAATATCTACTAACTTAATTTAAAAAATATCTCTACGGAACGGTAGCGGATCGGTTTTTAGGCTTTTGTTATAATTTAAAACAACTACTACACGCGCGTAATGCTCGCAAAACCTATATGAGCTTTTGGGCTATATAACTTTAGCGTATTGCATGTATTACTCGAAAACCATAATTCAGTAAGTCTCGAATAATGGTATAGCTTTAAAAATGTATAAACAAAATGGCAAAAGGTAAGGTTTTATCAAGTTTTGTAGCGTTGTTAGTATCAAGCAACTCCCTAAAACCATAAGTTATACTAAGTTTTAGCTCGTATATGCTTGCCTTGTTCGGTTAATAGATTTTATATCAGCTTAGTTTTTAGCCTACTTGTACCATAGTCTTTTGTTTGACTGTCTTTATAGCCTTTGCCACGCCCCTTTGCTAAATAGGATAACCAGTGTAAAGCATCTAATCTTGCCTCTGGTGAATTAACATAAATATAGCTTCTACGGTTTTTAGAATAGAACCCTCCCATTTCTTCCCATACTTGCTTAGCAAGCTTACAAACATAGTGTGATGTTTTCACACGGTCACCATCAAGCCATAGTGCAAGGTGATAATGCTGTGCTTTAGACTTCTCTAATTCTCTTACCCAAGCAAACCCAATTTCAAGATCACCATATTGTGCATTAAGCCTTGTCGTTAAGCGCTTTCTGAATTGCGTCATTCGAGTGTTGTTTTCTGTTAGCTCTGATTGATGTAACTCAATCATAATAAATACTAGACGACCCCATTTATCTAAGCCTATATCAAATTGCTCAAATAACACCTTGAGTAAGTATGTATAACAGCCTGAGCCCTTAGCGTTAACTTTCACTAATTCACCACGATGTAAAACAGTATCAGATTTAGAAATATACTTTCTCCCCGTGGTGTTTTTTCGCTTATGTTTTTGCATAAACTAATACACACACTTAAAGGGATAATATAAACGACCGCTTATAATTGCGTTACCCATGAGTACGCAATAGGCCGCCAGCATTGGAGATAAGGCAATAGTCCAGTGACAAAACCGCCAAGACAAAACCGCCAAATAAGAATAAAGACAAAACCGACAAATTATTATGAGATTAAAAACACAGTAGATACTGCAAAAAAAGTGAATATTAAGCATAGATAAGTTACTCTTTATTAGCTGGTGGCTAGGTCGCCAAACTTCCCCACCAGCTGTGGTTATTGGTCTTAGTTCGTATAGTGTTTAGCTATGCGTTCTAGGACTTCCCAAGTAACTTATTTAGCTTTTCTATTTCTCCTTTATTCATAGCCTTATACTTAAACGAGTAGCGCCTTACTCGGTCGTGTTCTATGCCATGAGGGTCAAAGACTTTTTCATCTACCCAGTTAAAAATAATACCTTTGTATTTTAATTCCTTTATTCGGGCAGCTAAATGGCAAACACCTATGGCGTCTGCTTCATAGCGGTTCACAGAACCGTATTTAGTAATGTATTTAGCGATAATAATTTGCTGATTGTTGGCTGATAGGGCGTGTTTATACATGGTTAAACCCCCTTACCAGCTAATAAAGCCTGCACGGCATCAGCAGGCCATAATAAGCGGCCTGAGGGTAGCTTGATTGGTTTAATGCCATAAAAGCTTCCCGTTTTGCATAGGCGAGTTCTTATCGTGCTTGGTTTGCCTTGTAACGCTAAAGCAAACTGTTCTGTGGTTAGATTTTGTGGAGTGAATGTAATTGTGTTCATGCTTATACTCATCTGTTAGTTTGTATAAGCGAATTATGATGATATCTATTTGGTGAATCATTGGAAAAGTGCTTTAAGTACTTTTCCTTTTTTTTCTTTTTTTGGGTTTGACTATTTTATATATGAGATCTTCAGATCTATTTATATGCTTTGCTATAAGGCCACATATGCTCTCACCTTGTTGATTTCCTTGTCTATCTCCTGACTTTATCATAGGTATATCGCGGAATTTTGCCTTTGCTTCAAAAGCTATAATCCTTATTAAAAAATCTCTTGTATAGTTATTCCACTCTTGTAGGTTTGCTGGTTTCTTTTCATTTCCATCAAATAGATCGCGTATAAAATCTGCGAGGTTTTTGGGTATAGGTCTTTGCAACGTGTTTAAATCTTCAAAAATTCGTATTAGCGCTTCCCAATATACAATATGGCGTTTAGCTTCATTAATAATTTTATTTAACTCCTTTTCGTTTGAGCCAATTGTATAAAGCTGATTAAACTCTTTCCCTGCTACTTTGCCCGTGTAGGTGCCTGCTTTTTTGGCTATTTCTAAAACAACTAAAGGCCGACCACTAATACCTAATATATCTTTTTCAAGCTTTTTATATTTCGTTTCAATAAAACGATCGGCTTCTATTAATTTATTATCACTCATAAAGCCCCCTTAATAAGCGTTAAACGCTGCTCATCAACTGTAGGCATTGCAACACCAGCCTGTTCTAATACCCAAGCTTCTAACGTTGTGTGCCACTTCCTTAATAAATCGAGCGGCCTTTGTTTGTAATGCTTTTCAGCGGTGGCACTGGGTTTGTGTCCCATGATTTGAGCAACTACGCCCGTTGGAATTTCTACCCATTCACTAAGGTTTGAAAAGCTACGTCTTAAACCATGCAAGGTTAGCCCCTCAATACCAGCAGCTATTAGTGCGGGTTCAACGCTTTTTCTGGGGTCTGTTAATTTGCCTGATGCGCCTGAGGGGGTCGAGAAAACCCATTCATTTCTGCGGGGTAGGTTAATAAGCAAACTAGCTACATAAGGCGTTAAAGGAATCACTCTATAACCAGAGTCTGAACCGTTGCTGGTGGCCTTATCGCGTATGGTCATACTATTCCATTGTAAATCTAATTCAGTCCATTTAAGGCCCACCAGCTCATTTCTTCGCGCACCCGTTAAAAGTAGAGTTTGCACAAACGCTGAAATAACAGGATTTTGTATTTGTCTTACGTATTTAAAAAAGGCGGGTAGCTGTTCTTTTTGCAAGCTATCGGTTCGAGCGTTTAGTTTAACGACTGTCTTTTTTACGTCTTTTGTCTTTAGCTTTGCTACATCAATTAAGCCTGAATATTTATCTTGCTCACTACACCAGTTTAAACAGGCAAACAATAAGCGGTAGGTTTGAGCGGCAACACCTGCGCGAGTCTCATTTTCTTTTTGTAACCAGCGTTCGATTTTTTTCGATGTTAAATCTTTTAGCTTTGTTTCGATTAGTGGATATAGACAGCCTGCTTTTGTTAAGCGGCCTTTTCCTCGCGCCCATGGCTGGTTAGGTTCTTGAATTGCTTTTAGGTGGTCTTTGTAATGCTTTTCACCCCACCTTTTTTTATTGGCGTCGATATACTCTAGCCAAACTTGTTTTAAGGTCGTTGTTCCGCGCAATTGCTCTTGTTCTTCGGCAAGTTCTTTTGCTGCTTTTGCTTGTTTAACTTTGGCTGGAGTTATGTAGTCTTTCGCTTGAGTTTGAAACTCTCTTGCTTTGGCTCTGGCTTGGTCAATATCAAACGCATCAACTGGGCCAATTACCGCGCGCCTTGTTTTACCATTAATCCATGCCTGAAAAACATAGGTCTTTTTACCCGAGGCAAATGCACGTATTGCTAGGCCTTTACACTCGTCGTCCCATAAAAAAGACTCTTTTTTACCTTCCTCACATTTAAATGTTTTTACACGTCCTGCAGTAAAGTTAACTTTGTTAGTGGTATTATTTGCTTTAGCCACTTGAACCCCCTTATGGTTCTTGATGGTAGCCCTAAAGGTGTTGGCGCACTTTTAGGGCTTTTAAATATCTACGGATCGTTCACGGATCGGTTTTGGATAAATATACATCAATGTAAAGCAATGTTCCATACTTTGATTTTAAGCTTTAGGTCAGTAAATATAAGGGGTTTGAGGTGTGTAGCAATGCAGGTAAATACTTTTTTAGTTCGACTCATAATCGTTAGGTCCCCAGTTCGAGTCTGGGAGGGGCCACCACTTTCCAAGTAGATCCCTATTAATTTTCACGCACTTAAAATCCAAAGCCCTAAATTATTATCCTTTATTGGTTGATATATTGATTTTTAATTAATCTATAAAATTTCTAATTGCAATCAAATATATAGCTGTGTATTTTATTGGGTACAACAATATGTTGTTAAAATATATCTAAAAGGAAGTACCATGAAAATGAATAAAGTCGCACTCTTATTATTAAGCTCAGTTTTTGTCACCCCTGCTGCATTTGCAGAAACACCTAACTTTAATTATGTGTCTGGCGGTTATTTAAATGCAGATCTTGATGGCGATGATTTAAACGGTTGGACGCTTGATGGTAGTAAATTACTAGGCGATAACTTTTTTGTGTCTGGTCAATATAAGACTGTAGGCGACTCAGAAGATGGTTTGGATGTAGATCTAAATTGGTTGAGCGCAGGCGTGGGTTACCGTACTGCAATTAGTGAAAGCACTGACTTTTATGGTTTAGTAACGTACGAAAACATTGAAACTGAAGTATCGTTCAGCGGTACTGATTTGTCGGATGATGAAAATGGCTATGGGTTATCTGTTGGTGTTAGATCAATGCTAACTGATAGCATCGAAATTGATGGCCGTTTAAGTTACATTGATATTGCAGATGACAGTGAAACAGCTATCACTTTAGGTGCTCGTTACTATGTGAATACAAATTTCTCTGTAGGTACTAGCTACACCACAATAGATGATTTAGATTATATTAGCTTAACTGCACGTTACAGCTTTTAATCACAAGCAGTTAAATGAGCGCACTTATTAGTGTGCTTTTTAGTTTTACGTAGCTATAACACGCTAATTTACGTGGTATAAGCCATTGCTGCGAATGTAAATAGTTGCTGGTATATCGCTTGTGTTCTCAAGCGAGTGAATGAATTTACCCCCAGATTCTACAAAGCTACCTGCACTTAAGTTTTGTGAGTTACTTTTTGAGCTGTATTTCACGTTGCCTGCGATTATCACTGCACGAAACTCATCCGCATCTGTGCTAATTTTCCCCTTAAACCCGGCTGGTAGTTTTATCATTGAGCCGTACATTGTCTCGGTGTCTCCCCAAAGGTAGGTTGTTTTTACACCTTTAGCATTAATATTGCTTACGTCGCTTTTGTCTAGCCAAACAAGGTTGTCTTTATGTACGTTTAATGGGCGTTCACCATTATCAAACTGTTTGTTTGTTGGTTTTACTAAATAAGGGCCTGAGTCTATTTCTAGGTAAATTAGATTTGTAGTGCCTTTGGCTGCAGTAGTATGGTTTTCACCGGCAGGTTGTGTCCAAAATGATCCCGCAGGCATCCACATTTTTTCAGCTGTGGGGTCGTCATTGTGCATTTGGCCTTCAATTACGATACCTCGGTAAGTAATGTTATGAATATGCGGCGGGGACTCGAACCCTTTTTTAAAGCGTACTAGCATACCTGTTGCGGTATCTGCGGTACGATCGCCCCATAAATCGGCTGCACCGGGACTTTGATCGCCTCTTAATGGGTTTAAATAGCCCCATTTTACTTTGTTTGCAGGTATTACTTTTGATTCGTACTCGTCTGCAAAAGTAGGTGCAGACATAAGCGAAGTTGTGAGCATTAAAGCTGATAGGACAATTCTACATTTCATAAATATTTTCCTTTGCGTTGGGATAGAGACACAATAGCGAGTATTTTTCATTCCATAAACAGGCTAATGTTTAATACAGTTTCGTTAAAACGTGGATAATTGGCAGCATCAACGAATAGTTTTATAAAGGGGCGGATATGAAAATTGCAGATTTACGCGTATTACTAAAAGTTGCGCAGCTTCAATCAATAACAGCGGCTGCGCATCAGTTGGATATGAGCTCGTCGGCAGCGAGTGTCTCTATTAAACGAATAGAGCAAGCTCTTGGTACACACCTATTTGTTCGTACTACTAGAAAGATAAGACTGACCGCTGAAGGTGAGCGTTACTTACCCTTATGCGAACAGGCGCTTGGGCTACTAATGCAAGGGCAAGCGGCTATTAATGAAAAGCAGGAGTGTATTACAGGCGAAGTGCGAATGGCGGTGTCGTCTGAAATGGGACGTAATTTAATGCGTGTTTTGCTTAATGAGCTTATGGATATTCATAGTTCTATAACTTTGAGATTGCATGCAAGTGATAGCCGTGCTGATTTTTATCGTGATGGAATTGATGTTGCATTAAGAGCGATGAAAAAAGGTGTAGCTGAGGAGCTTAATTTATATGGATTTAAAATTTGTAATATTCCACACGTGGTGTGCGCTTCACCTAGTTACTTAAAACTGAATGGCGAGCCGTTAGTGCCGAACGATTTGAGCGAGCACAACGCATTACTCTACAAACTTTACGAAGTAGTGCACGCTGATTGGGAGTTTTATGATAATACACGGCAATACAAAGTTAAAATGAACAGCGATAGAGCTGTAAACGATGGTGATATTGTTAGACGCTGGTGTGTTGATGGTGCTGGGATTGCAAAAAAGTCAGCCATTGATGTAGCAGATGATTTGCTTAGCGGTAAGCTCAAACGAATAATACCCGATTATAAAATACCCTTAACAGAAATGTGGTTAGTGCTTCCGAGCCGGCAGTTTATTTCGCCTGCAATAAGGCTGATACGTGATGAGTTAAAAAGTAAAATAATGGCTCTTAGGGCATCGCTATTGGCAAAGCATATTTTGACTGAAGACGAGTGGCCTTGTGATGATGAGTACAAGGCCTGAATTGTGTTAATTTTTACGATATATCTCGTGGTCCATGTCGTAAATATTAACGCTTAAACTGTCAGACTCCCTGCAATAGGTTTTTAAACACGCAAGTAGGTGCTCACTCAGAGTTTGCTTTTGCTCTACTGTTCGCCCTGCCATAATGTGTGCTTGCACATGTATAAACCCTTCTTTACCCACACCCAATTGATACTGCTGATATGCAACTGCGCGAGTTTTTATAGTTTCTAAATCAAATAAACCGCTTTCGAATGTGCATTTATGGATTTTTTCTACCAGTACTTGAGGTAATACAGGGAGGTCTTCTGAGTGCTCAATAATAATGTGCGGCATGCGGGTGGTTCCTGTTGGTTACGGCATTAAGCGTGTCGTTAATTGTAACAAATACACGACGGCTCGCTAAACCCCATACGGCTAAAATGTTTGTTTTAAACTAATTTAGTTGTGCTGATTTTTGATGTTAGTATAAAAACACACAGGTGAACCCAAGCTTATTAAAATAAGCGTGTAAAAAAACCTAGCTTATATTAAGGATGAGTATGAAATTTCAGCAAAAAATAAAACATTTAGCCGTGCTAATGGGCGCAGTAATTACGTTAAGTGCCTGCTCTGATGATGTGGCGTCGGTGAGTTTAGGTTTGTTTACTACAAAAGATGTGGTGGTGAACTCACAACAAGATCCGATCATTAAAGGAGTGACGTGTCATATTAGTCATGTTGAGGCCGATTTAGACTTTTCTGACCCGTCAGACATGTCGATTGCGTGTCGTCAAACAGGGCCAATCACCGCGGAGCAATTACACGAAATTGATCGTAGTAAGTCTGGTGAGGTGGTGTTTAAGTCATCAAAGAGCATTTTATTTAAATCGTTAAAGGTGCGCCGAATATACGACGCTAAAACTCGCACATTATTATATTTGTCGTATTCAACAAAAGAGTCGAGCGGCAGTCATCATCATGCATTATCTACTGTGCCTTTATATAACACGAAAGCATGGCAGTGGGCACAAGAGCAAGAATAATTAAATTAAGAGTACACTATGTTAGCGTTATTTAAATCAGCGCCTTTGTTAGAGCAACAAGAGCAGCAATGGCTTATTGATACTTTTATTTGGGCTGTAGAAAATTTTGATGTTGAGTTTTTTACTAAACATACGCAAATAATATTGCCTACAGGGCAATATTTTCCTGATTCGGTATCAAGTATTGAGCAAATGGCCACCAGCGTATTTAAGCGAGTAACTACGTATTCGGGAATGAGTGCATGGCCAATTCAATTAGTTGCGCCTCAGCAATTACAGCCACAAGTGTTTCCTCGTTTTGAGTTTAGTAGTGTAATACGTGGTGAGCGCTGTGAGTTAATTGTGCCGCCGAGCCATGCTATTAATATTTCATTTAACCCTAATCAAATAAATCAGCCCCAAGATTTAGTTGCCAGTTTTGCCGGAACACTGGCTACTATTATGATTCATCATGTGGGTGTATTGCCTCCAGGGGGGAAGGACTTTTTACCCCAAGCTGCTGATGCGCTTGCCTGTTTTTTAGGTTTTGGTGTCATGATGAGCAATACGGTGTATCAGTTTAAAGGCGGGTGCGGCTCATGTTACAACCCGTACGCTAACCGTGAAGCACAATTGAGCGAAACACATACGGTATTTATGCATGCTTTGGTTTGCTACTTCAAAAAAGACAACGTATCTAAAAAACATTTAAAGCCCCATTTACGAAGCCAATTCAAAAAAGCGCAAAAAGAAATTAAAGCGCTGGTGAGTGAATCGGCAAACCCGTTATTACTGGCGTATGCACCTAACTAGCAAGGATAAGTGTGGACTATTTAGATGAATTTTTATTAATTGTTATTGCTCACTTCTTTGCAGTAGCGAGCCCAGGCCCTGACTTTGCTGTTGTGCTAAAGCAAAGTGTGCAACAAGGTAGGCGAAACGCATTGTGGACAAGTGCAGGCGTTGGCGGCGCTATTTTGTTGCACATAGCTTATTGTGTAATGGGTGTGGCGCTTATTTTGTCTCAATCGCCTAGTTTGTTTATGGCACTTAAATATGTAGCAGGCGCTTATTTGGCTTATCTTGGAATACAAGCACTAAGTGCGGCTAAGCCGGGCGTATCATCAACCAATGATATTGATAACCAAACAGCTCCAGAGGAGTCTATTTGGGTTGCTTTTAGACGCGGTTTTTTCACTAACGCACTGAACCCAAAAGCCACGCTCTTTTTTATGTCGTTATTTACCTTGGTAATAAGTCAAACAACGCCAGTGAGTGTGCAAATTGGTTATGGTATTTATATGGCGCTTGCAACATGGGCGTGGTTTTCTGCGCTTTCGTTGGTACTTTCTAAAGCCTGCGTGCGTGATTTTTTTCAGCAACGCGGCTACTGGTTTGACCGAGGTATTGGCGTTATTTTAATTGCATTGGCTGTACGTGTTGTTATTTAACTTGTTCAATTTATGTAATACAAGCAGGAGTAAACATGCCTTTATATAATTTTTCGTTTGGATCTAACATGTCGTCTAATCGTTTGTTGGCACGTTTGCCAAATGCAAAGCGTGTGGGCACAGCAATCCTTAAAGGGTATGAGCTAACCTTTGATATGTTTTTTTCTGATGGCTCGGGTAAATGCAGTATTCAAAAAACTGATGAAGCAGATGCCTTAGTATACGGTGTGGTCTATGAAGTTAACACTGACGAAAAACTCACTTTAGATGCGATAGAAGGCCCAGGTTACGATTGTGTAGATATAACGGTTGAGCTGTTAAATGGGCAAACAATTGATACCCATTGCTATATTGCAAATACACACGACGAGGACGTTTTACCCTACGATTGGTACGTTAAACATGTTCATCGCGGAGCACTTGAAGCGGGCGTACCAAAGGCTTACAGTGATGCAATACTTAATCGCCCACAAAAGAGCGATCCTAATAAAGAACGCGCAGCAATTGAATTTGCAGTGCATCAATAATAAAAGGACTAACATGAAACTGACTAATTTAGCGGCTTTTACACTACTGACCAGTGCTACTTTTAATACTTGGGCACAGGTTGATACCAACAAAATAGAAGAGGTCATTAAAACCTCTATGGCGCGCTTTGATGTGCCAGGTATGGCCGTTGCTATTGTTGAAAATGACGAGGTTGTACTCGCTAAAGGGTTTGGCATCGCAAACCTAAATACAAAGGCTGAAGTAAATAAAGATACGCTATTTGGTATTGCATCAAATACAAAGGCATTTACCAGCGCCGCGTTAGCTAAATTAGTCGATGAGGGGAAATTACGCTGGGATGACCGCGTAATCGACCATTTACCTGAATTTAGATTATACGACTCATATGTAACCCGGGAAATGCGAGTGCGCGATTTACTAAGCCACCGTAGTGGTTTAGGCCTTGGGCAAGGCGACTTAATGATTTGGCCAAGCACAGATAAATCAGTCGCTGATATTCTATCGGGGTTAAAATACTTAAAACCAGCCAGCAGTTTTCGTAGTAAATACGCTTATAACAACCTGATGTTTGTAACAGCAGGTGAAGTTGTAGCGCGTGTATCTGGCATAAGTTGGAACGATTACGTTGAAAAACATATTTTACAGCCGCTAAAAATGACCAATTCACGCGCAGGTTTTTCGCGTATCCCAAAAAGTAATAAAAACTGGGCAATAGGGCATATTCCAATGGAGGGAAGCTTACACCCATTTTTTGTTAATTACCTTGAAGACTTTAGAGGTGCAGGTGCTATTGCATCGAGTGTAGAGGATATGAGCCAATGGCTACGCACTCAATTGACTGGCGGCAAAATGCCTAATGGCGATGAATTGTTTAGTGAAAAACAACAAGCGCAAATGTGGCATCCGCACATTACCTCTATGGCATCTAAAAGTGCCTTTGAGGCATACCATCAACAATTTAGAGGTTATGGTTTAGGTTGGAGTATAGAGGACTACCACGGCTTTAAAAAGCTAGGTCACGGTGGCGGTATTTTAGGTATGGTGTCGCAAGTTACCTTACTACCAGAAAAAAAACTCGGTATTGTTATTTTGTCTAATCAGCAAGCATTTAGTGCTTTAAGTGCAGTTACCCACGAAGTACTTGAGGATGTGCTCAACCTAGAGGATAAAGATTGGGTTGAAGATTTAGCCAAAAAGCATTTTGAAGGTAAGCAAAAAGCGTACGCAAATGCGATACCACCAACCCCTGCGGATTATCAGCCACAGCTACCTAGTATAAATTATACTGGTACATTACACGATGATTGGTATGGCGACGTTATTATTGAAGAGCTTGATGGTAAATTACGAATTGATTTTACACACACAAAACGCTTAAAAGGCACACTTGAGCACTATACAGGCAATACGTTTATTGTTAAGTGGGACGAAAAGCTGCTCGAAGCCGATGCGTTTATTAGTTTTGAAATGAGTACAGCTAACCGTGTTAATAGCGCCAACATGCGTGCAGTTTCAACAGCCGTGACCGACTTTAGTTTTGACTTTAGAAATTTAAATTTAAAAACTAAATGATTAACGCTTAAGTTATATAGCTATACACCAAAGTCGCAAAGCCACCATCGGGTGGCTTTGTTATATTAAGTTTTCACTTATTTGGTTTTTGGAGTTTTTATGCGTACTGCAGTTATCTCACATCCACATTGCCGTAAGCATAAAATGATAGACGACCACCCTGAGTGCCCAGAACGTTTAGATGCGATAACTGACCGCTTGCTTGCAAGTGGCGTAGACGTGGGGTTAAAGCATTTACAAGCACCTAAAGCTCATCGAGAACATTATTTACTAGCGCACGATGAGGCGCTGGTCAATTTGGTTGAGCGATTAATTCCTCAAGAGGGCTTAAATAATCTCGATGGCGATACATGGCTTTGCCCTGACTCTTTTAAAGCAATTGAGCGCGCGGTGGGGGCCGGGGTTTTTGCGGTAGATGAAATACTTGATGATAAACTCGACGCGGCATTTTGCTCTGTGCGTCCGCCAGGGCATCATGCCAATAAGCACTCGTCATCAGGGTTTTGCGTATTTAATAGCTTAGCGATTGCTGTTAAGTATGCACAAAGCAAAGGCATCAAACGTATTGCAATTGCCGATTTTGATGTACACCATGGTAACGGAACCCAAGACATTTTTATTGATGATGAAAGGGTACTGCTTTGCTCGTTATTTCAATACCCGTTTTACCCAAATACAGCGGTTAAAAATAATAGCCATATTGTTAATTCGCCTTTACCTATTGCAAGTAATGGGGACGATTTAAAAGAGGTATTCAATAGCCAATGGTTACCAAAATTAAAGGATTTTAAGCCTGAACTATTATTTATAAGTGCAGGTTTTGACGCACATGTAGAAGATGACATGGCAAGCCTGAATTTTGTAGAAGACGATTACATTTGGCTCACTGAGCAGCTATGCAAAGTAACAAAAGAAAGTGGCTGTAAGGGAATTATATCGTATTTGGAAGGGGGCTATGCGCTATCAGCATTGGGTAGAAGTGCAGTAGCGCATATTAAAGTGCTTAGCGAGCAATAGTTATTAAAAGTATGTTTAAAGCCCAAGTAAATTAAATGCCTGTGAAGTACTTAGCGTTTTAATTTTACCTAGGCAACAATGCCCTTCATTTAATAGGTAAGCAGTAACAAGGTATGCTAGCTGCTCTTCGGTTAAGGCTAAGCAAGGTTGAGCTTGTAGGTTAAGGTATTCACCTTGTTTATTAAGCACTCTCACATTAGTTAGTTCACTTGATGCAACACCGTGTAAGCACTCATTTTGCTCTTGCTGGTTTCGCACTATTTCAAGCTCATTATAAATAACCATTAACTGTGGAAAGCTGTTTAACATGGTTAGCCTATAGTTACTTCGTATGAAGTAAATTTACGTATATTAATAACGCCGTTATCAAATATTAAATATTGGCCTTTAATACCTTGTAAAATACCGCTTACAACGGGATTTTTATCAAAGTTAAACGAGCTAATTTTGGTTGGGTATTCGGTGACTGGAAAGTTTAAATCAACCACGTCTTCATCAAGTTGCTCTATAGCTGTGGCACCAAATAGTTCACTAAGCTCGTTTAGTTTATCGCTAATTTGTGGAATAAGTTCAGCGGCGGCAGCTTTTAAGTCTATAGCTTCGTTTTGACCTTTTAACATATTGCGCCAATTAGTTTTATCGGCAATAAACTCTGCTAATGCAACCTCTACCAATCCCGACTGCAAACGTGTTTGTACTTTAAAAATAGGTAAAGCTTGAGTGGCGCCTTGGTCAATCCAACGTGTAGGTATTTGTGTATGGCGCGTAATACCTACTTTTAATCCCGAGGTGTTAGCTAAGTAAACGTAATGTGGGATCATACAATTAGCTTCGCCCCACTGTGGCTCTCGGCATGTACCTTGATCGTAGTGGCAGGTTTCTGGTTTCATAATACACATGTCGCAGCTAGCGAGCTTACGCATACAAACAAAACAATGGCCTTGAGAATAACTTTTTTTGGTTTTTTTACCGCAGTTAGAACACAAAATAGTGCCGCTAAATGTAAGCGTTAGTTCTTTACCTATAAAAGCATTTAAGTTAACTAGCTCATCGCCAACGGGAAGGTGATATTGAACGGGCTCTGTTAAGCTCGATTTTAATTTACGCAGTGTGCCTTGCATCTTCACATAGCCCCTAAAGATGTTTAAAAAGGAGAGTCTAACATTTTTAAACTGTATTGGCTTTTTAAGAAATTAACATACTCAGGATAAGGCAACGCTTTAGCATATAAATAACCTTGTGCGCGGTCTGCATTCATTTGTTTTAACAGCTGGTGGATTTCTTGAGTTTCAACACCTTCTACAGTAATTGACAAGTTAAGCTGGTGCGCCATATCTATTGATGTTTGAACTATGACTTGGTGAGCGGGGTTATTAACGAGGTCAAAAATAAATGATTTATCTATTTTTAGCTCGCTAAAGTGGTAGTTAACAAGGTAGCTCAATGATGCGTAACCTGTGCCAAAGTCATCGAGTACAACTTTTATTCCTAATGCTGATAATTCATCAACTAATTTAATGAGCACGTCTTGGCTTTCTACAAAGGCAGATTCAGTTAATTCAAACTTAAGTAAGTGAGCGGGTGCTTGATGTTTGATTAATATATTTTCTATTTTTTCAGCTAAGTTATTAATGGCTAAGTTTTTAGCGCTTAAGTTAACGCTAATTGTGTGCTCTTTATGGCCGCTGTTAATTAGCTCTACAAGATCTTTACAAGCTTGTTCAATAACCCACAAGGTCAGCTCATTAATTATTCCGGTATGCTCAGCCAATATTACAAGCTCTTCAATCGAAATGTTTTTATAGGTGGGATCAGGCCAGCGTAGTAGCGCTTCAGCGCCTATTACTTGATTATTGACTAAACTTATTTGCGGTTGATAATACAGCGCAAGCTGGTTTGTTTTAATTGCTTTTTGCAAATGAGCCGCCAAACCAACATCCATTATTAAACTGTTATTAATTGCAGACGACGCAACGCGATCTGCACGTCCTTTTGCATCTTTTAAGGCTAAGTAACCGCGCTTTAACCAATATTCAAAATCATTACTTTGGTTTGCACTACTAATGCCAATTGTGTAATTGAGCTGCAGACTCAAACCTTTAATTTCATATTGCTTGGGGAGGTTACTAATGACTTTTGTGAGTAGTGTTTTGAGTGTGTCTTGGTTTTGGTTTTTGGTTGAGATACAAGCAAATACACCACTGTTTAAATCAGCCAGACGAGGACTGTTATTTAAATCGGTTTCAAGATTTGCAAACTCTCTTTCGTGCATTAATTCATTCTCTAGTCGCTCAGCAATGTGCTTTATGAGGGTGTAACCTTGAGTCGATGTAATGATGGTATTAAGCGAATTAAAATGACGTATTTTTATTAGGCACAAGGTGGTAGAACGGTTTTGGCTTTGCAGGGACATAAATGCTTGTTTGAGCTTAGAGCTATTAAGCAACTTAGTTTGTTGAGTGTGAGTTGCATGGTAAAGCGCGCGCTCTCGTTGATAGCGTACACGATCAGCCAGCGCCATGGCCATTAAAACAATTTCACATAAAATCGCCACCAAAAAGGCGTGACGCGAAGTGAAACTGTAATCAATCACGCCGGTGAGCTCCAGTGGTTGTATTACGGCACCTAAAATAAGGGGAACCCACGAAAAAACGTAAAATTTGGCCCATCTAAAACCACTAAGCAGTTTTTTATAAATTAATATAGTGCATGCAACATATAGCAGCGCTAATACGCAGAAAAAAAGTGGCGCAGCGATGTTTTCAGGAATAAAAAAGCTAGCTATACCCATAACAAACATAAGAGAAAGCAGCGCTTTGCTCATTGTGTATCGCCAGCACTTATCTTTATGGTAGCGCAAAAACATAGTACAAAAGGCGAGAGTAAAAAACGAAACCGCGTAATTACTCACAATGACTTTGTGATGAAAAAATAGTTGCCACTCTAAAGGCCAAAGGTAAAACCCAAACCCAAGCACAATACCCATTAGTATCAGTGCGCTAATTATGTAACCAATATAAACAAGGTAAACCCGGTCTTTTATACCAAAATAGAGTACTAGGTTGTAAAGTGCAGCCATGAGTAATACGCCAGCAAATATTCCCCAAATACCAGTTTGAGAACGCATTAAATCTACAAATTCTTTATCGCGGTATAAATTGATAGGTGTTTTGCTAATGCCCACGGTGTCTATTTTAATAACGAGGCGCTGGGTTGATTTTTGCTCCATCAAAAAGTTGATGTGTGGCACGCTGTACTGAAACAAAGTCAGTTTTTTTTCTCTATCACCCAACTTATAAGTTTTTAATATATGGTTGTTTTTATCTAAACGATAAACTGTGAGGTGATCGGCCATTGGGTTATCAAAGTGAGCAACTACTTTTTGACTTTCTTGGCTTTTGTTTTCTAAATCAAGAAACAACCAATAATTTTGCTGAGTAAAACTCCAAGGAATTTCTGAAAAAGGAGCATGGGTAAGTAAATTAGGTTGCTTGATAATTGCATCGAATGTTTGGTTTTTGGTTTCATCAATGTAGTAGGCGTGATTGAGATACATTGGTGATGTTTTATCAATTGTGTAACGAGTAGGCACTACTAGGTTTGAAGCCAATGTATTGATAATAAAAAATATAAATATCAAAATGGCAACAGCAAGTGAATGATAACGTAAAGTTCTAAGTTCCAATGTATGCTTACTTTTTAAAAACTTTTAATTAGTGTAGCACTAAAAAAGCGCAGGCGAACTGCGCTTTTTTAGTTAAATTAATTGGTCATACCAATCAATTTTTATTAGCTTACTGCTCGCGAGCAATAGCACGATAAGCAATATCAGTTCGATACTCCATACCATCCCAGCTAATTTGTTTAACCAGCTCGTAGGCTCGTTGTTGTGCTTCTGTTACGCTATTACCCAATGCCGTTGCGCACAAAACACGGCCGCCGGCAGTAACAACATCATCGCCGCTTTGTTTAGTACCCGCATGAAATACTTTTTCATCAGCAGGGTAGTTAACCTTAAGGCCTGAAATAGCATCGCCTTTAGGGTAGTCACCCGGGTAGCCTTTAGCTGCAAGTACAACGCCTACCGCTGCGCGTGGGTCAAACTCGATGGTGGTTTTATCTAGTTCTTCACGGTTAGCCGCTTCAATCAGTTCAACTAAATCTGATTGTAAACGTAGCATCATAGGTTGTGTTTCAGGGTCGCCAAAACGACAGTTATACTCGATAACTTTAGGTGTACCTGAGCTATCTATCATTAAACCTGCGTACAAGAAGCCAGTGTACGGGTTGCCTTCGCTTGCCATGCCTTCTACTGTCGGGGTGATCACTTCATCCATAATGCGTTGGTGGATTTCGTTTGTCACCACTGGCGCAGGAGAGTATGCACCCATACCGCCAGTATTTGGGCCGGCATCGCCATTATAAGCACGTTTATGATCTTGGCTTGTCGCAAACGGAAGGACGTTTTTACCATCTACCATTACAATGAAAGAGGCTTCTTCGCCATCCAAAAACTCTTCAATAACAACACGGCTACCAGCATCACCAAAGGCATTACCGGCAAGCATATCGCGAATAGCGTCTTCAGCTTCCTGATGTGTCATTGCAACAATAACGCCTTTACCTGCGGCTAAACCATCGGCTTTAATTACAATTGGCGCACCTTTTTCTTTTAAATAAGCAAGGGCCGGGTCAATTTGCTCAAATGTTTGGTAATCGGCGGTTGGTATAGCATGACGTGCTAAAAAGTCTTTCGTAAACGACTTAGAGCCTTCAAGCTGGGCAGCACCCGCTGTTGGGCCAAATATAGCCATATCATGTTCACGAAATTTATCCACAACACCTAATACGAGCGGTACTTCAGGGCCTACAATGGTGAGCTCTACATTGTTTTGCTGAGCAAATTTTAATAAGCCATCTAAATCTTCAACGTTAATTGCAACGTTTTCGAGTTTAGGCTCAAGTGCAGTACCTGCGTTACCTGGAGCAACAAACACGGTATTTACTTTACTGTTTTGAGCGGCCTTAAACGCAAGTGCGTGTTCGCGGCCGCCGCTGCCAATGACTAATACATTCATGGCGTACTATTCCTATTTAAAGCGGTTTTTTAAATTTCAGCGTCATACGGTCGCTTTCACCAATAGCTTTATATTTTTCAGCGTCTTGTTCGCCAAGTCTTAAGCTAGGTGGTAGCGTCCACACCCCTTTAGGGTGATCGGCTGTATCTTTTGGATTAGCATTTATTTCACTAGTTGCTGCTAGCTCAAATCCTGCTTGCTTTGCAAGGTCAACCACGTAACTCTGTTTCATATAACCTGATGTTTTTTGATCCTCATCAGCACGGTTTTCAGCTAAACGATGCTCAACCACACCCAATGTACCGCCTGGTTTTAGTGCTTTATAAAACGCTTTAAATGCGCTCAATGCACCGTCTGTATCTTTACCCATATACCAGTTATGCACATTGCGGAAGGTAAGTACCATATCGGCAGATTCTGCAGGCGCAATATCTAGGTGGGTTAAAGGAGCAAACTCTGTAATTTTAACATTACTAAAGCGTTCGTCTTCAGCTACTTTTTGTTTAAACGCAGCTAATGAGCGTTGATAGTAACCAACCGATGAGTCGCTAGGGAAATGAGCAGCGTAGTATAAGCCTTGCTCTTTCAATGCTGGCGCTAAAATTTCACTGTACCAACCACCACCTGGCGCAATTTCTACAACGGTCATTGATGGTTTAAAGCCAAAAAATGCCAATGTTTGCTCAGGGTGGCGATATTCATCACGAGCACTATTTTTAGCGCTTCGCTCGCTTGCTTTTATTGCGTGGCTTAGGCTTGATTCATGGTTATGGCTTAATGCCATTGTTGAAGTAAGTGCTAGGCTAGCAACAAGTAGAGACTTTAGTGCAAATTTCATCGTTTGTTCCTTCACATTAAAATTAGGAGTTAGAATAATCAGAATACGTGAATTGCTTGCAAACAAAAAGGGTTAAACGTTGAGCTTAACCCTTTTTGTGATTAGTGGCGGAAGTGACGCATGCCAGTAAACACCATAGCCATGCCCGCTTCATCCGCGGCCGCGATAACTTCTTCATCGCGCATTGAACCACCCGGTTGAATAACCGCTGTTATACCAGCCTCTGCAGCAGCATCTATGCCATCGCGGAATGGGAAAAACGCATCCGATGCCATAACAGAACCCGGCACTTCTAGGTTTTCATCAGCAGCTTTAATACCCGCTATTTTAGCAGAGTAAACGCGGCTCATTTGGCCTGCGCCTACACCAATAGTCATACCGTCGCGGGCATACACAATCGCGTTTGATTTAACAAATTTAGCGACTTTCCAGCAAAACAGTAAATCTTTAAGTTCCTGCTCAGATGGCTGACGCTTAGAGACAACTTTTAAGTCGCCTTGGGTAACCATACCTAGGTCGCGATCTTGTACTAAAACGCCGCCGTTTACGCGTTTAATATCATGGCCAGTTGCTTTGCCACTCCATTGTCCACACGCTAATAAACGTACGTTCTTTTTAGCTTCAACAATTTTTGCAGCTTCACTTGAAATGCTCGGGGCAATAATCACTTCAACAAATTGACGGTCAACAATGGCTTGTGCTGTTGCAGCATCAAGCTCGCGGTTAAAGGCAATAATGCCGCCAAACGCTGATGTTGGGTCTGTTTTAAATGCACGCTCGTAAGCACTAAGAATATCTTCACCAATTGAAACACCACACGGGTTTGCGTGTTTAACAATAACACACGCAGGTACATCAAATTCTTTAACGCACTCAAGGGCTGCATCGGTATCTGCAATGTTATTAAACGACAGTGCTTTACCTTGTAACTGAGTTGCAGTTGCAACTGATGCTTCACTTACATCGTTTTCAACGTAAAAAGCAGCATCTTGATGTGAGTTTTCACCGTAACGCATATCTTGCTTTTTAGTGAATTGCATGTTGATAGTACGTGGGAACTTAGTGTCTTCGACGGCTTCTTCAGTGTAGTCAGGAACCATTTTGCCAAAGTAATTAGCAATCATGCCATCGTATTGAGCTGTGTGCTCATACGCGGCAATAGCTAAATCAAAACGTGTTTTATACGTAGTTGAACCATTGTTATTTTGCATTTCGCTAATAACGCGATCGTAATCGCTCGCGTTTACAACAATCGTTACGTCTTTGTGATTTTTAGCAGCTGCGCGAACCATTGTTGGGCCGCCAATATCAATATTTTCAATGGCATCTTCAAGGCTGCAGTTTTCTTGAGCGACAGTATTCGCAAAGGGGTATAAGTTAACTACAACTATGTCGATTGCAGAAATGTTGTTATCTGCCATTACATCTTCATCTTGTCCGCGACGGGCTAAAATACCGCCGTGAATTTTAGGGTGAAGGGTTTTTACGCGGCCATCCATGATTTCAGGGTGACCGGTGTGATCTGAAACTTCAGTCACTTTTATGCCGTTATCAGCAAGGAGTTTACATGTACCGCCAGTTGATAAAATATCTACACCTTGCGCTTCTAGTGCGCGGGCAAATTCAACAATACCGGTTTTATCAGACACACTTAATAGTGCGCGACGAATGGGACGATGAGTATCCATTGTAGTTTGATTTCCTCAGTTAATGAGCTAGCTTAGAAGCGGGCATTTTAACTGATTACAACTTAAAAAACGACTTATAAAGCGCCAATAAGCGTGAGCATTTTGCAACATCTCTACTAAATTGTACGCATAAAAAAAGCACCCTAAGGTGCTTTTTTAATAAACAGCTGTGATTTATCACAGCCAGCATATTAGTTCATGCCGTATTTTTTAAGCTTTTTGCGTAAAGTACCACGGTTGATACCTAGTAAAATAGCTGCACGAGTTTGGTTACCACGTGTGTATGTCATTACTTCTTCAAGTAATGGCGCTTCTAGCTCTGAAAGAACAAGGTCGTAAACGTCTTGCACATCTTGACCGTTAAGCTGTTTTAAGTAGTGGTGAACAGCTTTTTTTACTGCATCACGCAATGGCTGCGGTTTCTCGTGTGACTGAACATGAGGGTTTGTGATAAATGGAGAAGTCACGTTTTGTTCGAACATTATAAAGTCTCTTTCTTTCTTAGTTAGCTGCTAGTGTTTTAAAGTATTGCTCTAATGCGACGACCTGTGCTTCTGAGTTGTCGAGCGCATTAAATACTCGCCTAAACTGACCATCACTGTCATGGGTTTGCAAATACCAAGATACATGTTTGCGAGCAATTCTCGCGCCCATTGGCTCACCGTAAAACGCATGGAGGTTTGTTAAATGCTCCATTAAAATACTGCGCACCTCTGCAATAGCAGGTGGCTGCATGTGTTCACCAGTTCGCAAATAGTGGTCTATTTCCCTAAATATCCAAGGGCGACCTTGGGCGGCTCGACCAATCATAATGGCATCTGCACCCGTATAGTCTAAAACCTGTTTTGCTTTTTCTGGCGAGGTAATATCACCATTTGCAACAACAGGAATTGACACTGAACGTTTTATATCCCTAATCGTGGCGTATTCTGCTTCACCTTTATACATACATGCGCGTGTTCGCCCATGTACAGCCAGTGATGCAATGCCATAACGTTCAGCTATTCTCGCAATCTCTACACCATTACGGTTATCCGGATCCCACCCTGTACGGATTTTAAGTGTTACAGGTATATCAACAGCATTAACAACTGCATCAATAATCTCTTCCACGAGTTCAGGAAACTGTAATAAAGCAGAGCCTGCGAGTTTCTTGTTCACTTTTTTTGCTGGGCACCCCATATTGATATCTATGATTTGTGCACCGTTAGCAACATTGAATTGTGCGGCCTGCGCCATAAGCTCAGGATCAGCTCCTGCAATCTGCACCGCGCGTATACCCGACTCACCGCTGTGATCCATACGATTCATCGACTTTTCAGTTTTCCAAACCTTTGGGTTTGACGATAACATTTCAGACACAGCAAGCCCGGCGCCTAAGCGACGGCAGAGTTGTCTAAATGGTCTGTCTGTAATGCCGGCCATAGGCGCAACAATTACATTATTCTCAAGTTGGTATTTACCGATACGCACTGTATTCAATAGGCCTCTTTTCAAGGGGCGCTAAGTTTACGGCTTTTTTGACAAAAATCAAAGGCTATAAATTGAACAAAAGTGACTTTTTTTTGCACTTTTCGTATTGACATTTGATAACCGTATGACGAAAGGGTTTATTTGTGTGAAATTTGAACGAATGGTGTTTTTATAATAAATAATGTTTATTTTTTATTTTGTAAAAAAATAGTAAAGCCTGTTAAATACAGGCTTTACATGCGACTTTTGAGTTAATACTCTAAAATTTATAATGTATATGGTTAGCTATTTTTTATACCGCTAACACGAGTCCAATCACCTTCAATGGCAATTTTATCGAGCTCAATAAAAGGGGCGTAAATATCAGCTACTGACTGGGCTTGTTCTTCTAAAATGCCAGACATCGCAATTTTGCCACCTGGCTTTAACAATCCTAAAATCACACTGTGAAGCTCACGCAGAGGTTGCGCTAAAATATTAGCCACTACAATATCTGCAGTAAACTCTGGCTGGTTTTCTGGTAAGTACACTTCTAGCTTATCGGCTACGCCGTTTCTGTTTGCATTATCAAGACTTGCTTCAAGTGCTTGTGGGTCAATATCAATCCCAATCATGCGCTCAGCACCCAGTTTAATAGCAGCGATACCTAAAATGCCTGAGCCACAACCAAAATCCACGACGGTTTTACCGCTAAGGTCTTGGCTTTCTAGCCATTTTAAACACAGAGCTGTTGTTGCGTGTGTGCCTGTGCCAAACGCAAGGCCAGGGTCAAGTAAAACGTTAACAGCATCAGGATCAGGAATATCGCGCCAGCTAGGGCAAATCCATAGCTTTTCACCAAACTGAATAGGGTGGAAGTTATCCATCCATTCACGTTCCCAGTCTTTATCTTCAAGCTGTTCAATTTTGTAAACGAGAGATTCATTTATTTCGTCGTGGCGTTTTAATAGTGCGATCACTTCGTTCATATCGTGATTAGCTTCAAATAAACCAATTACAGTGGTGTCAGCCCAAAATTCAACAGTGCCAATTTTTGGCTCATATATAGGTGTGTCTTTAGCATCCATAAAGGTAACAGACGCACTGCCTGCTTCCATTAATAGGTCACTTACTGCATCTGCGGTTGCTGCATTGGCATTGATACGGATTTGGATCCAAGCCATCTTTATTTCCTTGAAATAGAAAAAAGGCCGCTACAGCGGCCTTTTTAGTTTATACAAAGCGCTAAATTACTTAGCGTCTAAAAAGCTTTTTAGTAAATCTGAGCGAGAAGGGTGGCGTAATTTACGCAGCGCTTTCGCTTCTATTTGACGAATACGCTCACGTGTTACGTCAAATTGTTTACCTACTTCTTCTAAGGTGTGGTCGGTATTCATATCGATACCAAAGCGCATACGAAGTACTTTAGCTTCACGCGCTGTTAAGCCCGCTAGTACGTCGTTAGTTGCGCCACGAAGCGACTCCATTGTTGCCGAATCGATTGGCGAATCAATGGTGGTGTCTTCGATAAAGTCACCTAAGTGCGAATCTTCATCATCACCGATTGGTGTTTCCATCGAAATTGGCTCTTTAGCAATCTTAAGTACCTTACGAATTTTATCCTCAGGCATCATCATGCGTTCAGCTAATTCTTCTGGATTTGGCTCACGACCCATTTCTTGTAACATTTGACGAGAGATACGGTTAAGTTTATTAATCGTTTCGATCATATGTACCGGGATACGGATAGTTCTTGCTTGGTCGGCAATAGAGCGAGTGATAGCTTGACGTATCCACCACGTAGCATAAGTAGAGAACTTATAACCACGACGGTATTCAAACTTATCTACCGCTTTCATCAAACCAATATTACCTTCTTGGATTAAATCCAAGAACTGTAAACCACGGTTTGTGTATTTTTTAGCAATTGAGATTACAAGACGTAAGTTAGCTTCAACCATTTCTTTTTTCGCACGGCGCGCTTTTGCTTCACCAATACTCATACGACGGTTAATGTCTTTAATACGCTCTATGCTTAAACCAGTTGTTTGCTCAATAATAGATAGCTTATTGATACAACGTATTATTTCAGGTTTAACTTCTTCAAGTTTAGCTGAGTATTTTTCGTTGTTTGAAATTTCTAAATCAACCCACGAAGCATCCGTTTCGTTATTAGCAAAGTGCTTAACGAATGCTTTTTTAGGTAGCTTAGCAATTTGTACAGCTTGTTTCATGATTAGACGTTCTTGAACACGAACGCGGTCCATCATTTCGCGCATGTTGTTAACCATGCGATCAAACTGTTTAGGAATTAGCTTGAAGGTTCTGAAAAGCTCACCAATTTCAAAAATGGCGGCTTGTGAATCAGGATGCGAACGACCTTTAGCTTCAAACGTATCACGTGCTTTATTATATAAATCACGTAAGTTTTCAAAATGAATGCGAGCTTCTTCAGGATCTGGGCCTGTATCTACTTCTTCTTCATCTTCATCATCGTCACTTTTGTCATCGTCTTCATCGTCGTCATCAAGTTGTTTTTCACTTAATTCTGAACCGATATTAGTTGCTGAAATTGGCGCTTCATCTTCGTTTGGATCAATGAAACCAACGATGATATCGCTTAAACGCATTTCTTCTGCTTCAAACTTATCCCACTGCTCTAGTAGGTAAGTGATTGCTTCAGGGTATTCAGCAACTGAAATTTGTACTTGGTTGATCCCTTCTTCAATACGCTTAGCGATAACAATTTCGCCTTCACGTGTAAGAAGTTCAACAGTGCCCATTTCGCGCATGTACATGCGAACTGGATCGGTAGTGCGGCCAATTTCTTTTTCTACCGTAGCAAGTGCAGCAGCGGCAGCTTCAGCTGCGTCTTCGTCTGTCGTTGTTTCTTGCATCATTAGTTCATCGGCATCAGGCGCGTTTTCGCTAACCTTAATACCCATGTCATTAATCATGCTTATGATATCTTCTACTTGATCTGAGTCAATTATGTCTTGTGGAAGGTGATCATTTACTTCTGCAAAAGTTAAGTAGCCTTGCTCTTTACCTTTTTGAATCAGAAGTTTTAATTGTGACTGAGGAGTTGGATCCATAGAGATTGTTTCTTCCACTCTGATAAGTTGATACAACAGGCGCCATCACTTGGTTTACATTAATGCCAACCAGAACAATGTGACGCAGTGAATAGCACAGTATAACATCCAAAACTAGATCTGACTAGCTGTTAGTCGCTTTTAACGCTGTCATTAGTAAATGACATTCTAGTCTTTCGTCGCTATTTAAACCTTGTGTCTTGTCTTTTATTAATAAGGTCTCTAGTCGATAATTTAAACACTGATCTTCAATAAATTTAAAAGTATTTTTAAAAACAGTCTCTAAACGCTCTTCATTTATTTCATGTTGCCAAGTAGCGAGCTTAATAAGAGGCTCATAATCGTCAGTATCTCTAAAAAATTCGAGTATCTGAGCCGTAGTGATAGTCTCTTTTTCAAGTGCTTGTTGCTGCAAGCGAAGCAATAAACCAATACCTGCAATGTTCATTTGTGCAAGTTCTGGCAAATAAGGAACACTTTTAGCTAGGTTTGGATGCTGAATTAAAATACCAATAGCCTGTCGCATTGGGGTTATTTTAAATTTTCGCTCAATAGAATGCTGTTGCTTTGGTGTTTTTAATCGATTATTAAGTTGTTCACGCGTGCGCCCAATTAGTCTGCCTAATTGCTCTAAAATATTTTCTTGGTAAAATTCACTCGGAATTTTTTCAATGAGCGGTAGGGCTGCACTGAGTAATTTTGCTTTACCCGAATCGAGTGTTAAATCAATTTCTTGGCTTAATCTGTTAAACATGACTTTAGTAAAGTCATCGGCTTCACTTAGACGCTGTTCGAATGCTTCTTTACCTTCTTTTTGCACTAATGAATCGGGATCTTCTCCATCAGGCAAAAATACAAAGTTCAATGCTTTACCGTCATTTAAGTAGGGGAGCGCATTTTCAAGTGCCCGCCAAGCTGCATCGCGTCCAGCTCGGTCGCCATCGTAACAACAAATGACCTTATCGGTCGTTCTAAATAACGTATGCATGTGTTCGCTTGTTGTGGCGGTTCCCAGTGCTGCAACAGCGTATTCAATCTCTTTTTCTGCAAGTGCAACAACATCCATGTAGCCTTCAACGATAAGAATGTGCTCTAACTTTTTGTGTGCTTGTTTAGCTTCGTAAAGGCCATAAAGCTCAAACCCTTTATGAAAAATTCGAGTCTCTGGAGAGTTTAAATATTTAGGCCCTTGATCAGCTTGCATAACACGACCGCCAAAAGCGACAACTCTGCCGCGTTTATCACGAATAGGAAACATTAAGCGGTCGCGAAAAAAGTCGAACTGCCTGCCGGGTGTTTTTTCTGAGGCGAGCTTTAATTCGACGAGTTGCTCTTTTTGTTCTTTATTACGGCCAAGTTGTAAACATAAGCCATCCCATTCACTAGGGGCGTAGCCAACCATGAACTTTTTAACGGTTTCTCCGCTCAGTCCTCGACCTTTAACATAGTCAATGACTGCGGCCGAGTTAGCGTGGTGCTTTAGTTGGTGCTGATAAAAGCGAGCTGTATGAAGCATCAAATCGTAATCTGAACGCTTTTGCGCAGCGGTACGTTCTGGCGCAGAGCTACCGCCTTGTTCGCGGGGCACGTCCAAGTTGAGCATACTGGCAAGCTCTTCAATGGCATCAACAAACTCTAGTTTGTCGTATTCCATAACAAATGATATTGCGTTGCCATTCGCCCCACAGCCAAAGCAATGATAAAACTGTTTATCTTGCGATACCGTAAACGAGGGAGACTTTTCGTTATGAAAAGGGCAACACGCTTGATAGTCTTTACCGGCTTTTTTAAGCCCAACTTTAGAGTCTATCAGGTCGACAATATCGGTTCTGGCAAGTAAATCATCTATAAAACTTCGTGGGATCTTTCCAGCCATTAGTAAAGTACAGTCCTGAAATATTAAGAAGAATAACGAAAGTGAAACTTAAAATTTATACTCGTAAGGTATAAATAATTGGAGCTTAACTTATCAAAATGACGGCTAAATAAATAGAGTCAGAATGAATAATTTCATTTTTGAATATAGGCATAACGTTTACTTTTTAGCGACGTAAAAACAAAGAAACCGAGCACAAGGCTCGGTTTACTTCAATTATACTTTACGTATAGGGAGTGTTAGGCAGTTAATCTTTGCTTTATTAAACCAGAGATCTTACCCATATCGGCGCGACCTTCAGCTTTGCTTTTGATTATACCCATCACTTTACCCATGTCTTGCATACCTGCTGCGTTAGTATCAGCAATAGCCGCGTCAATGAGAGCAATTATTTCTTCGTCACTCAATTTTTGAGGTAAGAAGGTTTCAAGTGCTGCTATTTCATTGGCTTCAATTTCAGCTAAATCATCACGCCCAGCATCTTTGTACTGAGTGTAAGAGTCGCGACGTTGTTTAACAAGCTTCACTATAACGGAGGTAATACCTGCGTCGTCTAGTGTTATTTGCTCGTCAATCTCACGTTGCTTGATTGCAGCAAGTACCATGCGAATAGGGTTAAGACGTTGTTTGTCTTTAGCTCTCATCGCATCTTTTTGCGCATCTTTTAGCGTTATTAAAAGGCTCATTTATACAAGACCTAATGTATTAGTATAATTTAACGCGACGAGCGTTATCACGAGAAAGTTTTTTCATGTGACGCTTAACTGCTGCAGCTTTCTTACGCTTACGCTCAGCTGTTGGCTTTTCATAGTGCTCGCGACGACGAACTTCTGAAAGGATACCTGCTTTTTCACATGAACGCTTGAAGCGACGAAGTGCTACGTCAAACGGTTCGTTCTCTCTTACTTTAATTACTGGCATTAAAAATTCACCTACCTAAATTATGAGCGTTGCTCAAGTTGATCAAACATTGATCAAGTGGTTCAAAAATGGTGCGGTATTGTAATCCGAAGCAACACCACATGTAAAGGATAATATTAACAGAAACGCATAGTGTAAAACAGTATTAATTTGGTTGGCGTTGGTAGAGTCTACAAAATACTTGGCCTGCTTTTTTTTCTTTAATTAACAGCCAGTTACTAGGTGGTTTGAACGTATTTAGATCGCTCTCTACTTCAACGTAAATTAGTGCTTCTTCGCTAAGCCAATTATTTATTTCTAATAAGTTACAGCTAGTTTGAGCTAAATTTTTGCGAAAAGGCGGGTCAACAAAAACAAGATCAAAAGGCGTATTACTATTTTTTTGTTCTAAAAATGAAAGAGAGTTAGTGTGCCTTACCTGTGCATTTTGTAATTTTAGTGTTGCTATGTTTTGCGCTAGTTGCTTTGCTGCACTTGGGTCAAGCTCTATAAAAAGAGCAGTACTTGCAAAACGCGAAAGAGCTTCGAACCCCAACCCACCAGAACCTGCAAAACAATCTAGAACGTTAGCATCACGCGTGTCTTGCATTAACCAGTTAAATACTGTCTCTTTAATTCGGTCTGTAGTAGGACGTAAACCTTGTACGTCTTTTACTGGAAGCTTTCGGCCGCGAAATTGCCCACTTATCACTCTAATAAAGCCATCAGTAGATTTGGTAATTGCTTTATTTTTAGTTGTTTTATTTCTCATTTAGCTCACTAAAAAATGGTATCTGGGATCTAGCTCAGATAATATTGTAGTAGATTACGTATAGCTTCATTTTTCAACCGCATTAAAAGTGTTACTATTGGACACTTATGTTTTGAATGGTTGTTTGGCTGGCAAAGTGTGTTGGCTCTTCCAAGCTATTTTCAAATTTTAGTTTATCAGATTTTTATAAGTGGTTATTAGCAAGTATGGCAAAAAAAAGTAAATTAATGTCTTGGCTCGGCTTTGGTAAGTCAGATAAAAAACAAGCCGAACAAAAAGCAGAGGCTGATAAACAACAAGCTTTAGCAGAGCAAGAAGCTAAACGCTTAGAAGAAGAACGCGTTGCCGCTGAAAAAGCCGAGCAAGAACGCGTTGCTGCAGAGCAAGCGGAAAAATTAGCAATAGAACGAGCAAATGCCGAGCTGCTAGCAAAAGAACATGCGGAAGCCGAGCAGCAGAGAGTGGAGCTGCAAAATCGCCTTGCAGAGCAAGCAGAAGCGCAGCGTTTAGAACAAGAACGTGCTACAGCAGAGCAAGCAGAGGCCCAGCGTTTAGAGCAAGAACGTGCTGCGGCAGAGCAAGCAAAAGCCCAGCGTTTAGAGCAAGAACGTATTGCAGCACAGCAAGCAGAAGCACAGCGCATAGAGCAAGAACGTATTGCAGCACAGCAAGCAGAAGCGCAGCGCATAGAGCTAGAACGTGCTGCAGCAGAGCACGCAGAAGCACAGCGCATAGAGCAAGAACGTATTGCAGCACAGCAAGCAGAAGCACGGCGCATAGAGCAAGAACGTATTGCAGCACAGCAAGCAGAAGCGCAGCGCATAGAGCTAGAACGTGCTGCAGCAGAGC